>JANXYR010000029.1 GCA_025355965.1 Geobacteraceae bacterium
CAGATGCCAGGTAAACCCCGTCAGGAGCAAGACCAAATAGGGGGGCGTTAAGGGTGGCCCGCCCGTGCCTCCGGGTTGGTTGCTTGAGGTTGCCGGTAACGGTATACCCAGATGAATGACCATCGCCCGAGAAGGGGTAACCCGACTCGGGAACAGAACCCGGCTTACGGACTGCTTCAACCAATATTAACAAAGAGCAAAGCAGGTTTTTAAGTGGAAGATCAGCAGTTGTGGACTCTCGGTACTTTACGCATTAAAGCTCTGCTTGCAGATTTACCCGTGGTAACAGGACTGGCGTTGACACAGCTATTAACCTGCTATCGGAAGGCAAAAGAAGCTTTTGCTGCGGTGGTTGCGAATGTTGACGCTGATTCTGTATGTCGAGAATGTGAGGGGCAATGTTGCCTTAACGGCAAATATCGGATAAATGTCTTCGATGCACTTGCGCTTGTCGTAGCAGAAATTTCAGCGTCCGCAGAGTTTTCTCAAAAACCGCTCTGCCCTTATGGGACTGATACCGGCTGTACCATGAAACCCGGGCTTCGCCCTGCGGACTGTGTCTTATTCATTTGCGATGCAATCGAACAGAAGTTGCCACCGCAAGACCGATTGATTCTCGCTGAATTAGAACAGGATCTGCGAGAATGTATCCGGAAGGCTTCAAGTCTGACAGGAGAGCTGCTGGGAACTCCTCTATTGCTCTGGGCAACAAGACAGAAATAAATCCAAACTGAAAATGCAAAGGCACAGTAAAATGGCGACTATTAATGACCTGGTACTTATTCATGTAGACAATAAACCGGGCTTCTATGCCCGTGTTGAGGAGATTATCCCTGACGTTAAGCCCGGTTGGTGGCAAGTCACATTGCTTGTCCTTACGTTTCCTATGCAGGTTTTTACCTGGATTCTTGATGATCTCCAAATCGAAGGCGCCGATTTTACTATGGGGGGTACGCCGCTTCGCTTGGAGGATGTGGTCTCTCCGGTCGAATTGGAACGAGTTGAGAAGGAAAAGGCTGAAATTGAGCGTGCGAAAAAAATTCGCCAGGAGGGTGGAGCACCCAAAGTAATCTCATTGATGGATCGCCGCAAAAAATAGGTTTCCCTGACATTGCCAGAACAAAAAGAGGGCTCTTCCTGATATCACCGGAAGGGCCCTCTTTTATTATGCCATTATTGTAGCCTGTTTACTCGCAGCTGAAAACGGCTTCTGTGCGGCGGTTCTTTGCTTTGCCTGCTGCTGTTTTGTTAGATGCAACCGGTTTCTCTGGTCCATAGCCTTTGGCAGAAATACGACTTCTGTCTATTCCAAATTTATTTATGATGTAGTTCCGTATGTTATCAGCACGTGCCTGTGATAATTTCAGGTTTGCTGATTTGCTGCCATCTGCGTCTGTATATCCTTCTATGGTTCCCTTTGAGCTGGGGAATTCTTTAAGGAAATTGCCTAATTTATCAAGCTCATAATGGTAATTAGCCTTAACGTCTGCTTTGTTGGTGTCAAAAAAGACAGCAATAGTGGTTGGCTTATCACAGAATTTCTTGGTCGCTTCTACTGGGCAGCCATTAGCGTTTACAGCCACTCCTGCAGGTGTCCCGGGGCATTTATCCAGGTAATCTGCAACTCCGTCGTTGTCTGAATCGATTGGACAGCCTTTGTTATCAACTGCTACACCGGCTGGAGTTCCTTGACACTTGTCAAGATAGTCAGGTACTCCGTCTTTGTCAGAATCAAGCGGACAGCCGTTGCTGTCAACAGCCACACCTCGTGGTGTCCCTGGACATTTATCGAGAGGATCAATAACTCCATCACCGTCGGAATCTGCTGGAGGAGCCGGAACTGGTACTGGCACGATGACCGGTGCCGGTGCGGGTGCAGCAACGACTTTAACCGGTTCAGGTTCCGCAGTAATTGCTTTCATTGCCGGCGCAGCTGCACCAAACTGGAAATAGGCTCCAAGTGTAAATTCCAGATTATGAAATGTGTTTGAGTCGTATTTGTAAAGAAGGTGACGGACATCACCGCGAACGGCAAGGTCTTCAGTCAAAAAGTATTTGACGCCCGCCCCGTAGTCGAAGGTCCCATGGGTATCTGGTATAGCTGTGCCATTAAAATCTACACCGGAATAACCGGCGGCAAGGTATGGAACGAGTACACTGTCCGGAAAAAAGTGGTAGAGAACCTGTCCCCCATAACGATGCATAGAAGTATTTGATTGCTTAACGTAGTCATACAGGGCTTCAATGCCGATGGCTTTGGTTAAGTTGTATCCAGCCCGCGCTCCCAGTATCAGGCTCGTATCAATATTCTGGTCATCATCGAATACATAGCCGCCTACTAGCGGTGTTACCGAAAAAGTGCCTTCTTTAACAGCTCCGAAAGCTGCTGAAGTAGAGGCTATCAGGCAGGCCGTCAGAATACTTCCGATTACTTTTTTCATGTTTCTTCCTCCTTTAAATGGATTTGACTGCTAGTTTAATACCATTCTTGTCCTGTTTGTTGCAAGCAATATAGAAATAATAAACTCCAACAAAAGAAAATATATCTCATATTTGGAAGGATGCAAGTAATAGGGTAAAATATTGCAATTTTATTCAGCCTGCATTACTCTGTCCAAGCCGTACTACCGGCAAATAAATAGCACAATATGCCGTACATCAAGGAGGATCGACCATGTTTTTTCCACAGTTCCGTGCCCGCAGGATTAGAGGCAGTGAAACCTTTCGCCGGATGGTCCGAGAGACATCCCTTTCAGTTAACGATCTTGTCTATCCAATGTTCTCAGCGTTCGGCAGCGGAATTCGCAAAGAAATTTCTTCTATGCCGGGCATCTACCAGCAATCCATAGAAAATATTGTCGCCGAGGCCAAAGAGGTCCATGATCTTGGGATTCCGGCCGTATTGTTGTTTGGCATCCCGGAGACCAAAGATGCAGTCGGCAGTGACGCTTACTCCGATACCGGTATCATTCAGGAAACGATTCGCGCGCTGAAAAAAGAAGTTTCGGGACTGGCAGTAATCACCGATGTCTGCATGTGTGAATATACCGACCATGGCCACTGCGGAATTATCAAAAACGGTGATGTTGACAACGACTCAACGTTGGAGCTGTTGGCGCGAGAAGCTCTTTCTCACGTGCAAGCGGGGGCTGATATGGTAGCTCCGTCAGACATGATGGATGGGCGGGTGGGTGCCATCCGTGAAATCCTTGATGAGAATGGCTATGATGCGACCCCGATCATGAGCTATGCGGTCAAATATGCTTCCGGCTATTACGGCCCATTTCGGGAAGCGGCTGAATCTACGCCTCAGTTCGGTGATCGCCGCAGCTACCAGATGGACCCGGCCAACCGTCGTGAGGCGCTGCTTGAGGCTGCTGCAGATATCGAAGAGGGGGCTGACATAATTATGGTGAAGCCGGGCCTGCCATATCTTGATATTTTGCGTGATTTGCGCAACGAGTTTGATTTGCCGCTGGCAGTCTACAATGTCTCTGGCGAATACAGCATGGTCAAAGGAGCTGCAGAGCGGGGTTGGATAGAGGAGGAGCGGGTGGTGCTGGAAACAATGACCGCTTTCAAACGGGCAGGGGCTGATATTATCATAACCTATCATGCCAAAGACGTTGCGAAGTGGCTTGCCAAGTAAGGATGATTTTGATGTAAAAACTATTTTTGTAGCGGTGGCCTGTCCAGATAGCGGGGCAGGCCGCCGCGCACCTCGACAATCGGTCCGTCTTCCAATTCCTCTGCCTCCCCGCTGTCATCTTCGTACTCTTCTTCCCCTGCCGCCCAGTTGTACAGCTTCTGTGAATCTTTCAGCACCGGTTGCTGCGGTGTGTCAAACACGCGCTTTTGCATCTCTTCGTCAAACAGGCCGATGCAGCCGTGTGATGCTGGGTGGCCGGGCAGATCCCGTGCATGCAGCCAGTAGGAGACATTATCCGTTCCGATGTGAAAACGGAGGGCGTTGTCCATCGGGTACTGTTCCTCGTCATTGGCTGTTTTATAGAGTGACGAAGTGTGGTGGAGGTCGCGGGCTGATATGCTAAACATACCGATGGGGGTTTCTGTCGTTTCTTTACCGGTCGCGGCCGGAGTTGAAAAGATCAGTTTGCCATGCTCATAGGCGCCGAGCCATTGCTCGGTTACATCGACCAGGATGTACTTTTCATGGCGTGCGGCTGGCTGGTAGAAATGCGGGAGTGGCGTATAAGTGCGAATATCCGCCATGTTATCGGGGACTTTGATTGTCATGCCTGGGTAGATATGGCGGCGGTCAACACGATTAAAACGGGCCACCAGAACCCAGTCAGCCCCAAATAGTGATTCAAGAGATTGCTGTGGTTCTATAAAATGTGCATGCCATTTGATGTTTTTCAAGCTTGGATATTCCACCCGTGACAGGTCCTCTTTGGCCTTGTCTTCCGGTGATGCGGCTGGACTATCGGTAACGGAGGGAGTCCTGAGTACTGTGAAACCGACAAGCACGATGGTGAAAAGCGTTATCAGAAATATTTTGTGGGAAAACCGCATACGGCTGTAGCGCATACCGGGATCATCCTTGCTAAGTACGTTAAATTGTCAACCGGCATCATAGTCATTTCTCAACCACTATTCAATAGTCGTCAACATACCGGTCGGAAATTTCTGGCATCTCAACTTGAAAGTTCCCGCATTTTCTCCAGAATCCTCACCATTGCATGGTATCCAATTGGCAATACTCAAGCAACTGCTGACGCGACTTCATAATTTGCTCTCCGTTATCTTCCTGATGAAGCCGCAACCAAGTGTTCGCAGCCATTTCACCATTGCTGACTTCTTACTTACTAAAAGCTCTCTGCCAACTTTTCCCAAAAGCCTGGTTCATCGTGATGAGCATTTCTCATCGCATGCTCCAGCGGCAGATAGCAGAAGATGACTTGTTCATTTCGCATGGTCCCATCCGGATTCTCCAGATAATCCCGGACAAGTTGGTAGTGCGGATCATTCTCATCAAACTGGACATCAATGTATATTTGGCCAAGATACCAGCACATACAGTTTTCATTTGCGATTTCTCCACACGCTTGCCACTCTATTTTGTGCTTTCTGAGCCATGATATAATGCGCTTTCGATTTGGGTCTTTCTCAAAGTTGTAACTACACCCATCTTCATAAAAAGTAGCTGGATGAAAATGAATAGCCAACACATCGCGTTGTTTTTTTCGGGCAATAGCATCAATGTGCTCTATAAGCATCGGCATAATGATCTCTCTTTCTTTTTTTTAAAAAATAATTCATCAATCTGTTTCAATCCAGCGAGCGCACCGCAGGACATCGTCATGTGCGGCTTACTAATAGCTGGTTCACGGGGATTGATGCGAAGAACAGTGGCATTCTTCTTTCGTCCGATACGTTCAGATATCTTCCGGATAGTGGGAATTGCCTCTCCAGCTCCCATCTCGATAACCACAATGCGACGCCCGGAATTGTTATTTATAAAACGGTCAAAAGCCTGATTCTGCTTGAGCGTTCTATTGTGCAACCATGAATTGTCACCGAACATTAAAATATTCGGTCGGCAAACTTTGCCACAGACGAGGCAGCGGGGGAGCGGGTCACCGGCGCGCATGGTGCTTTCATCAATCCGGAAGACTTCATTATTTCGCCAAATTCTGTCATTGCAGCGCGCCTGACATTGCAGCCGGTGAATCGAACCATGCACTTCATACATCCGTTCCTCATCATATCCGGCTTGCTGAAACTGTCCGTCAACATTTGAGGTAACAACAAAATATTCAGCGTTGTTATGCTCTATCCATTTCTTGATGATATTGAAACCATCATGTGGAATGGTATTTCGATACAGATTGGTGCGGTGTCCATAGAAACCCCAGGCAAAATGCGGATCTTTGATAAAATGCTGTGGGGTGGCGCATTCAGCAAACGACAGACCTAATTGCGCATAAGCAGGGTAAGCCTGCCAGAAACCATGATCTCCACGAAAATCCGGCAGCCCGGAGTCCACCCCCATTCCAGCCCCGGCAGTAATAACAAAAACCTCTGCTTCTCGAATTACCGCAGCAGCGCGCTCAATCATGCCAAATCTCCTTCACATTTCGATGGATTTAAATATCTCACGGCCGAGTGTCATTATTGGTCAATGGCACACATAAAAAACGTATGGCTAAACAAATTCCTTCCACATGCGTTGGATCAGCCGGGTAGCACGATGCACAACCGTACTGTTCTCATCGGCATTTACCCTCTGCTGTACGCATTCTGTCCTGAAACCGTACAGTACCAAACCGACTCCGGTTGCATAGATCGGCTGACGTAACACATCCACCAGACCTTTGATATTAATGGGACTACCGAGACGTACCGGCATATTGAGTACCTGTTCTGCCAGCTCAACCATTCCGGGCAACAGCGAAGAACCACCGGTAATTACAGCACCGGCGACAAGCTCTCCATCATACTCGGAATGACGAAGTTCCCTGGCAATCAAGCTAAACAGTTCGTCGGCCCGTGCTTCAAGGATATAGGCGATGTCACGGCGTAGTACATATTTTTTATCTCTGCCTCCGGATGCCGAAACTTCCACTTTTTCATATTTATCCACCATGTTTTGAAGACAGCAACCGTGCAGGCACTTTATCCACTCAGCTTCATGCCTCAGAATACGCATACCGACAGACAGGTCATTTGTTAGGTGATTCCCGGCCACCGGCAATTCGGCAGTATCCTGTAAGGCCCCATTAGCCAAAACAGCTATGTCGGTCGTACCGCCCCCAATATCAATAAGCACAACGCCAAGTTCGCGTTCCTCCAGCATTAACACCGCTTCGGCAGATGCAAGCGACTGGAGTATAATGCTTGATGCCTGAAGACCGGCCAGATTGCACGCTTTGACAATGTTTCTGATACTGGTTGATGCTGCGCTTACGATGTGAGTTTTAACTTCAAGACGGGAACAGGTCATACCCAATGGCTGATTGATGTCGTGCTGGTCGCCAATGATAAATTCACGGGGAATGATATGCAGGATCTCGCGATTCGCTGATAACGGAATGGTTCGCGCTGATTCTAAAACCCGGCTTATATCCTGTTCACTCACTTCGCCACTTTTAACCCTCACTACGCCGAGAGAATTCTGACCTTGTATGTATTTGTCCGCAATACCGACGACTACCGTGTGAACTTCACACCCGGCCATTAATTCCGCTTCATTGACGGCCTTTCGAATAGCGGCAGCGGTGATCTCCATATTGACCACCATTCCCTGTCTTACGCCATGAGAGGGGCTGTGCCCAACACCGATAATTTCAATGCCGCTATTGGATCGCTTGCCGATAACAACACAGATCTTTGTGGTTCCAATATCCAGACCGGCAATGATTTCCTGATCGGTTGTTTTCATGCGATACGCTCCAGGATAGATACAGAGTGATGTACTTCATCTATTACATGGGCGAGTGTCATTATTGGTCAATGACGCACAAAAAAAGCCCGACATTTTTTTGTCGGGCTGATTGATTTGTAGGAAGAGAGCGGGGCTATTCCAGATATGATTTATTGCAAGCAGAACAACGGTAATGTTCATCACCGGCAACTTCGACCGTCTGGCCGTCAAGGGCGAAAAGGCTGATGACTCGGCTCACGTCATCCGGCGTCAGGCAAGGGTCGGTGTAGAGAGTAAAAGAGTTTTTCTTCGGGAAACCGACAACACGACCACGCGGATAATAGTCGTAATCATGCATCTTGAAGCGGCACTCGGATGGCGTTGATGGTTCAAGAATTTCATGGAATTCATAATGACCGCTATAACCGACGGCGTCACCATAGGGTTCGCCATCGGTAAGCGGTACGGCGTCTATCAGGAAGTCGGTGTTGATTTTGAAGAAGATGCCGACTCTTGGTGTGTGGTTTGTTATATAGACTTGCACTTTTTTCCTGCCTGAAAGAGTGGGCGCATAGCTTGATGTTTACGCCCACTCTCGTAAAATCTCTCAAATTATTGCATCGGTGGCTCAACAAAATCACTGATTGCAGTTTTAAGTATATATTCACATTCTCTCAGTATCTTGACCGTTTCTGATAAATTAAGTATGCCATTGCTGTCAGGCACCAAGTATTCCGTTTTCAATACAGCAACAGTCATATCTTTTCCACTACCGAAACGATCAGGCTTATTAATTTTAAGGTTTGGTTGATGCTCTTTCGCAGCTTTACAGATCCGATTATGCCATTCGTTACGTTCAGTTTTAGGTTTTCCTTCTTTAACCCCAATTTTGAAACAAAGTTGATTTTCTGCAAGTAGCAGATACGGAGTTACATTGCCTACTTTTTTGCCAGCCCACCAAAAACCCATAAAACCACCTGCCTGATTAGCCACATAGTTCCAGTTTCCTGTATTCAGTTCTTTTTTCAGTTCAGAATAAAAACCCGACCATGCACGGTTATTTTTTTTTGCCCAGACATCAATTGGCTCATTTTTAAACTTGTTAACGGCAGATTCCTTTTTTTCAAGATGAAACAAGAAATCATTAAAAATATCATTATCGACACCAGATGTTTTACCTTTTCGAAGGAGGCATAAGAAATCATTTCGCAAAAACTCAAAGAAACCACATTCCTTAATAGCAGAATACGAACTCTGATCACCTGTTTTCAGGTATATTGGAATAATATTTTTTTCCGGAATTTTGAATTTATCCTTAACAATTTTATAGTATCGGTTCAATTGATCTGAGTGATGTTTTGTGTCGGTCTTGTCCTCTATGATAATTGCATGAATGTCCCCAGTAGATTCTTTAAGCATAACGAGTACATCAATGCTGTCTACTTGCTTCTTTACCTCAATTGAGTCAAATTTTTCCGGCTTAATCTTTCCTGCTTTAATAAATAACGCATCTATAAATTTAGTCCCACACTCGTTAAGTCTAGGTTCGATATTTGCAAATTCGGGTGCAGCCCATTGTAATAGCCAGCAAATAAAAGCATCCTGTGACAGTTCACTTGTAGCATAATTGAAAATGTTGGGGACACGTGCCGAGACACATACACTTAGTGTTTTTAATTTTTCTGTCATAACACCTCCTGAAAAATATACTGGCAAGGCCAGTATTTTTAAGATTTTATCAACCTAACACGGAAACCCAATTCTACCTAAAAAATCCGTCCTTATTTCCCACCAAACAAAAGTGGCGTCGTATGTATCTGCCGATATCGCCCAATAACCTCATAAATATCAGCAAGGCAAGGCTTACCTGTAACATTCCCTTTAATAGTCGCCTGTATCGCGGCCTGCCGTGAAAATACGTCAATCTGGGTAATGTGCATCGGATAGCTTTCCACCAGTTTAACCAACTCATCGTCGTCAACCGTTCCTTTGCCTAACACCTCTTCCCACTGCCGAATCTGCCGTTCTTCCGGCGGATATTCCAAATCAATGTGCAGATTGAATTCCTGCGGAACCTGGCTTCGCTTAACATCCTTTGTAACCATGCAGAATAAACCGTTATGTCTGCGCAATCTGGCAACAATGTCCCGCATGAGTAAATCCAGTGAGGCATCTTTTTTGTCGCCAATTTTTTGCTGCATGTAGCCATCGTGATCAATAAAGAGAGTCAACGAAGCATCGCAGGCGGTTGGAGAAAAGGCATAATCTATCGGCAAAATCTTCCGCTGAGTAACGGGGTCAATAATCCTGTCACTGTCCATCAGAGAGATAACCCGCCGGTAATCAAACGAGCGAACTTTAAGGCCGGACATGTTGGCAAATCCCTCCACGGCTTGTACACCAGCGGCGATATCCGAAGAGCTGATCAGAAGCGAAAGCCCCAATTGTCGTGAGTTGAGAGACTTCCAAATGTCTGCAAGATTTTTCAGTTCTGTCCGCTGTCGTGAACGGAGCGGCAATGCCTCTATGGTCATCGTTGGAGAATACATCTGACAAAGTCCGCTTTCATCAGCAAGGGTTGCAGCCTGTTTCTCGGCGGCGCTGTGCAGCAGGGCAGCGGTTAACAACGGTTTGTCATCATCACCGCGAATTGCCGAGGTGATCGCCAGAAAGATGCTGTTGCGGATCAAACCACCGGTAAACTGGTAACGACCGGCCAGTTCTGCAAGATCAACATCAGTGGCAAACCGGACTGATCCGGGCATGAGTGCCTGCCACATTTGCAACCGCAAGGCGGCATCCGGCAAGCTGAAATGCACTTTCATTGCCAGCCGCCGTTCCATGGCCGGGTCCAGCTCCACCGGTCGGTTGGTTGCCAGGATAGTGATACAGCGGGATTTTTCCATTTCCAATAGCAGGGAACGGCTCAAGCTGGTATTGCTGGCACCGCTGAAAAGGTCGTCACATTCATCCAGAAATACGATAGCCCCCAGGAGTGCCGCTTCACGAAATAGAAAGCTGAGTATATCCTCGTCGCTCATCTTTATTTCCTTGATATCGTCAAGGTTAAGTGAAAGAAGCGGACAGTCACATTGGTTTGCCAGACCCTTTGCCAGCATGGTTTTGCCGGTCCCGGATGGACCGTGAAAGAGTAACGCCAGACCGGTTCCATAGCCAAAGAAGGTGTCAAGCTCTTCCAGAGTGCCATTCTGCCGTCCTGCCAGATAGCGTTCCACGCTGCTTGTCACATCGCGTTTCAGTTTATCCGGCAACACTATCTGCTCAAGTTTTACGTTGCTGTGTTCCTGGCGGATAAAGCTGAAAGCTACATGGTAGTGGTTGTTATCTCCCAGGAGAAAGCAGACGTTACTTTCGTGCAGATAGATCGAAAGCCCCAGAATATTGGTGGTGCTGTCAACGGCTCCTGCCAGCACTACCCGTTTTTTTAACAGGGTTGCGTTGACGCTGAAATATCGCCTGTTAGCAAGTTGACTGCGCAGGTCAGGAGAGGTGAGAGCCAGCAGACCACCAATCTCCATGCCGTTGTAACTATAGCGTTCCAGGCCACTTTCCTTGTACATCGCTATAAAATCGGGGGCGGCGTATTGCATCAGCAGCAACATAACCACGTTTCGTTCGAAGGTATCGAGCTGCCATGTCTGGCAGAACTCAATAAATCTGAGAGATACACTCAGCTGTAGTGACACCTCCTCCCGTCGGCGATTACTGGTCGCTGTTTGCGACAACAGCTGTTCAGCCTGTTTCAGGTCAACTCCAATGATGAAGGCTGACAAAGGATGACTACTGGCCTCTAATGTGTCTTCATCACTTTGTTTGTTAGCACCACGTCGCAGGAATGCTACCGCCAACATCCATTTTGATTCCAACTCCAAGGCCATCAGGTGATCAAGGTTATCGGTGAATGGGGATAAACAGCTGTAATGTTGCTGTTCCGTTCGTACAGGCTGAAAAGCAATGACTTGAGCTGTTTGATCTGTAGTGTATGTATTTGTTTGCATCATGGCCGCTTCCTTTCAAATATCAGTTCAGCGTTTCCGCAGCGGTTCAATCACATCTGCCAGGCCGTATTGAATGGCCTCATCCGAGGAAAGCCACGTATCCACGTCACGCAAGAGGTACTGCTCCAATTCGTCCTTTTCCTTGATGTTGGAGTAGGCCAGATAGTGTTGCAGGATGCGTTCGTGCTCCAGATCCTCCTCCTTGCGGCCGGCAATGAGTTGACTATGGTTTCCGACACTGAGGGAAGAAAAACGATGCGAAAGAATCGATGTGCGGGGGGTGATGACCCGATGACCGTTCTCGCCGGTCATAAAGACCAATAATCCCATGGAGGCAATCATTCCGATTCCGGTTGTATAGATCGGGATGCGTGACCATTCCATGATGTCGATTATGGAGAAACCTGCTGAACAGGAACCGCCGGGAGAGTTGATAATCATCTGGATCTGGCTGACTTCGGCTTTTATATTGTAGCCAATGATTTCCTTGCAGACGGTTTCCGCCCGGCCAGCATCAATTGCACCGGAAATGTAGATGATGCCGTAATCGTCGAGGCTGTTGTTTTTCTTTTCCTGGTTAATGTCTTTTTCTGCCATGGTGTTTTCTCCTTTGTTAGTGTTACGTGTAGGCAATCTGCCATCAGTCATATTTTCTTATGAAAGCGGGTATGAGCTGCACTTTCGGATCATTTCTTCAATGGGAACGGTCGCACATTCAAGTTTTCGATACGCCTGAATCCAGACCAGAATTCCTTCCAACAACCGGAAGCTGAAAACACCAGCATCGGCAATGATTTCAAGCTCTTCATCGGCAAGTTGTATTTGATGTTTTTCCGCAATAAACCGAATGGATTTTTTTCTGTCGTTTACATCGGAAAGCGTATTTTCATCGATTGTGACGATCTGGCCACTTTCCAGCCATTCCTTTAGCCTTGGATTAAGGTTTTCAGCCTTTGACGGGGGAGTGTACAAAGTGAAAACGCACCTTATTGACCGGGCTGTAAATGTGTCTATCAGTCGGAGTAGTTCCTGTTCTACGGGACTTTTTCCAGCTATAAAATCGAGTGTGTCGAAGAGGAAATAATCACTTGAGCATAAATATTTTCTGTACTCATCCAGTAGACCTTTTTGACAAGATTGCTTCAGGTTGTAAGAAAAACGCTCGCCATCTGTAATCACGTATTTTGCGTTTGGCTGCATCTTTACTACCAGGTTTGCAATTGCGCAGAGCAGGTGCGTCTTTCCCATGCCAAGCGGGGATACTATTACAAGGGGACAAAGGTCGTCGGTGTCGTTTCCTTCAGCCAGTAAACGAGCAGCCTGTAAAGGGGCGCTGTTGCCTTTGAGTCCCAGGAAGTTATCAAAGGTGAATCTGCTGATAACATTCTTGCCCCATGTCGAGATATGTTCCATATACTTCCCTCCGCGTTTTGTTGATGATAGTATTGCGACTGCTGAGTGTCATTTATGGTCACAAACTCAGAAATATTTCGTAGATAAAAATGGAGTTTTTCATGCGCGGACAAAGAGTAATGAAATTCATACGGGGCATCATGCTGCTGGCTCAACCTTGCGGTACAACGGTAGATGAGTTGGGGAGAAAGCTGGAAATACAGAAGCGCCAGGTGTATCGCTTGCTGGAATCTGTTCAAGATGATTGGGGATTTGTGCTGGATGAGGAGAAGTTAGAAGGGGGCGGCAAGCGGTTTTCTTTGGCAGTTGGACAGCATAAGCGGCTTTCTGAAATAAAGGTGCCGGAATTGAATTTAACTATTGATGAGGTTGTGGCACTTCATTTTCTGAAAGGTCATTCAAAGCTGTTCAAGGGTACAGAGGTTGGTGATGGAATTGAAAGGGCCTTTGCCAAACTGGAGACCTTTGTTCCCGATGGTCTGGGGGAAAAAATTGAGCGGGTGCGCAGCCTGTTTGTGCCGTCAGTACGTTTTGCCAAGGACTATACTGGCAAAGAGGCGTTAATTGAATCCTTGTCCGAGGCAATCTTGGGACAGCACACCTGTGTTGTCGAGTACCACTCATTTGCAGACGACAAAACCAAGAAGTACCAGATCGATCCGCTCCGTTTTTTCGAGCGAGACGGCGGGCTTTATCTCTTCGTCAGAGCAACACGCTACGGAGATATCCGGGTGCTGGCGGTTGAACGTATTGTTCAGATTGAAGCAACTGATGCTACCTTCGTTTATCCTGCTGACTTTGATCCGGAGGCGCTGCTGGATCGGTCCTTTGGTATGTTCTACGATGACCCGATTGAAGTAAAGATATGGTTCTCCGCCAGTCAGGCCCGTTACATAGAGGAGCGGCAATGGGCACAGGAGCAGAAAATCACCACGCATAAGGATGGTTCAATTGAGCTCCGGATGAAAACATCCGGCTGGTACGATGTGAAAAAGTGGGTGCTGTCATTTGGTGCAGAAGCCCATGTATTGGAACCGGAACCCCTTAGAAACAAGATGAGATATGAGGTTGAGAAGATGTTGAAAGGCTATGGTGAAGCAGTGTAATCTCATCCACTTATTTACTGCATTGCGGGTCAAAATAATTAGTGCATGACGGGTGACACTTCTGTACCATACATGAACGTTACGGTGTCATGTGAGGTGATGTCTAATTAGATCGATAATGGAGAACACACTTGGAAAAGCCGCATCTTAATCCCACATACAACCAGTTTGCGAGTGACAACTATGCCGGGATCTGTCCTGAGGCCATGAAGGCAATGCAGGAGGCCAATGGAGGGTTTGCATCTTCTTATGGCGATGACCTTTGGACTGAGAGAGCCTGTCAACACCTCCGTCAGGTTTTTGAGACTGAGTGTCAGGTGTTCTTCGTGTTTAACGGAACTGCGGCCAATTCACTGGCGTTGGCGTCTCTGTGCCGTTCGTACCACAGCGTCATCTGCCATGAACTGGCCCATGTTGAGACTGACGAGTGCGGTGCGCCGGAGTTCTTCTCAAACGGCACCAAACTGCTGCATGTGAACGGCCCCGATGGTAAGTTCGATCTGGCAGAGGTCGAGCGGGCTATCACCCGTCGTAGTGATATTCATTATCCTCGCCCAAAGGTCTTGAGCCTGACCCAGGCAACTGAAGTCGGTACGGTGTATACGCCTGATGAAATAAAGGCTGCCAGCCTGTTGGCCAAGCGTCATGGCATGCGGGTACATATGGACGGAGCGCGTTTCGCCAATGCAGTAGTTTCACTGGATGTTACTCCGGCGGAGATAACCTGGCGCGCAGGGGTTGATGTCCTCTGTCTGGGCGGTGCTAAAAATGGCATGGCGGTTGGAGAGGCGGTTGTTTTTTTTGACCGTGAGCTGGCTCATGAATTTGACTATCGCTGCAAGCAGGCCGGGCAGCTGGCGTCCAAGATGCGCTTTATTTCGGCTCCGTGGATTGGTATGCTTGAAGGTGGTGCCTGGCTCAAAAACGCTCGTCACGCCAATGATTGTGCAGCGTTGCTGGAAAAACATCTGGCCGCTATTGACGGTGTCCGCATCATGTATCCGCGGCAGGCAAACTCGGTGTTTGTCGAGATGCCGGAAACAATTACTGCGGCTCTCAGATCAGCCGGTTGGCACTTTTATTCATTTATAGGGTCAGGAGGCGCACGCTTTATGTGCTCGTGGCAAACTACTGAAGGTGATGTACTCCAGTTGGCTGAAGCGGTGCGATCTGCCGCCGCAGTCAAATAACTGGAATATTGGGAGTTCCGGCATGATCAAAACAGCAACATTCGAGGCTTTATTGGGTGATGCGATTTCTGATGGTCAGGGTGGTTTTAATTTCACCTTGGAAGGGAAGAGTTACCATCTTCTGGATAAGGATGAAGTGCGGAAAATTGCGGAAGCACATGGTTATATAATTATTTACTGATTGATCTGCCGTTTGGAGAAGGCTCGTTTCCAGTTTTTGGGGTGGGCCTTTTTCTGTCAATATAAATAGGTATAGAGCCAGATCTTTGTTGCCACGGTTTATTGGAATGACAATTTTTGATTTTTCCTAAAAAAATTAGTGTATAAATATAGGCTTGCATTTTGTGCATCAATTGTGTAGAGAATCATTGTTAAACGCTGTATCAGAGGATTAATGGTTTTTGAGCTAATGCCGACATTGATTTGGCTCTCTATTTTAATTTTATTTTAACTAAACGGATGTCCGCATGAAAAAGAAAAAAATGGTCATCTCGCAGGAAACGATGGATGTTGATTTTGTCCGTAAGGTGGAGGCGCTTGCCGATACATCCGTACGACGTTGTTTTCAGTGTGGTAAATGCTCTGCCGGTTGTCCGATGGCGACATTTATGGAGCATCCGCCAAATCGTGTAGTGCGACTCCTGCAGTTGGGGCAGTGGCGCAGAGTTCTCGAAGGGCGTTCGATCTGGTATTGTGCTTCATGTGAAACCTGTTCTACCCGCTGCCCCAATAAGGTTCAGCTGGCCTCAATAATGGATGCCCTGCGCAAGCTCTCCTGGGATGCTGAAGGTCCCTCCAAGGAAAGTTACGTCCAGTTGGCCAACAAGCTTTTTCTGCAGAACATCCGCACCTATGGTCGCCAGTACGAGATGCGTCTGGCAGCTGTTTTTAATGTCAAATCCGGACAGTTCCTCAAAGATCTGATGCTTGGCCCCAAGCTGCTTGCCAAGGGTAAGCTAAAGATGTTCCATAGCAAGAACAAGAATTTATCAGAAATAGAAAAGATATTTACCCGCATTGAAGAGATGCGGAAAAAAGGCGAAGCGCTGTAATGAAAACTCTCCTCAATTATTCATATTATCCTGGTTGTTCCCTTCATGCTTCGGCAAGCGAATACGATCTCTCCACCCGTGAATTGTTTAATGCTCTTGGAATTGGTCTGACCGAAATTCCTGACTGGTTCTGTTGCGGTGCAACTCCGGCCCACAATGTTGACGAACTGCTTTCGCTGTCGCTCTGTGCAAAAAATTTGGAACTTGCCGACAAGGTCGAAGGGGATATGGCTGTTGCCTGCGCCTCCTGTTTTTCGCGCCTCAAAACAACCCAGCATGTACTGACTGAAAATGAGGTCAAACGCAAACAGGTTGAGACGGCCATCAATGCCCCGGTCAAGCTGGATAGCAGCGTCAAGCACCTGTTGGAGATTCTGGCCAAGGACCTTGGATTGGAGCGGCTGGCGACAGCAGCAAACAAGCCGCTGGCTGGCCTCAAGGTGGCCTGCTATTACGGATGCCTGCTGACCCGCCCGACTGATGTTCCTAACCTTGACTGCACCGAAGCGCCCACCATTATGGAACGGGTCATCGAAGCGGTCGGCGCTGAAACTGTTGCCTGGACCCACCGATTGGAGTGCTGCGGTGCCAACTTCACTCTCTCTCGCCCTGGTGTTGTAATTCAGCTGACTAATGCCATTCTTGAATCTGCCAAAGCTGCTGGCGCAGACTGCATAATGGTTGGCTGCCCTCTTTGTCACGGCAACCTTGATATCCGCCAGAAGGAGATTGAGGGCGTCTACAACGCTGATTACAACATGCCGGTCTTTTATCTCACCCAACTTGTTGGGTTGTCAGTCGGACTTGGCGCAGAGAAGCTCGGCCTTGATGCAATGATTGTCAATCCGATGCCGCTTCTGAAAGAGAAAGGGTTACTGTAGTATGTCAAGAATAGGCGTATTCATCTGCCATTGCGGCGAAAACATATCCAGAACCGTAGATGTTGAGCGGGTAGCGTCCGAAATTGGCAAGCATCCAGGTGTAGCCTTCTCTACCGACTACAAATACATGTGTTCCGATCCCGGTCAAACTCTCCTCAAAAAAGCCATTCAGGAACAGAAGCTTACCCATATTGTCGTGGCTGCCTGCTCACCACGTATGCATGAAAAAACCTTCCGTAAAGCTGTTGAAGCGGCCGGGCTGAACCCATTCCTCTGCGAGATGGCCAACATTCGCGAGCACTGCTCCTGGGTTCACGAAAACAGGGAGGAAGCCACTCTCAAGGCGATAGATATTGTTGGCATGATGGTGGAGCGGGTCAAGAAGAACCGTATTCTCCCCACCATAACAGTGCCGGTAACAAAAAGATCTTTGGTTATCGGCGGTGGTATTGCAGGAATCCAGGCCGCGCTTGACATTGCCGATTGCGGTCATGAAGTGATTCTGGTTGAGCGAGAACCCTCCATCGGCGGCCATATGGCCCAGCTCTCCGAAACTTTCCCGACTCTGGATTGCTCCCAATGCATCATGACCCCCAAGATGGTTGATGTCGCCAACCACCCAAAAATCAAACTCTACACCTACAGTGAAATAGAATTGGTCGAAGGTTACATCGGCAACTTTCAGGTCACTATCAAGAAAAAAGCTCGCTCGGTGGATGAAGACAAATGCACCGGTTGCGGCGTCTGCATGACCAAATGCCCGCAGAAAAAGATCCCCAATAAATTTGACCAGAATATTGGCATGCGTACGGCTATCTACGTTCCATTTCCACAAGCCGTGCCGAATACGCCGGTTATCGACCGAGAAAACTGCACCTGGTTCAAAACCGGTAAATGCGGCATTTGCCAGAAGGTCTGCGGTCCTGGCGCGGTTGATTTTGAACAGCAGGACCGTTTGATAGTCGAAGCGGTCGGCGCAATCGTTGTTGCCACCGGCTTTGATCTTTACTCTATTGCCGAAAAGCCGAAGGGCTCTCCGATCAAAGGGTATGGCGAGTTCGGCCACGGCAAAATACCTGATGTGATTGACGGCATGACCTTCGAACGTTTGGCAAGCGCTTCCGGCCCGACCGGCGGCAGGATTCTGCGCCCATCTGACGGCAAGGAACCAAAGCAGATTGTCTTCATCCAGTGCATAGGCTCCCGTGCCCGTGAAAAAGGAATCTCTTACTGCTCGAAGGTCTGCTGCATGTACACCGCCAAACATACCATGCTCTATCACCACAAGGTGCACGACGGCCAAGCTTACGTCTTCTTCATGGATGCTCGTACACCCGGCAAAAGCTATGACGAATTCTGGCGGCGTTCAATTGAAGAAGAGGAAGCGGTCTACATCCGCGGCATGGTCTCGCGCCTCTACCAGAAAGGGGACAAAATCGTCGTCATGGGGAGCGACATCGCCGTCGGTGTCCAGGTTGAGATCGAAGCCGATATGGTTGTTCTTGCGACCGCTGTCATGCCTCAAAAGGGTGCCGATACTCTGGCCCAGAAGTTGGGTATATCCTACGATAAATATCATTTTTATTCAGAGGCGCATGCCAAACTGCGTCCGGTAGAGTGTGCCACCGCCGGTATTTATCTGGCTGGTGCCTGTCAGGGGCCGAAGGATATCCCGGAAACGGTGTCCCAGGCCAGTGCCGCTGCTGCCAAGGTCATGACACTTTTCTCCAAGGATAAGTTGGAGCGTGAGCCGATCGTGGCTCGTGTTCGGGAAATTGGCTGTGTTGGCTGCTTCGCCTGCAAAAAGGTCTGCGCCTATGGTGCCATAGAGGAGAAAGAGATCCGTGACCGCCAGGGTAACCTTATCAAGGTAGTTGCCTATGTTAATCCGGGGGTCTGCGCCGGCTGTGGCACCTGTCAGGCCACCTGCCCGTCAAAATCGGTGGAGCTTGATGGCTATACCGATGAGCAGATTGTTGCAATGATCGAGGCACTTTAAGGAGGGTAACAGCATGTGCGCTCGTCCGCTTTTGTTAGCCATGTTACTGGCGATGATCTTTTGTAGCGGCTGCTCAAGCTTTAATTTTTTCAAAGTCTTTTATGAAGGTATTCAGACTCGGGATCAGCTACGAACAACCCCGGCTGAGAGGGCAGGGAAACCTGATCCAATGAATTACCAACAGTATGAATCGGAACGGAAACGCTAATCTATGAATCAAACGACTCAACATGGCTTCGAACCAAAAATCATTGCTTTCGTCTGCACCTGGTGCACATATGCAGGAGCGGACCTGGCCGGCACAAGTCGCATGCAGTACCCGGCCAACGTCAGGGTACTCAAGTTCCCCTGCACCGGGCGTATTGATCCGGTCTTTATTTTGAAGGCTTTCCAGCAGGGGGCTGATGGGGTGCTTGTTTCCGGCTGTCATCCGGGGGACTGTCACTACATCGCCGGAAATTTTCATGCCAGGCGTCGCTTCGCCGCTTTCCGAAAGCTACTCGAATTCATAGGCGTCGATCTGAGTCGCCTCCAGTTTTCCTGGGTTTCTGCAGCCGAGGGTGGCAAATGGGTTGAGGTAGTTACCGACTTGACCGAAAAAGTGCGGGCTATGGGGCCGATGGTAGAGTTTAAAGAGCTGGCGCTGGAAGAACAATGGTCCGGAGTTATCGATACGCCGGAATTGAAAGAAGCGTATAACGCCATCTGACAGGATCTACATGAACATTCACGTACTAGATAAATCCATATACACCGCCGTCACGGAGGCCATTCGCAGCGAGGCGACTCGTCTGCTAACAGCTGGAGATGTAACCGTCATTGTCGGCTACGCCGCCGCCCGCCGCAAGGGTTCAGCCCAACCGATTGTCATTACATCTTCTGCAGACGCCGATAAGCTGATCTTTACACCCGCCTGTGTCAACAACCTTGCCGTCTATCTGACCAAGGCAAAAAAAGAGATTCCAAAGGGTGGGAAAATAGGCATTGTAGTCAAGGGGTGTGACCTGAAAGCGCTGGTTGGGCTGATGGGGGAATCACAGCTCAAACGTGAGGAGCTTTATCTGATAGGTGTTCCCTGCGTCGGTGTGCTGGCTTCAACGGTGCAGCCTGCAACTGAACTTACAGCGGAGACAATAGCCTCCAAGTGCCGTGAATGTGATGCCCATCTGCCGAGCGGATGCGATCTTTTACCGAACGTAGTGTTGCCGCCGATGCCACAACTGGAGGGGAAATATTCGGCAGAGATAGCCCGTCTGGAGGCGCTGCCCCCGGCCGAACGCTGGGCTTTCTGGAAAGAGCAGTTTGCCAAATGTATCAAATGTTACGCATGCCGTCAGGTTTGTCCCTTCTGCTTCTGCGAACAGTGCCTCTGTGACCGCAACAAACCGCAGATGGTGGATACGACTCCCCGCCCCGCCGGTAACACAGCCTGGCACATCGTACGTGCCATGCATCTGGCCGGCCGCTGTGCCGGTTGCGCCGAATGCGAACGGGTCTGCCCGATGGATATCCCCTTGAATCTTCTCAACCGCAAAATGGCTAAAGAGCTGAAAGAGCTGTTTGACTACGAGGCAGGTTTCGAAGTTAATGAAAAGGGGCCGCTGTCAACATACACCGAAAAAGACGATCAATCGTTCATCAAGTAAGGACGCCGATGCAGAAATATATCTCTCAACAAAACCTGAACACCCTTTTGGACAAGCTTATCACTAAAGGTATACGTGTAGTCGCACCGCGTATAAGCGCCGGAATTCCACTCTACGAGCCGCTTAAGTGCTCAGATGAAATGGTGACAGATCAGTTGCCGCGCCGTTCGGCCAAGGAAGCCTTTTTTCCCGTATGCGAAGAGATCATGTCTTACGAGAAGGAGGGACAGCAGGTTAAGCTGACCGATGTTGATCCGGCCCGTTTCCCTGAGACAGTACTGGTGGGTGTACGACCCTGTGACGCAGCTGCTATTCCGGTTCTGGATGCGGTATTTTCCTGGGACTACAAGGATGAATTTTTCCTTGAGCGGCGCAGAAAGACAACCATCATCGGTCTGGCATGCACAACAGCGGACGATGCCTGTTTCTGCACTGCAGTCGGTCTTTCTCCTGCCGAAACCAGGGGGAGTGACCTGTTCCTGACTCTGCTCGACGGGGGTGGTTATGCCTGCGAATCCTACAGTGAAAAGGGCGAGGCTTTGATTAATGGCAACGGCGAGCTTTTTTCTGAGTCTAATAACGCCGTGCCGTTCCATCTGGCTGCACCCCAGGCCGAAAAAATAGATTTGAAGAAGGTAAAGGCTTGGTTGGACGAACATTTTGAAGACCCTCTCTGGGATGGTATTGCTGTGCGCTGTGTCGGTTGTGGAGCCTGCGCATTTGTCTGCCCGGCCTGCCACTGTTTCGACATTGTTGATGAAGGAACTGAAAAAAATGGCAAACGCCGCAAGAGTTGGGACGCCTGTGGTTTCTGGAAGTTTACCCACCACGCCTCGGGGCACAATCCGCGGGACTTGCAGCCCAAGCGTTACCGCAACCGCATAATGCACAAGTTCAAATACTACGACGATAAATTTGGCCAGACTCTTTGCACCGGTTGTGGTCGCTGCGTTCGCATCTGCCCGGTCGGGATAGATATCGCGGCGATTGTTGATGAGATAAACAAGAAATAAAAGGTTTGATAAAAATGTGTGATCACACCAACAAGAACATCTACCTCCCCTATCTGACCACAGTCACGGAAGTCATCGACGAAACCCCCGATGTCCGAACTCTGCGCCTGGTCTTTCAGGACGAAAAAGTCCGTGACTCTTTTGCATTCCGTGCCGGCCAGTTTGCTGAATATTCAGCTTTTGGTGCAGGTGAAGCTACCTTCTGCATCGCGTCATCACCGACCCGTACCGGCTATATTGAGTGCAGTTTCCGCTCTGTCGGTAGGGTGACTGAAGAGTTACGTCGCCTGGAAGTGGGGGACAGCATGGGGTTCAGGGGTCCTTATGGCAATTCCTATCCTATTGAAGAGTTTTACGGCAAGAACCTGGTTTTCGTAGCCGGTGGTATTGCCCTGCCGCCGCTCAGAACACTGATCTGGAACTGTCTTGATCTGCGCGACAAGTTTGGCGAGATCACAATTGTCTATGGTGCCAGGACGGAGGCTGACCTTGTGTATAAACGTGAACTGAAAGAGTGGCAGGAGCGCGGGGATGTGCGCTTGGTGAAGACTGTTGATCCGGGAGGAGCTGGGCCGGAGTGGGACGGTAAGGTCGGTTTTGTACCAACAATTCTTGAAGAAACGGCTCCCTCTGCAGAGAATACAGTTGCCCTGGTTTGCGGGCCACCGATCATGATCAAATTTACCCTGCCGGTACTGGAGAAGCTCGGATTCAGTGATGAGCAGGTCTACACAACGCTTGAAAACCGGATGAAATGCGGTTTGGGGAAATGCGGTCGCTGCAATGTTGGCAATGTGTATGTCTGCAAGGATGGCCCGGTATTTACGGCCAAGCAGGTTAAGGCCATGCCGATGGAGTTTTAATTACTTTGATGCCGGGAGAGCAGGACCGATTTTCAGGTTGAGATCTTTTCCATCGATGACGGCGTGGAAAATGTAAGTCAGCGGAAGTTCAACTGCTTTATCGGCATTTAATACGTCAAATGAAATCCCCAAAGTTTCGGCTATTCCCTCGATCACGTTACGCGGAGTTTCATCGGCTTTGAAGTATAGCAGCTTGATTTTGTGGCGCGCCAGCAGTCGTTCAAGTGTATATGCCTCGGCCGTCCCAAGGCCGCAAACTGTGACTACTTCCATGTTCTTGTAGGATAAGCTGATGCTCTCTGCGTCTATGAAAGGGGAAAGTGCGGAGACGCGCACACCCAATTGTTCCGCAACCTCACGCGCCAGCCTGCAGGGTTGGGAAGGTGCCACAGCCACTTCTCGCACGTGAGGCACGTCGGTGGTAGGGGGCGGAGCGGCTACTGATTCTGGTAGGGGAGAGCGGTTTGTTTTTGTTGTCGGATCAATTGCTCGTGGAAGCGGGATTATAAGACGTTGCCCTACTGATAGACTCTTTGGCTTTTGGATGTTGTTCAGGCGCATTATCTCGGGGATAAGCTGTTCGGCGGCTCTGTTGGATAGCCCATAGCGTTGCATCAGGATAAGAAACAGATTTTCTCCGGGTAAAACGGTATAGCTACTGTTTTCTCCCTTTGCGTTGGTAATAGCGGTTACGGACTTTGTTAATTCATGGGGTAGTCGTTGGTCTGTTGTGCGGTGAACTGGAACGCGCCGAAGCTCTTTCAGATCGATATCATATGGCTCCTGAATGGCACCAGCTTCAAAAGCACACAACACGATACCAGCCAACAATATGGCTAAAGTTCGAATCTGCTGCAGTCGGTTGCATCCTATCATCACGCCGGTCCCTGTTTTCTTCTACTCTTCCTGGTCATTAGTCGTTCTTCGGTCCTAAAGCCTCTTCAATTCTCTTCAGATCAAACCCTTCGATAATTCTGCCATTGATCAGAAATGTCGGTGTCGCGTCAATATTATTTTTCTTGGCAATTTCAAGTTGCTCTTCTTGGAGTTTGATCCCTCTGGGATTACTCTCGAAATTCGGACGCCGATCGAGAGTACCGGACATCATCATATGGTAGGCCTTGGCTTTATCCTGTTGCGACAGGACATACTGAATTTTTTCTTTAGCCTTGGGATGCATGGGTAAGGGGTAGAAAAATATATGGCGGGTGATATCACTACGTCCTTCAAAGTATTTGGAAGCTTTGCGACAATAGGGGCAATCCGGGTCGGTGAATTCAACTACAGTCTTCGGACCACTTCCGATAGTGATAGACTTTTCAAATTCAAGATTAGTTGCATATGCTGGTTTAGAGGCTGTAGATGCCAGGAAAATCAGCAACAGTATGAAATATTTCATTTTACACCCCGACTTGATTAAACGCTGCCGTTTCTGTTGATATTAATGGCAGGCAAAAGTATAATAAATTCACTACCATGGCCCATTTTGCACTCTGCCCAGATCATGCCATGGAAGCTTTCAATAGCTAATTTGCAATATGCCAGTCCAAGCCCCGCTCCGCCCAGTTCACGTCCTGTTTTTCTTGCAAACTGGGTATATCGGTCAAATATACTTTCCAGTTCATTTTCTGGAATGCCATTGCCGGTATCGCTAACAACAACCTTGACAAAGCGGTCACATTTTAAGAAGTCTGGCGGGACTTGCACATAGGCCGGAATTTTTAGTGCAAGCATATCGCCTCCTGAAATAGAGCGACAGGAAACTGATATTTTGCCCCCAACAGGTGTAAATTTTAGTGCGTTGCCCAATAAATTTCCGAGGACCCGAGTAAACGAGTTCTTGTCAACTGCAATCTCTGTCTTGACGGGTTCCAAATCCTCTGAAAATTCAATGCCATCATGTCTTGCCGGTCGGGCAAATTGATTGGAAGCTTTGCTGATGAGTTCATGAGCGTTGTATGAATGAATAGTCATCTTTATTTTTCCGGCTTCGAATTTTTTGATGTCCAGAAGGTTGTCGATCATGAGGACAACCTCATTGCAGCTGTCAATAGCCGATTGCAGATAATCTCCCTGTTCCTCGTTAACTGAACCGAGGCACCCTTCCCGAATGATATCTATTGATCCTATTACGGCGGTTAACGGGTTTTTCATGTCATGCGATAGCATCAGAATGAAGTCTTCTTTTTCCTGCTGCAAACGCCGCTTCTCGATCCGTTCCCATCGATGAGCCCGAGTACGCTCAAGTCTTTGCAGCAAATCTTCAAAGGAAAACGGCTTAGAGATATAATCCTCAGCGCCATCTTTCATGCACTCTACGGCAAGCGCTTCGCTGCCGTGGCCACTCATCATGATAACTGCAACATCGCTACCCCTGTCCTTTAAGTGTTTTAAGACAGTCACACCACTAATTCCCGGCATTTTAATGTCAAGCAGGACAAGCGTGAAACTCTTGTCGTTTTCAAGTATATCCAGAGCCGCAGAACCGCTGGAAGCCATTGATGAAGAATAACCTTGGCAATCGAGAAACTCCTTTAATGTCTGGCCGATTGCTGGCTCATCATCAACAATTAAAATTTTATCCAACTTTTGAGTTATCACTGGTTGCGCTCTCTTTCCATGGCTGAAAGGAATGCTTCAGCCATGATCAGATCTTCTGGCGTAGTAATTTTTATATTGCGATAATCACCCATGACAATATGCACTTTTCCTCCGTTGCGCTCAACAACGGATGCGTCATCAGTGCCGGAAAAACCATCTGCCTCAGCAGATAGATGTGCCGCATGAATTTTCCCAAAACGGAAAGACTGCGGTGTTTGGGCGTGCCAAAGGGATTCCCTTGTTGGCGTGTCACTCACAATACCGTCTTTGACTGTTTTGATTGTGTCTTTGACAGGGACTGCAACCAGTGCGCCATCATGTAGGCTGGCTGTTGTTATTGATTCTATTAGCATGTCTTCCGTTACCAGAGGTCTGACGCCGTCGTGAATCAGGACCACATCATTATCAGATGCATACTCGCGCATTGCATTTAAGCCATTCAAGACGGAGTTTTGGCGTTCCTTTCCTCCGGGGATGATAGCTACAACCTTTTGAAATTTACCGGCTTCGATCACATGCTGTCGACAATAAGGTATCTCATCGGCAGGAATTACCAGGTAAATGGCATCTATCATGGGGGACTTTTCAAAGACTGAAATGGTGCGAGCGACAATAGGCATGCCATCCAACTGCAGATATTGCTTGTTGATTGAAGCGCCCATTCGCTTACCCATGCCAGCGGCTGGTATCAGAGCAATAGATTTAAATGGAAGCATTTATTATTTCTCCGGAAGCATTATATCAGCTTCTTAAAGAGGTGCAATCACTGTATACGATGGCGGGGTCAGTTGCTATTGGCAGATGCCGTGTTGTCCATGAGCACTCGGCCACCATATTCTGCATTCTGGCGGACGAGTTTTTCAGCCAGATCGGCATCTTTTTTACGAAAGGCATCTATAATTTTTTCGTGTTCCTGTACCGAAACCGCCATCCGATCCGGGAGACTTAGTGATGTAAAACGCAGACGTTGAAATTTAGTTACCAGACCGGCTATTAATTCATGCAATTTTTCATTGCCAGCGGCTTTGATAAAAAGATCATGGAAGTCACTGTGGATCTTGAAGAAATGCTTGATGTCACCTATTCGGGCAAGCTCTGCCAGTTTGTTGTTTATGGTTTGAAGGCGCCCCAGATCTTTTTCGCTCAACTTTTCACAGGCTTGTCTGGCAGCATACCCCTCCATTACGCTTTTAATGGCGTAGAATTCCTCAATATCCTTGGGGCTGAATTCACTGACAATAACACCGCGCCTGGGGATCACCGTAAGATATCCTTCTGACTCCAGTTGCCTGAAAGCTTCACGGATGGGCGTACGGCTGATTCCGTAGCGCTCGGCTAGTTCAGGTTCTGAAATGTGGCTACCAGCCTTTAGCTCTCCGGAAACAATCGCATCACGAATGTTTTCCAGTATTTTTTCACGCAAAGTAAGGTGCTTTTCTAGTAATTTTTTCATATTCGGGTGTAGCTCCCAGAAGAAATTTTACAGTATTGTATACAGTATACAATGTTTGTCAATTATAACACGCTTTGTATTTGTATTTATTTAAGAGCATCTGGAATAGCAACTCAAAGCAGATGCGTATAAAAACAGACGAAAGAAAGTAACTTGTTTTTTTGGGCCCTTGCAGGTAATCTGCTGCAACTATGGATCCGGTACGACACCTTAAAATTTCGTTTTTTGTCCTTCTAATGCTCATATCAGGGGGAACGCTCGGCTATATGTCCATCGAAGGGTGGCGTATGCTTGATGCTGCCTATATGACAGTTATTACCTTGGGAACGGTTGGCTTCAAGGAAGTCCATGATCTTTCTGACGGCGGCAAACTGTTCACGATGGGATTAATTGTTGTTGGTGTCAGCGTGTTGGGCTATATAGTCGGGAGTTTGGCCCAAATCATGTTCGAAGGGCAGATTCAGCGGATTATGGGGAGGAAGAAGGTGGAAAAACAGATAGAAGCGCTCGTTGGACACTACATTATTTGCGGTTTTGGCCGGATCGGTTCGCTTATTTGCAAAGAGTTCAAGTCAAACGGGCTGAAGTTTGTAATTATTGAAAAAAACGTAGATGCGGCAGAACGGCTTCAAGAAGATGGCTATTTGTATATAAAAGGCGATGCCACTCTCGATGAAACCCTGCTTAAGGCCGGAATCAACAGAGCTAAGGGGCTCATTTCGGTTGTTACCTCTGATACCGAAAACGTATATATTACCTTGACTGCCCGCGGTCTCAATCCAGATCTTTACATCATGTCACGTTCCGGTGAAGAAGGCTCAGACATCAAGCTCAAACGGGCTGGCGCCAACAAAGTCGTATCGCCGTACACAATAGGTGGTAACCGCATGGCGCAGTCGATATTGCGTCCGAATGTAGTTGATTTTATTGAAATTGCTACCGGTCATGAACATCTGGAATTGCAGATGGAAGAAATCAGCATTCCGGCCCACTCGGCATTTGTCGGGGAAACACTTGTTACTTCCGGATTCCGCAAGGAGATTGGTGTCATTATTGTCGGCATAAAAAAGAGTCACGGGAAAATGGTTTTTAATCCACATTCTCAAACCAAGATTGAGGAGCATGACACATTGATCGTACTTGGAGATCCGACTTCCATCAATAAACTTGAGGATCTGGTCGCTCGTACAGCAACTGATGAAGTCATCAAAAATCACAGGAAAGAGCATCATGAAAAATAAGGTTCATGCCCATGTCCCATATGGTCGCCTGGGCGAGCATTTGGAGTACGCTATTGCCAATCATATCAACCCGGAGGTTTTTTTACCCGCCGAGGCGCTGGATAATATGGTCTGGGAAGAGTTGCTTTCACTGGCGGGTGCGCTACATGCTGCCGGCCTGAAAACGACTATCCATGCTCCCTTTCTTGATCTCAATCCGGGAGCGGTAGATCCAAGTATCCGTGCTGCAAGCCGCTATCGAATCGAACAGGTCATGAAGGCTGCCGAACTGCTTCGCCCTAGGGTAATCGTCGTTCACCCCGGCTATTCTGACCTCCATTACGGGGATAATCGCCTGGTATGGCTGAAAAACAGCATCGATTTCTGGCAGGAATTCGTCCCCTGGGCCCGTGAGCTTGGAACGATCCTGGCGGTTGAGAATATCTTTGAGACGGAGCCATCCACTATCAAGGCACTGCTTGATGCCATTGATGATCCATGCTTCCGGCACTGTTTCGATGTTGGTCACTGGAATATGTTTAAAACTGTAACTCTTGAGGAATGGTTTGGCGAACTGGGTGGATACGTGGTTGAGAGTCATATTCATGACAATCATGGCCAGTGTGATGAACACTTGCCGGTCGGCGAGGGCGCCATTGATTTTCAACAGTTTTTCCCGTTACTGACTCAGTACGCCCCTGCTGCTGTATGGACGATTGAAGCGCACAATACCGAACATCTTCAGCGGGCGCTTAAAAATATTCAAAACTATCTTCCGAAATAAGGATATTGACATGGCAGAAACGATATTAGTCAGTGGTGGTTGCGGTTACATCGGCAGTCATGTTGTGCGGCAACTTTCAGAATCCGGTCGTACAGTTGTTGTCTATGACAATCTTTCCACTGGATTTCGTGATGCCCTGACGCTGGGTGAAGAGCTGGTAGAGGGTGATTTGGCTGACCGTGAGCGGTTGGAGGAGCTGTTTCAACGCCACCATTTTTCGACAGTCCTGCATTTTGCGGCCGCTATCATAGCCCCTGAATCGGTCTCAATGCCTCTAAAATACTACGGCAATAATACCCGCAATACATTGGGACTTCTGGAAATGTGTGTGAAATATGGTGTAAAACGGTTCATCTTTTCCAGCACTGCCGCTGTTTACGGCATTCCTGACAGTGGGGTAGCTTCTGAAGAGAGTGCTACAGTACCGATTAACCCATATGGTACCTCCAAGCTGATGAGCGAAATGATGCTGCGTGATGTAGCTGCGGCTCATGGCATGAAGTACGCTGCACTTCGCTACTTCAATGTTGCCGGTGCTGACCAACAGGCCCGCATGGGACAGCGCACTCCGGAAGCGACTCATTTAATAAAGGTTGCTTGCCAGGTCGCGCTCGGGATGAGGGAAAGTATCTGTGTCTACGGTACAGATTATCCGACCCCTGACGGCACAGGTATTCGCGATTATATACACATTGAGGATCTTGCTTCCGCCCACCTGCGTGCTTTGGAGTATCTTGAAAAAGGTGGTGAATCGACCACTATGAATGTCGGATATGGTAACGGCAGCAGTGTGCGTGAAGTGCTGGAAGTTGTGAAAAAAGTAAGTGGAGCGGCTATGAAAATTATCGAAGCGGAGCGGAGGCCGGGAGATCCTGCGTCTCTGGTTGCCAGAGCTGATAAAATAAGATCGTTGACCGGCTGGCAGCCACGCTTTAACAATCTCGAAACAATTGTGGCTGATGCCTGGCGCTGGGAAAGCAAGATTGCCGGAAGATAACGGCCTTTTAGCTGATACCCACTCTTGGTAACTCTGTCTGGTAGTTTATGGCCGTATTTTATCTTGTTTTTATTTAATTTTGTGCTACAACAGACGCCAACCTAGCGTCTCTGGATATCCCGCATCCACGTACAGGAACAAATGGACTTTACCAATCTTTACAGCACTCGAATCCAGAACACCTTCGATGATGATCAGGCCGACATTCTGAAGACCTTCCTTGATAAATACACTACTAAAGATGGCTCAAAAGTAATTCTTACCAACTATTACAATGGGTTGCCTGTTTCTTATCCCGCTACTATTCTTGGTGTAGAACGTGGCAATCTTGATCTTGATGTAAATCCGCAGCAGGCAATTGCAATGGCCAGCGATCATTATACGCTGATTCGCAGCCCTTTTTTTACTCATCCCATCGTTGCCCATGTTCAGTATATCAATGTGAAGAAGCATGTGGCATCACTCTTTAAGCTCTGCTTTGTAGAGGTACTGGCTGAAAAGCGAAATGCAGTGCGATTGAATCTGGAGCCACCGATACGAGCCACGATTCAGTATGGGGATCAGGCGATAGAAGGTTTCCTGGTTGATATTTCGACTCAGGGAATCGCAGTGACAATGGAAAAATACGTCTTGCTGGAAGATGAAGCGGAAATGTCGATAAAATTCATGTTACCGGACTCGGTCCTATTGAAAAAAACTCTGCTCAAGGTGCCGGCAACGCTCATAGCTATTGTCGGAAACTCTTCGCCATACCGATACAGGTTCAGTATTTCACCAGATAATCACCAGGAACAGATGTTGTCTCGTTACATATTTCAGCGCCAGGTAGAAATTATTCGGGATTTGAAGGAAACAAAAGATTGATTGATCTGTGTTTTTACGGGACTGTATTTATTGCAGCGACGCCCTTGGCTCGCAAGTCGTTAGCCGGACCATAACCCCGATATACTTCCCTCTCTGCAGTCCACTTCCATTCTGCTATACATTTTCAAGTGCCATTACTATGTCGCTGTTTATGGAGAGTACCGGGACCGCCTGTCATCATGGCTATTGTCAGTACTTTTTCTGGATTCATACAACGGTACCATTGTATCCGCACAGCAGCGGGCGCGCCTGAATGCCGGGCGCATGCACGGCAGCGGCCTGCTTGGCGCGAGCGACTATGAGTTCCATTAGTACAGTATCAAAGCCGGTTGCAACGGCAATTTCACGGGCGGTATTGGCGCTCGAAATAATTGCCAGATATTCGGGTGTGACTTGCGCTGCTTCTGCCCATCCTCGCAGTACTGAAAGATCAAGTTCAGAAGCTGCTGCGTGGGTATTTTCATAACCGCAGGCAATTTTGAGCAGCTTGGCAAACTGGCAGGCTATGATCGGCTCAATGAAGCCACGTGCAGCGCAAGCCCGCAGAGCATATGCCACATGGTCTCCCATCATTATATACGCCTCTTCGTGGAGACGTGGGAGATGCAGCTGTGCGGCCATCTCACTACTCCTGCCGGTGGAGAGTACCACCGTTGGGCAGCCGCAGGCCTTGGCAACATCAAGGGAGGCATCAATGGTGTCAGTCCATGCTTTTGCCGATATGGGGTGCACTATGCCGGTAGTTCCTAAGATTGAAAGCCCGCCGATGATGCCCAGGCGGGCGTTGAGGGTCTTTCTGGCGCGATCTTCACCGTCGGGAATAGAGATTGTAATTTTGAGTTTTGAGTTTTGAGTTTTGAATTCGGACAGAACTGTGGCAACGGCTTGATGGATCATTTGTAGCGGCACCGGATTTATGGCCCACTGGCCAGGTGAAATTGCCAGGCCTGGTTTGGTAACTTTACCGATACCGATGCCGCCTGATATGATATTCACTCTTTCTTCTTGGGGGTCGGTAAATGAAACCAGCGCATGAAGCTCTGCTCCGTTAGTTACATCCGGGTCGTCCCCGGCATCCTTGACCACAAAACAGCTGGCGCTGTTCGCCGAAAACGTTTGACCATGCAGTTGAAAGGTTGCACTGACTCCGACCGGGAGATCAATGATAACCTCAGATGCAGAGGCTTGAGCCAGCAGCATCTGTGCCGCACCCTTAGCTGCAGCCGCAGCACAGGCCCCGGTTGTATAGCCCGATCGCAGTTCTTTTCTCACTGCTCTGAAGCTGCCAGAATGGCCAGCGCATTTACTACTGCGGCTGCCACATTGGAGCCACCCTTGCGCCCGATGTTGGTTATGAACGGGATGTCATGTCCACCGGAAGCCAAGGCATTTTTGCTTTCCTCTGCCCCTACAAAACCGACCGGAAGGCCGATAATAAGTGCCGGTTTGGTGACTCCGGTTTCAATTAGCCGGAGTAGTTCAAACAGCGCTGTTGGTGCGTTGCCGATAACAAAGATGCGGTTGTCCGGGTTGGCAACAGCCTTACGCATGGCGGCGATGGAGCGAGTGATGCCAGCTTTTTTTGCTTGCTCGGCTACGTCTGAATCCGCAACATGACAGGATACCTGGCAACCGAATGGGATCAGGCGGGGTTTACTGATTCCTGAAAGAGCCATATTAGTGTCGGTAACAATTCCTGTACCACTCTTGAGTGCATTGATCGCCATTTCAACTACGTCGTCAGAAAGTATCATTGACCGGACGTACTCGAAGTCAGCACTTGTGTGGACCGCGCGGCGTACAACCTGCCATTCCGCCTTAGGCCAGCTATGATCACCCGCCTCGGCATCTATAATGCGAAATGATTCCCCTTCAATCTCTTCCGGTTTCATGTTCAATGAGTCCATCAGTTCCATCCCAGTCTTTTAATTGATTCGCCAATCCGTTCGGTTTCTATCTCTGCAAGCTTGCGGTGTGCCCCCAAGTGTCCTCCCATCTCCATTATCAGGGAAGGGTGCCGCTTCTTGGCCTCTTCGATTTCTTCCGGCAGGTCATGCTGGACATGAGCGCCCATGAAGAGGAAATAAGGCATCAGCAGGATGCGCCCAGCACCACGGGCAACGCAGGTGTTGATTCCCTGCTGGATGTTTGGCTCATGCAGTTCACGAAACGAGACTTCGACAATCTCAAAGCCGGTCATCTCCCGCACCATTGCCGCAACTTCACGGGCGGCATCATTGGCCTCGGCAATGCGGCTGCCGTGGGCCATCATCAGAATTGCAGTTTTCATTGTTTGTGTCCTGTCTGTAAATGAAGTGTCGTACTATTCATTAGCTGCTCCAAGTCGCTCCAATAACTCAGAGATAATTTTCTCCGTGGGGAGTATATCTCCACCAGGCGGATCATGGCGGTGAATTCGCGGCGGGTGCAGCTCCGGCGTAAGCCCTTTGATTGGAACTCCGGGCTTCATCACCTGTTTAAAATGCTGGGTGCGCCCTTCATTGTTGACATAGGTGCCATCCATCTCCACCCAGGAGGTGACCGGCAGGACAACTTCGGCCTTCTCAGTCAGGTGAGTTGACAACCAGTCGGCAGCAGCCAGCACTCTGATCTCCGGTGACAGTTCTGGTGGCAGATCCGCTTCCAGAGAAATAATCCCTTTGACCCTGCCCCCAGCCAATGCTTCGGAAAACGATATTGCCCCCTGTTCGAGGGCCAGCATTGCACAGCCGAAGGCGTTGGGGCCATCCATGATGAAGGATGTTTTTACCCCCAGTTGAGCGGTGTCGCGGATAGCTTCCAGCCCCTTATGGCGGATACCGCAGATTACCAGTGGCCGGCGGGCTTCCGTGAACGGTACGGCTGCCAGAGAGACAGCGGCCCCCACTTCGTAGAGGTTTTGCTGTCCCGAATCAAGTCGGCATTCACTTCCGACGATAAAAATACGTGCTCCGTTCCGCCATGCCTGGCGAACTGCCAGGGCCATCATGGGGGCCTCTGTCAATAGATCACACTCCATTATGGCAATCAGGTCGGCCTGGCGTACGTCTTCCTGTGAGGTGCTGTTATCGGTGTTCAGCAGCGATACCGCCTCCAGCGTCCGTTCGGCGTGGAGTACATCGCCGAAGTAACAGAGAGTTCCGGCACCAGTCACTTCGCGCAGCCGGGCTGCCATGATGGCGGCTTCCTGAGACATGCGCGGTGAACCGACAATGGCCAGCCCTTCCGGTCCGTGAAGCTCAAGGAACCCGGTAAGTCTTTCAATCAGAGAGTCAAGAGCAATATCCATACTAACCGCTTCATCATCGACCTGCGCCTGCCTGGGCCTCTCAGGTGCATTAACGGCAGTATTTGAGAAACGGCCCCGATCGCAGATAAACCAGCCATTCACCTCATCATTGCGGCGCGCCGTAACTTTAAGCAATTCACGGTAGCGTGCCATCGGGACGGTATTGCACCCCAGTGAACAGCCCGGGCAGATCGAGGGTGCCATGTCATAATCCCAGTAGCGGGCGCGAAAACGAGCGGTCTTGTCTGTGAATACGCCGGTCGGACAGATGTCTGCAAGATTCCCGGAAAAGGGTGATTCCAGTTGTCCGTCCTGCTGCCGCCCGAAGTAGACGCTGCCAGCGCGTCCCATGACACCGAAATCAGTGCCACCGGCGTACTCCTGATAGAAGTGGACGCAGCGGTAGCATTGAATGCAGCGGTTCATCTCATGCTCGATCTGTTCGCCGAGATACTGATTGACGTGGGTGCGTTTTAGCCCGTTATAACGCCTGATGCTGTGGCCACCGGCAATCGTGTAGTCCTGAAGCTGGCACTCACCACCCTCATCGCAGACCGGACAGTCGTGGGGGTGGTTTATCATCAGCCATTCTATGACCGCACGGCGCATCGCGACCGCTTCCCCGTCGGTCGTAGAAACTACCATGCCATCCTGGGCGGGGAGCATGCAGGACATCTGGATACCCTTGATTGGTCCCTCCAGCATCTTTACCGCACAGGCCCGGCAGGCCCCGGCTTTGCCAAGGGCGGGGTGCCAGCAGAAGTGCGGAATGGTTATGCCGATGCTGCGGGCGGCCTCCAATACGTTTGTGCCTTCGGGTACGTGCGCTGGTATGTCGTCGATGATTAGTTCAGGCATGTATTATTGCTTTTTGAAAGGGCATTTTTTTTCCAAGATGTGAGCTTCCAATTCATCGTAGAAGAGTCGCAGTAAACCCTCTACCGGGCCCATGGCGCCGGGTGCCAACGCGCAGAAGGCGTAATTCAACATATGGACATGTTCTCGAAGAATATCAATATCATTTGATTCACCACGCCCCGCTTCAATCCGCTCCAGTGTGTGTCGTACGAAGGGTAGCCCTTCCCTGCAGGGGGTGCACCAACCGCACGATTCACGTGCAAAAAAACGGATCAGATTAAGCGTGACAGCGACCATGCAGGTGTTTTGGTCGAAAACAACAATGCCGCCTGTGCCGAGACGTGAACCTGCTTTGGCAACGGGGTCAAAATCCATCGGTACGCCAAGATGTGCTTCGGTAAAGTACGGCGTGGCGGCTCCCCCTGGAATACAGGCCTTGAAACGGCTGCCGGAGCGCATCCCGCCGCTGGGACCGTCGATGATTTCGCCAAGTGTCATGCCGAGAGGCAGTTCGAAGCAGTTGGTGTTGACGACATGCCCGCTGATGCAGAACAGCTTGGTACCTGCCGCCTCCGGGGTGGCCGCCAGATTTTTCCACAGTAGTGGCCCACCGGTGATGATGGCGGGAATATTGGCCAGGGTTTCGACGTTATTGACGACGGTCGGTTGCCCCCACAAACCTTTAATGGCCGGAAAGGGCGGTTTGGCTCGGGGATTAGCCCGTTTTCCCTCCAGCGCGTTGATCAGGGCGGTCTCCTCGCCGCAGATATAACGCCCTGCGGACTGGTGAACGTCCAGCTCGAGACTGAAATCGCTACCAAGAATGTTATCACCCAGAAAGCCTGAGCGACCGGCAGCAGCAATAGATTGGCGCAGATTTCCAGCGGCCTGTTCGTATCCATAACGTACGAAAATGAAGGCATGATGCACCTCCAGGGCATAACAGGCCAGAGCCATGCCTTCAACCAGCAGGTGCGGGTTTCGCTCCAGCAGCACGCGATCTTTATATGTCCCCGGTTCCATCTCGTCGCAGTTGCAGATCAGGTAACGCGGACCCGGCAGGTCACGTGGTACGAACGACCATTTTTTACCGGTTGGAAAACCTGCCCCGCCGCGGCCCCGCAGGCCGGAATCGATCACGTCCTGCTGAACTTCAGCAGGCGTCATGTCTTTGAGCGCTTTAGCTAGGGCCTCAAAACCGCCAGAGAACCGGTACTCCTCAAATGAAAGGCACCGTCCGTGGTGGGTATGCTTGAGCAGGATCTGTTCCATAGTTTACCAGCGTAGCGAGTTACTTCTTGAAGGTTTTGATGATGTAGTCGGCCAGCAGCCTGGCATCGGCATCAGAAATAGACTTGGTGTCAAAAGATGGCATTCCGCCGCCTCCATTCCTGAGTTGTCTTATGATTTTCTTTGGTTCTTTAATGTTTTTAAGGGTCTTTTTAGGATTCATAAGATTGCCACCATACGGATGGCACGTAGCACAATTGGCCTTAAAGATCGCCTCGCCACCGCTTTCTGCAGCAGAAACTCCGACAGACATCATGCCGATTGTGGCTGCTAAAAGAATCATTTTCATTATGATGGTGTCCCTTCTTGCTTAGGTTGTTACCCTCTCTGTTAAGGAATTCTACGGCTTCCAGAGTCAACTGTTTGTTGAACCATCTCGTAAACGTAAAGCGGCAACGATCTGTACGCCGATTTCCGGAGTCACGCGCCCATACTGTTTTTCACCAACCATCATGCAGGGAGCTTCACCGCAGTTGCCCAGGCATGAACAGGGGAGGAGGGTCACTGCGCCGTCGGCAGTTGTTGAGCCAGATTCTGTTTCCAGAAGCTTTGCCAGGGATTCCAGCAATGTTTCTCCCCCCAAAGCCCAGCAGGAGACCGAATCGCAGACATGCACAACATGACGCCCGACCGGTCGGCGATAGATCATTTCATAGAACGTGGCCAGCTCTTCAACCTGTAGTGGTGACAAGCCGAGCAGCTGTGAAGCCTCTTCAAGCGCTTCATCAGTCAGCCATCCATAATGACGCTGCAACTCCTTCATAACATCGACAGCCGCCTCGCGATGGGTGATCGCAGCGGCAATACGTTGTTCAAGGTTTGCTTTGAGGTTTTCGGGGATCATGGCGGTATTATAAATGCTTTGGCGTGTGAGGCAAGGGGAAAGAAACCAATTTTATAGCTGGCAGAGGATAATTGTTATAAAAACCGGGAGAATACCTGGTTTGAAAGCAACATTCCTCGGCGCGTCAGGGTAAGTTGACTGCCGTTTTGAATGAGAAGCCCAAGCCGGACAAGGTCCGTAGTTGTGGAACCGTAGACAGATTCCAGCGACCGCCCGAATTCATATTCAAACGCTTGAGTACCCACACCTTCCGACAGGCGTAACCTCAAAAACATATATTCTGACATTGCATTGTTCAGCGTCAATTGATGCTCGTCAATCCTTACGAGTTTCCCGGAGTCCAACCCCTGCCGATACTCTTTCAGATTATCAGGATTGCTGAAACGGACTCCATAACCATCCCGCAGAAATGTATGAGCTGCAACGCCAAGTCCCAGATAACCATCCCGCATCCAATAACTGCTGTTATGCTGTGATCTGTAGCCTGGGCGGGCATAGTTGGCAATCTCGTAATGTTCAAAGCCGGAGCCGGTTAGAAGATCATCTGCCAGTTCAAACATATCTGCAGAAAGGTCCTCATCGGGCAATTCATGGCTACCTGCAGGGTAGATGCGCGCAAAAGGGGTGCCTTCTTCAACCGTTAGTCCGTAGATAGAAATATGCTCCGGGTCGAGCTCAATTGCGTGTAGCAGTTCAGTTCGCCACTGTTCGAGACTCTGACCGGGGAGTGAGTGAATCAGGTCTATGCTGATGTTATTGAACCCGACTTCGCGTGCATTCTTAAAAGCCTGGCGAGACTGATAGCCCGAATGGATGCGCCCCAGAACCTTCAAAAAACAGTCATCAAATGACTGAATTCCCAGAGAAATCCGGTTGATACCGGCATTACGGAATTGTTTGAGCGAAATTCCATCTACTGTACCAGGGTTAACTTCCAGGGTTATTTCTGCATCAGCCTGGATGCCGGTATGATCGGTAATTCCCTCAAGCAACCGGGTTATCTGCGGTGGTTGCAGCAGCGATGGGGTGCCGCCACCAAAATAGATAGAAGCAACCGGGGAGGCAGCTGAAGTGCGAAGCTGTAACTCGCGGATAAGTAGTACAGGGTAATCAAGGAGCTCGTTTTTTTGGGGAGTGTTTGAGATAAAAACACAATAGAGGCATTTCTGAACACAGAACGGCACATGAATGTAGAGTCTATTGAACATGTCCGCTCTTTTTTCTGACAGTTGATGGGCTGTAAAACATTCTGAATTCAATTGCTGCTACGACTTGTCCTCAAGATTACTCCTGAGTCTCCATGATATGACTGAACTTCTCTTCAAGTGCCAAAAAGGCCTTAATGACTTCCGGGTCGAAATGTGTTCCATCTTCTTCCAGAATCATTTCCTTTACCTTTTCATGGTCAAAGCCCTTTCGATAACAGCGATTAGATCGAAGAGCATCGTAACAGTCAGCTACCGCCATAATTCTGGCAGAGAGGGGGATGTTTTTGCCGACCAGACCGTCTGGATACCCTTTACCGTCCCAGCGTTCATGATGATAAAGAGCGATCTCAATCCCCATGCCGATAAAGGGGTTGTCGGCGTACTTGTTGAAAACGGTCTGCATATTTTCTGCACCAATTATGGTATGCGTCTTCATTATCTCAAATTCTTCAGGGGTTAACTTACCCGGCTTCAGAAGGACGCTGTCCGGAATCGCCACCTTGCCGATGTCATGAAGTGGAGAAGCATGTTGAATACAGTCGATAAAAATATCGGAGATATGGTCAGCATATGGAGAATCTTTGGCGAGCTGCTGTGCCAGCATTTCACAATAATCACGAACCCGCTCCAAATGCGCGCCGGTATCATCATCCCGTTGTTCAGCCAGTTTTGCCAAGGCAAAAATGGTAGCTTGTTGTGCTTCCGAAACTTCCCTTATTTTCTTTTCAACCATATTCTGATATTCAAGCTTATTGCGAAGAGCACTCAAGCTGAGGTGCGTCTTAACCCTGGCTTGCAACTCTTCAGGATAATAAGGCTTGGTGATGTAATCAACACCGCCGACTTCAAAGCCTTTAATCTTATCTCCCATTGAGCTCATGGCACTCATGAAGATAACCGGTATATCTTTAAAATCGGGGTTTTGCTTGAGTTTCTCGCAGACTTGGTAGCCGTCCATTTCAGGCATAGTAATATCGAGTAAGATCAGGTCCGGGGTCTCAATTTGGGCGGCTACCAACGCTTCTTTTCCGGAAGTGTATGAGAAAACGGTGAAGCCAAAATTCTCAAGCATTTTCTCAATTATCGGCAGAAGGTATTTATCGTCTTCCACAACAAAAATACGAGCTTTATTCGGTTGGGGCTGGCTTGAAACAGATTCCGTCATATTGTTCCTTTTCGATCAATTGCCATAGTTCATCATCTTCGCCAAAACGCTCTAAATATACTCTGATTTGTATAAATGTGGAAATAAAGTCATAAAATACCGCATTTTTAAGGGTAAAACAACGAAAAGTAGTGAACTTCCTATTTATAAGTGGAACGGTTCAGCAGTTGAAAGCGGGGCAACATCCTGCTAAAGTGCAGCATGTTCGATTCTGTACAAACACATTATCAAAGTTACCCCTACCCACGCTACCCACTGATCGCCTCGGTGCGCCGCTGTGACACCTATGCTCTAAATTTGCAAGCCATCTGGGCCTATTTTAACGGAACAATGCCTTCTCCCGAAGCAAAAAAAATACTGATTGCCGGTTGTGGTACTTTTGCTCCGTACCCTTGGTCGGTTGCAAATCCTGATGTTCCTATCACTGCACTGGATCTGTCAGAGCGCAGTCTGAGGCGGGCACGCTTGCACTGCCTTCTGCACGGACGGCTAAATATTGATTTCTGCTGCGGAGATCTGTCGGATCAGGATGCGGTCGATGGCGATTTCGGTCTGATTGATTCTTTCGGAGTTCTCCATCACATGGAGGACCCTCTGGCAGGCCTGAAAGCTCTGGAGCGCCGTCTTGTGCCGGGGGGGATACTTAGAATCATGCTTTATAGCCGCTATGCCCGCCGGGAAGAGGAGTCAATCCGCCGTGCGTTCAGGCTTCTCGGAGTGGGGACACCTCAAGAGGCCCGCCGTCTGCTGAATAAGGCGAGGGCCGGTTCACGCCTGGCTCGCTATCTTTCAAATACCGATGAAACAGCAACTGATGTCGGTGTTGCAGACGCGTTGTTACATCCGAGAGCGCGTACTTATCGCATAGATGGATTGCTGGAGATGGTAAAACAAGCCGGATTGAAGCCACTTCTGTTTGCTCACTATGGGGCATTTGAGGGTGTTTCTGAAGAGATAGGGCGCCTTAGAGCACTTGAGAAGGACCAAGAGTCTCCCGGAAACTTTGTTGTCTACCTTGGCAGAACGGATGGAACCATTTTGGAAAAACCTTCCGGTAGCAGGATCGTACTCAATCCTTGTCTGGTTTCGTCTGTAGGCTTTTTCAACTTTGGAAAACTTCGGATTCCTGCTCGGGTAGGGTGTGACAACCAGCCGCTTGGATTCTGCGAAAGAAGCTTCCTGAGAACCTTTCTCTATCCCGTATCAAGCAGTAAAATAAGCGGAGATAAAGCAGAGATGGTCGCAATGTATAAGAGGGCTCTTTTTCTGCTGGAGTATTCATCGTAGTTGCCAGTCTTTTTATTTGCTTCCCAATCCTGCCAGATTGAAATTCACTGTATATGATTGATTCCCTGGGCGTTGATGAACAGCAAGGTTCACACTCCAACATTTATGCCGGTATTCGGCTGCATATACTGATTCAAGAAAATCACCACGGTCAAACGAGTAGCGACCGGTGTAAGAAAGATTCAGTGGTTTTATCATCCTAGTTGAAATTCGCCCCTCAAAATATTCCACTTCGTTGCGGGCCATCTGGTAACCGGCGCCGATCAAGTTCCCTTTGTGGTCGTCAACTTCAATCCCGACCACTGCTGTTGACAGGTTCTTCTCGTAAAGATTATAGCGAGAATCAAATGTGAGCCGCAGTAGTTTGGTCAGCCAAGTATCTGATTCCAGTATCAGATCACTCCAAGGACGTTGACTTTCCACCAGTGTCAAGAGGTCACGCCGTTCCCCTTCCACTGCATAATCTGCGCTAAGTTTTATTCGTGAAATATCACGATATTCAGTCGTGTCAGCAGAGATAAATTTGCCGTTTATCACGCTGGTAGCTGACAGCGAAATCATATTCCGATGGATAAATCGGTCTGTGTAATCGTAGAGAGGAAGCCGCCCCTGATTGTGTCCCGGCACAAAACTGTAGCTAATTTCGGGGATAATCTCGTGCCTGATTTTTTTGAGCAGTTGAAAGTCGGCGTCGTAGATGCGCGTAAACGATGTTGACAGCCGTACGCCTGCCTCAGGCAGCAGGTCTCCATCACTTGCCTGAACTTCGCTGCTGCTGCCTCGTCTGTCGGTGGAGTAGCCTCTTATATGCGTCCCAGTAAAAAGAGACACATTCAGATACTTGCCGGTAAACGGCAACAACGTAAGCCGGGGGAAAAGATATAGTCTCTGTCCTGTGGGAGTTGTTTCCCTATATTGATTTTCTGCTGTTGCATCAACATCAAAATAGAGTGGAAACGAAAAAAACTGCTGCCTGACTCCTGATATACCAATCGCTGGAAGAGTTTGCAGCGTTGAGCGGTTATCCGGCGCATAAAGGTCTTCGCTATAGCGCAGGTATGAATTCACCGCATAATTTTGCCATGTTTTTAGTGCATTGATTCTCGTCTCGCTTGTTTGACGATTGTAGTCGCCACTTTTCTCACCGAAATCACTTAAAAAGGTACGGTCACTGGTCGCATTTACATCCACGCGAAGATTAGCGTCACGAGAAAAAATTTCTTTATGCCCCTGAGCCAGTTGCCACCGCCACCGATCCTCACGTTGGTCGTAGATTGAATATGTGCTGATATGCCCTTCACTACCGCGCGTTCGTATGTAGCGATAGTCAATTCCGGCCCCTATGCCGCGCTTCGACATCATATCAAGATCAAACAGGAGATCCTGACTGGGCGAGATCACCCAGTAAAGCGGAAGATCAAGCTGCATTCCCCTGCTTTTAGAATAGCCGACTTGCGGAAAAAGAAGACCGGATCTTTTTTCGAGTACAACCGGAAAAGCGATCCATGGGAGATAGAGTACCGGAAGATCTTTCACATAGAAAATTACGTTACGACCCGTGGCATACCCCAGCAGGTTGATATTCAGTTTATCAGCACCAAACTTCCAGCTTGGATCAGGAAAGTCACAGGTAGTCATCTCTGTGGCCGTTGCATTAATCTCATTTTCGTTTATTCGGATAAGCTTTTCAGCTGAAATCTTCATTCCTGTTTCAGGAGATGCAAGCTGAGCTGCATCCATTTCCGCCCGATCAGTATCCAAATTCAGAACCAGCGTGTCACCCTTCAGGGTTGTAGACTCTTTTGACATGACAACAGAACCGTTGGCATGCAGTATATGTGACGCAGCTTCATATCGGACCTTGTCTGCGACGAGATGCAGACCCTTCCACAATACGACTACATTTCCTTCTGCGGTATAAATCTCATTCGTCAGGCTTTGGTTCATGCGGTCGGCGTTGATATGTATATTATCATCCATGAATGGCGACTCAGCAGCCATGATAGATGGTACCTGGTAGCAGAGAGTGAGGAATATAAGTAGATAGTGGATTTTCATCATCGAAAAAATCAGCCTCTGATTCCATTATAATTGGTGTTTTCAAGCCATGCCTTGACTTCACCCACTACAAAGAGCGAACCGCAGACCAGGATAAGATCGCTCTCAGAGGCTTCGCTGCGGGCTTTGCAGACCCCTGTTGCCACGGAACCGCATGGCTGAGATACGATCCCATTCTTGTTGAAAAAAAGTGAGAGGTCTACATCTTTCAAGGCTCGTTCAACAGCGGGAGTTACAGTATAAACAGAATCAATGAGCGGCATCAGAGGCGCATAGATCCGGTCAATGTCCTTATCATCGCATACGCCGGTTACCAGAAGAAGCCTTGAATATGAATACTTTTGCAGCGCTTCCGCTAGGGCCAGTGCTCCGGCTGGGTTATGTGCTCCATCCAGCAGCAACCGTGGGGTGCCTGGTATCAATTCCATTCTGCCCGGCCAATATGCTTTGGAAATGCCTTCTTTAAAGGCAGAAGGGGCAATGTCTATTTCGTTAGTTTCAAGAGATTCAGCCGCAGCAAGAGCGACAGCGGCATTCAAAAATTGATAGTGTCCGGATATTCCAGGCATTATATGCGTAAGCGTTATTCTCATGCCTCGGTAGTCAAGTGTGCCGTCAGGGTTCCATTCGACCGAAAAATCTTTGCCCAGTGTCTTAAGTATACAGCTTGCGGCGCGGCTTTGCTCCTCAACCACCAAGCGTACAGCATCAGGCTGTTCAGCACTGATAACTACTGTACCGGGCTTAATTATTCCTGCTTTTTCCCTGGCTATATCCTCAAGGGTTGCACCTAGATATTCGATATGGTCAAGTGATATCGGGGTAAGCAGTGTCATCTCACCATTAAAAGCGGCTGTTGCATCCGAACGGCCTCCCATTCCTGCTTCCATGACAGCCAGCTCAATTTGCTCCTCGCTAAAGATAAAAGCTGCCAGAGCGGTTGTAATCTCAAAAAAAGTTGCTTCTTCCGGAGCGGCTTCCAGCACAATTGCCAGTTTGTTTGCCAGTTTTTCGGCAGAATATTCACAGCCGTTTATTCTAAAACGCTCAGTGAAACGTACCAGATGTGGGGAGCTGAACTGGGCTACTTTGTGTCCTGAGTGGAGTAAAATGGAGGAGAGAAAAGCCGACGTTGAACCTTTGCCGTTTGTGCCGACTACATGGATGGTGCGAAACTGTTTCTCGGGATTACCCAGACGTTCGAGCAGCTTGCCAACCCTGTCGACGCCTGGACGTATACCAAAGCGCCGACGGGCGTAAAGCTTTTCCAAAACATCTGTCAGAGGCATGTCAGGCCGTTGGACGATGCAGCATTTTCAATATTGAAGCCAGTTTTGAGCGCATTTCGGTGCGTGGAATGATAGCATCGACCATGCCATGATCGAGCAGATATTCTGCCCGTTGGAAACCTTCCGGCAGTTTCTGGCGGATAGTTTGTTCGATAACACGTGGGCCGGCAAAGCCGATCAGCGCTTTCGGTTCGGCAATATTGAGATCTCCCAGCATGGCAAAGCTGGCAGTAACACCGCCGGTAGTTGGGTCGGTCAGCAGTGACACAAACGGGAGACCGGCGCTCTTTAATTTTGCCAGGGCAGCTGACGTCTTAGCCATCTGCATCAGGGAGAGGATACTTTCCTGCATGCGAGCCCCGCCGGAAGCGGAGATGATAATCACAGGCTGGCGTTTTTGGAGAGCGCGTTCGATGGAACGGGTAATTTTTTCACCCACTACGCTGCCCATGCTCCCACCCATGAAGGAAAAATCAAAGCATGAAACCTGTACCGGAAGCTCTTCAATAGCACCTTCGACGCAGATTACCGCATCCTTTGAACCTCCCTTGGCGAGTGCAACATCAATACGCTCCTGGTAGCTCTTGGCATCCTTGAATTCAAGAAAATCGACTGAGGTTACATCGGCATCGAATTCCTGCCAGACACCGCCGTCAAGCAGGGCCTCAAGGCGCTTGCGCGCAGAAATACGATAATGGTAGCCGCACTTCGGGCAAACCTGAAGATTCGCTTCAATATCTTTGCTTAAAAGCGTTTCTGAACAGCCCGGACACTTAACCCACATTCCGTCAGGAAACGTGACTTTGTTGCCACCCGATTTTTCAATACCGACTTTTTCTTTGGTAAACCAGCTCATAAAGGACCTCGCATCTTTCGTGACCTTAAAATAGTTAAGTATAAATAAAATTGCTAGGTAGCAGAATCGGGGTGCAGTGTCAAGCAACCATCAGAGCACATGTTTCAAATCACTGACATACCGACGCAGCTGTTGCTTTAACTCTTCTCCGCGATACTGTTCAAACTGTTTGACAATTGCACTGCCAACCACAACCCCGTCTGCCAGTTGTCCAACCTCTGCGGCCTGTGCTGGAGTAGATATGCCGAATCCAGCCATGACCGGAAGTGAAATGGTTTGCTTTACTTGGGCCAGTTCCTGTGCCAGCGTACCGGAAACAGAAGTCCTGGCCCCTGTTACTCCGGTTACCGTGACATAATAGACAAAACCGCTGCCAAGCTTATTTACGGCGGAGATGCGAGCGGCATCAGAGGTCGGTGTAAGCAGGAAAATCACATCCAATCCATAGCGCCGGGCCGGTACTGTCAACTCTTGCGATTCTTCAGGTGGCATATCCACCAGAAGGACGCCGTCAACTCCGGCCTCTACTGCGTCACGACAGAAGTTATCGTAACCGTAGGCGTGAACAGGATTTAGATATCCCATCAAAATAACTGGGATTTGTGAGCGGGTACGAACCTTTTTTACAAGCCCTAAAACACCATGAAGCGTAGTTCCGGAGGCTAGAGCCCGCTCCGAAGAGAGCTGAATAGTAGGTCCGTCAGCCATTGGGTCTGAAAAAGGTACTCCGAGTTCAATTACGTCGGCTCCGGAGTCCTCAAGTAGATAAATAATTTCTTCGGTCGTAGACAGATCCGGGTCGCCGGCGGTAATAAATGTTACCAAAGCCTTGGTATGTTTTGCCTGAAGTGCGCTAAAGCGCGAAGCAAGTCTGCTCATGGTTGTTGTCACCGGGCCGGTCATATCTTGAAACCGGCCATCTCCTTTTCAAGCAGATCAATCTGGCGCGTCAAATCGGTCACTGCAGCATTCATTACCTTTGTAGCACGACTGTTTGCAACCGTTGCCACCTCAATGTTGTTGACCGATTTGGATATCAGCGTATTGCCGTCTACCTGTGACCGGCACGCTTCGCGAATCTGGTCAACCATGGAGGTCACATCTTCCGTTGATCTGGCGATCAAGCTGCTGGCTCTACTCTGCTCGCGGGTCGAAGTGCGCACATGGGTGGTAAGATCCTTCATTCGTTCAACCGCTGCTGAAATCATGTCTGTTCCTCGAGAGTGCTCACGCGAAGAGTTGGCAATGTTTTCAACCATATCACCAACTCTTTCTATTGCTTCACGAATACTCTGGCTTCCTCGCGCCTGTTCAACAGTCGCTTTGGCAATCTCACTCACCTGGATTCCAGCTCGCTGGACACCTGTGACAATCTTCTCAAGTGCAGTACCGGAGCGTTGCGACAATATTTCGCCTGCGGCAATACTGTCTTCGGCCTGGGTGATAGCGTCTACCGCACGACAAGTTTCTTCCTGAACACCCTTGATAACCATTGCAATTTCCCGGGTGGAGCTGCTTGTGCGTTCCGCGAGTTCCCGGATTTCGTCAGCAACCACGGCAAACCCCTTGCCATGTTCACCGGCTTGAGCTGCTATGATGGCAGCATTGAGCGCCAAAAGATTGGTCTGCTCCGCAACTTCGTCAATAACAGAAAGAATGGCTCCAATATCTTTTACCCGTAACGAGAGAGTTTCAACAACTTCCGAAGTTATTCGTGATGAGGCCCTGATTGCCTGCATGCCGGCAATCGCTTCAAGAACGGCATTTTTACCAATCTCAGCGTCCTTTTTGACGGTTTCCGAAATAGAGGCAGAATCCATGGCATTCTTCTCAACTTGTTTGATGGTTGCATCCATTTCGGCAATTGATGAAGCAGTTGTTGTTGAAGCATCCAATAAATTGACAATGCTGGTGCCAATCTCTCTGACTGAAGAGGCCATTTGCGTAATGGAAGAGCTTACTTCTCCAACAGCCTCCTCCAGCTTTTCAGCGCTCATCGCAACCTCTTCAATTGTTGCAGCCATCTCAAGTGATGATGAAGATGTCTCAGTCGCAGAATCAGATAGTTTGTCGATTCCTTCATATACTTCAAGCACAGTGTTGTTGATTTGTACAACAGTACGTGATGTCTCCAGTACTGATCTTTCCTGTATCTGTGAGTAATCCAGGGCTTGACTTGCAGCACTTTCGAGGTCGTTGTCAATGGAGGTGAGCGCTTCTGTTGTGGAGCTGATGCGTGCGACCATGGTATGGAGATTTTCGGCCATGATGTTCATGGCATTTGCCAGATCGACTGTCTCACCAACACCACAAACTTCCAGTCGGGCATCCAGTTTGCCGCCAGCCATGGCCTTGGCAAATTCGACACAGTTTCTTAGTGGCTTGGTAATCGATTTAGTGATGAAATATGAAGAAAGGACGATAAGAGCTATGATTGAGAAAGTGAGGGCCGCAGAAACCAAGGTTTTTGTTCTTATATTTATTGCAACCAGTTGCTCAGTCGTGATGACATCCTTTCGGATCCGGTCAGCCATTTGTGCAACTGCCGTGAGGAACGTGCTGAACCGCTGCGCCTGGATTCCGGCCATGAGAGCGTTGGCCTTGAGCAGATCACCTTTGGCAGCGGTAGGCAGTACCTCATCCAGCAATGTTTTTTGATATTCCTTCCAGATGGTATTTGCTTTGTTTATGGAAGCAAGCTTTCCAGGTGATTCAACAGACTTAAGAACAATTCCTAAATTGAGTTCTATATCATTTGCCAGGTATTTGATTGTGGCAATATTTCGTTCAGAATTTGCGGTATCTGTACCGCGCAGGAAGTTCTGCATTTCACTATTGATTTGAAAAAGACCTGATTTCAGTAGTGCAATGTTTTCGAGAGCATCCTTGTCTTTTTGAATAAGTCGGTAGGCAGTTCCACCTATTCGGACTTCATTCATCATATACAGACTGATCGCGCCAGTCAGCAGGATACCAAGAAAAACAGCAACAGAAAGAAGCATCATCTTGGTGCGAAGGGTGAGGCGGGCAGAACTATTGGAGTATGTTCCTCTCTCCACTAAAAAACTCCTCTCCTGCAGTCAGATGCAATGACAAAAAGCCGCCCGACTATAGCAGAGCGGCTGGTTTCATATCAAGAAAAAAGACCCCTGGAAAACGTTTGGAGCGTTCACCTAAGCGGTTCTAAATTCATTTCAAATAGATGGCTTATGTGTCACAAGAGCCATATTGGTGACATCAACGGGTTATAGATTCCGTGTCAGCCAATGCCAACTTATCGTTCTGAAGATGGAGTTCTGCCATCATCTCCTGCCGGATGGCTCGTATTTTCTTCATATATGCATTTGCCTGCGGCCCTTGACCACAATAATACTTTTTAGCCCGTTCAAGGTTTCCCTGGGCCATGTCAAGTTTGGTATAGAGTTCACAGACTGCGGCCTCTGCACATTTACTGTCGTCAAGCATGTCATTTGACGAATAGCCATGGCTTCTGGCGCGTGCCGGCATCAATTGCCAGACTCCACGGGCTCCTTTTGAAGAGACAGCGCGGGAGGAAAGTCGGTGGCCTCCGGTTTCAACCAGTGCAATTTCGGCCAGGTCAAACGGCATGAAAACGGTGTCGTTTGTCTTGTCAAAACAGATTGCAGCAAGCTGGTTAGCTCGTTCAGGCGAAGTTATGCGCGAGAAAGTCAACTCGATAACTGACTGCTGTTTTTTTCGCTGGATAATAGAGACGCTACTGCTGTCAAGGATGGAGGGTTCGGCTACCAGCGAAGTGTTAGATTGGATTTCTGCCAATTTAAACGGTGCATTTTCACAAGCAGTCAGTAATAACAGGGACATCAGATAGATTAGTTTTTTTCGCATAATAATAGAGTAGGGAAGTTGTATCGGCTTTGCCGGAGCGGCGTCGTTGCCCACAGATTGCGAGGGCGTATCTCCGGCGGGGTACTCCTTTCTGAGTTATTTTGTTCTTGAAACGTCAAAATCCCGATCTTCGGGATTTTGACGTTTCAGTACAATGTTTTGCACAGTAGATCATCAGATGGTAAGTGTCAATGTAATTCCAGTATAATACAATAAAAACAAGTATTTATACCTTTTGCCTCTCTGATGCCAATTCTTTGAGGGTAACTCCCTCCAGCACTCCGCGAACTTCCCCCTGAACCCGCGCCCACACCGGATGAACGTTGCAGTCTCCGGAACGCTCACAGTTCAAAGGATTAACGACGCAACGGTTCGGAATTATCGGCCCTTCAACGGCCTCGACAACTTCCAGCAGGGTAATGTTTTCAGGGGCACGTCCCAGCATAAAGCCACCACCGGTACCACGGAAAGATTTTACCAACCCCATTTTGCTGAACTGCTGGAATATCTTGGCAAGAAATGTGGGTGGAACATCAACGGCTGCTGCGATATCACTCAGAAGATAAACCTTATCCATAGGCTTTCCAGCCAAGTATACGATGCCCCTGATGGCATATTCACCTTTTCGTGTTAGTTCCATCATATAAAACCCCCTAAAAAGACTTTATATGTCTTTTAGGGGGTTTATAGAAACTTGTCAACAGTAATTATAGTTATTGATTATGCCGCTTGCCCCGGCATATCTTCGGGGACGGAAACCTTCTTCTTGCCGAAGATCAGAGCTACCCAAACACTAATCTCGTACATCAGGTACATCGGGATCATAATGACGAACATGGTGATCAGATCGGCATGGAAAGCAGCAATTATCGCACTCGCAAGCAGTGCATATTTCCGCTTGGGTGCCAAAAATTGATAACTGACTATTCCGAAACGGGCTAACAATAGAGTCAGAATAGGAAGTTCAAAAATCAGACCGAAGATCAGGATCAGACGTAAACAAAAATTGACGTAGGCGCTGATATTAAACCAGCTTTGAAGCCCTTCGGATTCGTATGAAAGAGAAAAGTTAATGATCACCGGCCAGATGATAATCAGAAAGAACATGGCACCAACACAGAAGGTGACTGTGGCAGCAGAAATAAATGGGACAACCATCCGTCTTTCGCGGCGAGTAAGTCCTGGTGCGATGAAAAGCCAGATTTGGAAGAATACGATCGGTAGTACAATTACAAAGCCGGCCAGCATGGAAATTTTACACTGCATGAAGAAGGGTTCCAGCGGCGCACTGTAATTGAGGACCCGCTGCTTCTGGGGGACGTTGACTTCCTGATCCAGCTTGTAATGGGAATACAGGGCTGGGGCACGCTCTTTGACTTTGGCGTAGACAGTTTTTTTTATCTCGGTCAGATATGTTGCACCGGTCAGTGGTTTTTCTATGAAATGGAGCAGATCGTTGGAGAAATTCCAGGCGACCCCCATGCCTACGACCACTGCGATAACGATAATTACCAGCCGCTTGCGCAACTCAACGAGATGTTCAATAAATGGGACCACTTTTTCTTCGCTCATGCACTCTTCCTATCACAGTGGTATGCTTGCTTGCAACTTGAATCGGCCAGCAAAGCGTGTGTAGCTTTAGAAAAATGAAGTGACATAAGAGGAGTGTTACCGGGTAGGTCAGGCGCCTTTTGCCAGTTTGACTCGGTCTGCCGATTTTCAGCGTTTTTCACTATCCACGCCGACATAGTTGGCATAATGGAGATCGGAGTTGTTTTTATATCCTTTGCAAAATGCGGTCGCAATTCGATTAAGGAGCGGATCAGTAAATCCGTTTAAGAAGGCATAGTTGCAATTATCCTGCAGATGGTGTCTAGCGTGGTGTCGTTTTGACAACAATAGGCCGAAACTCCCCAGAAATCCGGCAATTGTTGATGTGGAGGTGTGGCAGAGATAATGGGATACTTCGGCAACAGAGGAAAGAATTCCGACATACACAAGAGTATATAAAACTGTTGAATCGACGTCGACCATGTTTGGGATAAAGTAGACAAACAGAAGATACACCACAAGCCAGACCTTCGACCCGGTTTCGGTAAAATACACAATAAAAAGGTTGTTTTTTTTGTACTGCGGAACCTTGTGGTGCAGATGGAAATTGGCAATTAACGGCCCGGCAAGTGAATCGTAGCGGTCATTGTTGTCCATGAACATATGAACCAGCCCGTTTATAAAGTCGGTAAGGAAATAAGCGGTTAGAATCGAGAGCACCTGCAAACCTGCACCTATCGGTTGTGGCCAGATCCGATTTAAGAGATATAACTGCAGCGAGATAATTATGATGGAGACCGAGATGCCAAGAATCTTGTACCTGATTTTGGAATTATAAAGTTCCATGGCTATGTTGAACTGTTCTTGTTTAGCTAACAATTCCAAGGTAAACGTCTCCAGTAAGGTGTTTGAAGTTTTAGCGGCTGGCGCCTGACCGGTGGTTTTTGCGCCGGTCCTGCCGCATGTTGGCAGCTCCGCCTTTTCAGAATTTTTGTTTAATAAACGGAGGGGAAAGGGCCGGACCGCATTCCTCACTTTCCTATTTATTCTTACTTGAGATTTCACAAATCCGGTCTTCTTCCGGATCGCCGTCGGGGCAGTATTGGCAGGGGGTTACTCCCCGGTAGAGGTTGTCGGTCGGAGGGGTGCCGCGCTGTTCGTGCGAAAGGGTGCAATCTGTGTAAGGGAGCTGGTCTTTACGGTTGCAGCTGATCAGGGCGCGGACCACGTCAGCACTGATGGCCCCTTTAACCGCCAGCACGGTGACTTCCTCCAGAGCCGTGCGCAGATCGTAGGAGCTGGGTCGATAGGGCCTGGGGGAGATGAGCGCGTCAAATACATCGCTGACGGCCACGATTTCGACGTTTATGTTCCGTAGTGCAATCCCTCGCGGATAGCCTGAACCGTCGCACCGTTCATGATGATCCCGGGCGGTAATCGCCGCCGGATGGTTCGAGTCCTTTAGAAAATAACTCAGCAGAACATAACCTGCTACGACATGATGGCTCAGTTGCATCCGTTCGTGCTCGTTCAGCGGGGTAGATTTGTTGCATACCGACAGCGGCACGCAGGCTTTGCCGAAATCATGGCTCGATGCTGCCGAAAGCTCCCTTGATAGGGCCTTGCTGTCGTCAAAGAGGTCCTGGGCTAGCAACTGGGACAGAGCGAAAACCGTCAGGATGTGGCGGTAGGTATAGGGGTCGTGAGTCTTGAAGTAACCGTAGATATCCAGCAGGGGTTGGACAAATTCGATCTGCTGCAGAGAGTCGAAAACAGCTTTTGTCCGTGTCTGCTTGGAAAAGATATGGCTATAGGGTGGCTGCTCGACATAGCTGCGCAGGTCTTTAGCGACAGTGCCGTATTCCATCAGCCGCATGGTGGGAAACATTTCCGTTCGCGCCGATCGGGCCAATTCCGTCATGGTCTCCGGCGTCAGGCAGGCGCCGGCAGGAAGCAGTTCCTTGCGGTCAAGGGTAAGAACTGGGTAGCATAATTGAAGTGGTTTTTTCATGGTTCCCTCCTGCTATATCCTTGTCTTTTCGCCATTTCCATCTGTTTAACGGTGTCGCCGCTTATTCGTAAAGCGTCCACATTCGGATAATCTTTATAGTCTTTATGTTGTCGATAACCTCATAAACCAGTCGATGCTGAATATTGATTCTTCGGGAATATGCACCTGACAGATCGCCTACAAGTTTTTCGTATGGAGGGCGCTTTTTAAAAGTATTTTCTTTAATAATTTCTAATAGTATTTCGGCTTGCGGCTTTAACCCGGAGTTCGCGATCTTTTTTGCATCTTTTTGCGCTTGCTTGGTAAAAACAAGTTGCCAGCTTACCATGCAAGTTCCTCACTGCACTCGGATGCTGGGGTCTTGAGACCTTTCTTGATGGATTCCCGCATGCCAGGAATTGATGTGAGATACAATGTTTCCTGAATAGCACGCCAATCGTCTTCTGAGATAAGAACTGCTGAATGCCGTTTGCCAACGATCTGAATCGGGTTATGCGATAAAGCGACATCATCGACAAGGTTATAAAGGGATTTTCTTGCTTCTGTTGCTGATAGCGTTGTCATTTTACACTACCTCCAATTCGTACGTTAAATCGTACGTCGATGCTTGTTTTAAGTCAAATCATTTTTCATCCAACGGGGTGAGGCTCAGCGGCTTGTCTGCTGCAGCCGATTTGGCGATTCAGATATTCCTGCTGTCGTAGGCCCAGTGTAATAGTGCCTGGCGCTGTTTTCTCCTGCAAATCAGGTGCCCCTCTGGGCAATTCTTTCTTAGCTGGGCTATATGCCGTGTCATTGCCTTCCATCTTTTAATCTGCCGATGATCATCGGTGCACCTTCTTCCCATGTAATACCGGCAGTACCACTGAAACCAGCCTCGGGGGTCATCGGTATGGATCCACCCCATTTCCTGCCAGTAAGACAAGGGTTTAGAGGCATTAACTCCGTAGTAGTTCAACTCGGGAACATGGCGCCCATGACAAAGTCTCGCATTAGTGAACCACTCTTGCGGAAATTCGTTTGTGCAGTCAGTCATATATTTCCCGCCGAAAACACCAAGCTCAAGCATCTCCTGCGGGGTCAATTCGGGCTTGAAGTCTGGATGGAAGTTTTCTCCCATAGGTTCTGTCAAAAAATAAACATAATCAGTCTGCATCATATCGCTGACGCATACGCGTAAACTTTCCATAATTAGCTTCCGTAAGGTTGGTATTTATCCCGTATTGCCCGCTTTGCTCAACTTTCCCGGATGGGCATATCCCCGCCAGGGCTTTGTCGAGCGTAGCCGGCTCAAGCAGGTCTCCCCGGACGATCTCGGCGCCATCCAAAGCAGCAGATGCGGTCTGACGCACCATGCAGCGCACGGAATAACCGTCCTTGACAAGTCTTTGAGCCAAACGCTTGCCAATGAAGCCAGTGGCGCCGGTAATCAGAATTGAGCCGGGTGACGTTTCCGGGCAGGTCGTAAGCCTTGTTGGGAGTTTTCCTTCAATGCAAAGCAGTTTTTTTGATAATTCCACCGGCTGCGTCTGCCAACGGGTGAATTACGATGAATGCCGTACCGTCAATTTCATTGACAACGTTTTTGATTCTACCGATTTCTAGTCTTGTCACCACACAGTAAAGAATATGCATCGGTTTGCCGGTCATTCCACCTCTGCCATTGTAAATCGTAACGCCACGACTCAGGACACGCACGATAACCGATAGCAAGCCAACGACAATAGGACATTTGTTAAGCAAGCGGTGTATCATGATAACCTCCTCGCATTGAATTTATGGGTATTTGTCTGCGACCAACGGTGTTGAGGCGCAGCGGCTTGACCGTCTGCCGCCGATGGTTATGTCATTCACTGCTTAGAATTGCTCTTGACTCTAGTCGTGTGTTTAGCTAGTATTGCACATGCGTATTATTCAACATATCGATATAAAACATAAAAATACGGATATAAATTACTAAATGCTAGTCGTTTATCTAGTCAATATACGAGTCACGTAGTATTTGGGGAGACTTTCATATGCCATTGTCTATCAGAGAATACTTGAAGCTAGGCCCAGCAACTTCAAAAGAAATCCAGCTGCAAACAGGTTTGAGTCAGACTGCTGTTGCACGCCAACTTAGAAACATCGGTGACGGAGCTATCAAGCTTCTGAATGGGCGAACACCAAAGTATGCATTGACTCGTACTGCTTTTGGCGGTGATGACAAGTTACCATTAAGCATGGTTGATGCACACGGGAATACTGTCTTAGCAGCATACGTTCGACCATTGGCGCATGGGGGGTATTATGTCGAACCAGCCACAGGAATGCCACCTTTATTATTAGGGGAAAGCAAGAATGGTCTTTATAAAGATTTGCCATATTTCCTACTTGACCTGACTCCACAAGGATTTCTTGGTCGACAGATTGCCGAAGAGATGTCGAATCAGAATAGTGATTTTCCAACGGACCCGAGGTATTGGAATACAAATCATATTGGACGGTACTTGGTGTCTAATGGTGACGACTTGCCGGGAAACTTTAAGTTTGGCGAACAGGCATTGTTGCGTGTTAGACGGAAACCCGTTTCTACATCGGAAGATGACTATCCTGAACTTGCTGAAAGCGTCATGAAAGGGGTCATTCCGGGTTCGTCAGCGGGCGGAGAACAACCAAAATTCACAGCTTTTTGTGGTAGTCGTTTGGCCCATGTGATCGTTAAGTTCTCACCGCAAGGTGACAATGATGTTGCTAGACGCTGGCGTGATATTCTAATCACCGAGTTTCACGCTTCAGAAGCAATTCATGCTGAAAATTTTCCTGCGGCAGAAACTAGGCTTATTGAAAAGGGTGGCAGGCTCTTTTTGGAGTCGCAACGATTTGACAGAACTGGTGAATATGGTCGAATGTCGATGATTTCACTTCAATCAATAGATGCTGAATTCACCGGGCTAGGAAGTGGTTGGCCACAAGTTCTGGACGCATTATCAAAGAAAGACTTGGTTAGTTGGCAGCATGTTTTCGATGTTGAGTGTTTATGGTGTTTCGGTCGTCTTATTAATAATACTGACATGCATTTAGGTAACTTGAGTTTAGCAATAGAGGGGAATGTGTTCAGGCTATTGCCACTTTACGACATGTGTTCAATGGGGTTTGCACCCAAAAGTGGTGGTGAAGTTCCTCCATATCACTTTGTACCTTCTGAACCTAAAATGGTAAACCTCCCTGATGGTGTTGCGCACATAAAGAGTATGGCATGGAACTTTTGGAATATAGTTGCAAGTGACGACCGAATTTCTGCTGAATTTAAAAACTTTCTCAGTCGTGGCAATCCTATTGACTTGATGTAACAGATTGGACGTTCAATAATATTTAGAGCCTACTTATTGTGGGTATAACGGGGCCGCCGCTGAGCCGCGAGTCTCAGCTAGACGGCTCTAGTGGCGTGTTGGCAGCTTTTTGCTGTTTATTTGCTTTATTTCTATCAAAATGAATTTGATCCAAGTTCTGCCGCTTACATAAGAATGCTTTATGTAACGCGTCCATTTCTACAGGTGTACAGATACGAGCGGCATAAGAACGCAATTTTTCAGATTTTTCAAAAACAGCGTGTAGCATTTCGCATGGATACTCTTGGCACAAACCGCAGCTTTCAATTCCTTTCCCATATGCACATGCACGGACTTCCGAATAAGCACAATCGTTTTCCGGTCTACAGCCATAACAGACCATGCCTTGGGCTGGGAAGGCAGGATCACGTAAGCCAAGACGAACCCACAATTCTTTTACTTTCTCCAATTCCTTGTTATCACCATCTTGGGTGGCAAGATACCTCGGACAAAAAGAACAATTGTCACCGCAAATGCCTATAATCTTCATTCATCGTTCCTTTTGCCAACGTGATAAGGCACACCGGCTCTGCGGGGTTTTTTCCCACAAATTAAGCACAAATTAAGAGGGTCAGGTCTCAACTTCTGACGATCTGCCCTAGTTTTCCCAGCTAATGTCAAGAGTTGAGACCTGACCCCTTTAGGTTCTCTCGTGGTTGCAGGATTTTTGCCGAGAACGTCCTTAAGCAGGTTTGTTACGCCTCCAATGAGCATGACTTTTTGCCCGGGAGTAACTCCCTCTTCCGTAATTTTAATATTAACGTAAGGAATACATATCTCTACTGTAAAACTTTTGTCAGAGCAACGGCAGGACCGGATACCAACGTGCCTTCAACCCTCTGTTTTGACCATAACCTGCGCGTAATATGGAGTGATCACATTATCCTTTACCGGTGTGGATAATTGTAAATCGTTGAATGGCTGCCATCCGTCTGTCAGCAATTCTTTGACTTTGGCTTCCAGGATCCAGATGTCATGTCCATGCACCACTTGATAATCAGTAATCATGTGCTGACTCCTTTCTAGATAACGGTTCGGAAGATCCCCTGACGGCATAATGGTAAATTGCATCTTCCTTGTTGGAATATTTTCCCCGCATTTTCATTAATTTAAGAATGATCCGTCTGCCCCTTCATTTGTCTATTGGCGGCACACCAGAATGATAGATCCTTACAAATGGGTTTTGATCAGAATTGACCTCCTGGTGTATGACTATTGGGTCAGAGCAGAGGTCGTATTTGGCGTCTTCGGGGTACGTCACCGCAACCTCAGGTGTTCCACCGGCAAACGTCCGAACGGCCTCCCAGGAAGTCCACATAGTACAGAGAAAGAAATGCGAGTAGCCGTCTTGTTCGACACGATGCACATATGCGGCAACGTTGCCTGGTATTGACAGTGATCCCTGAACTCCCGTTCTTTCAAGATAAGAAGCGAAAGCATCTCCATTTTCAAGAGGCACCGCACCGTGCCACGTACGTGAGATTATCATTACACTCCTTGTTAAGTTCCAACGTGATAAGGCATACCGGCTCGGCGGGGGGCATTTTCCCGCTGACTGGTGCTGCCGTTTGTTGAATATTCGGTGTTCTCGCCGTCGGTTTGTAAGGATTTTTCAAATGTGTAGGTCTGACCCTTGTGGGTTACCCCCAAACAGAACGAAAACAAAACATTATATGTCAAATATATAAACAAATCCGAAGTGTTACGTTTCCGGATGGAAACTACCTAACTCTCATCTTGCGCGAACGGTTTCCACAACCCGGCGCACCGCATCAACCACCAGTTCAGGCTGGTCATACTGGATATTGTGGCCGCTTTTCTCAGCAATAACCCGAATGCCAATCCGTGAACGCCCCGCGTGATCGGTCTGGAGTTCATTCCAGACCTGTTCGCGTTGTTTACTCAGCTCTTCCGGCAGTCCTGGCATCGCCTTCTTTCCATGAGAAAGCACGATCAGCGGCATATCTCCGAGCATTCCGGATGCAGAACGCTGCTGGGCCAAACTTTCCTTGAGGGATAATGACTCATATGCAATGGTACTGGCAAATTGCGAGCGCATCCTGACGGCTTGGTTCATCTCCCGGACAGCAGGCGGAAGTCTCGGATCAGGTTTTTCCCGCATAACCAGGTGTCCCACGCCAAGAGGCGGCAGGATCTTACAAAGATACGGCAGTGACGTATCGAGTACGCGATACAAGAACGGCAGCTTGGGGAGTCGCTTCTGTTGCTCCCCGTGAGACGCGTCAGCCAGTACCATACCGGCTACTTCATCGGGATATTGACTGGCATACAGAAGCATATTGGAACCGCCAAAAGAGTGACCTACCAGTACATACGGTTTTTTTATCCCGGCGTTGTCAAGCAGGGTGTGCAGCTCTTTAACAATCTGCCGGCTAGTTCGCGGTAGTGGCCCGACATCACTCCACCCCATGCCGCCACGATCATAGCTGCAAACCGTCGTGAACTTGGCAATCTCTGGCTGTACCAGGCTCCAACTGGTTGATGCTCCGCCAATCCCTGCATCCATGACAACGGTTGGGCCTCCAGCTCCGGTGCTTCGGAGATGGAGACGATAACCACCTACATCGACCAGTTTGCCCGGCGGCGGGTAGCGCGTATCGTTAATCCGGGTTGTAACAGACTGGAAAATTGCACCGAACAGCACTGATATGAGAAGCAGTAATCCAAACCATATGGATATTTATGGTCTAGCGTCGCTTCCTGCCCCCGACTTTCCCTTTATCTGACGTGCTCTTCTTGCCGCTCCTGCCGCTCTGTTCACGGTTATCATCCCGTGGCTGCAAACCGGTCAAACGTTTGCCGCGTAGCGGAATGCGCGGATACTCTTCCGATCCGCTTGCCTTGACACCTGTTGGCGGAGTGGAGGCCGCGTGAGTCACTAGAGTAAATTCGATGCGCCGTGTGCCGGGAGATACCGAGGTGACCGAAATCCGGGCTGCATCACCGATCCGAAAGACCTTGCCGGTGCGCCGCCCGATCAGGGAGTGCTGCTTCTCGGCATGGGTGTACAGATCATCAGCCAGGGTCGAGATATGCACCAGCCCCTCGACGAACAGCTCCTCAAGCTCGACAAAGAAACCGAACTGGGTCACCCCGGTGATGTAACCGTCAAACTCTTCCCCCACATGCTTTTGCATGTACTGCAGTTTCTTCATCTCCACAACGTCGCGCTCGGCCTCCATAGCGACCCGCTCACGCTTGCTGGTATGTTCAGCGACCTCTCCCAGGCGTTCGGTAGCAATCGCCAGCTGTTTCGCAGCGCGTTTTCCTTGTGACTCTTTATCTGCCGTAAGGGCTAATGCCGCCTTTAAAATACGGTGCACCACCAGATCAGGATAGCGCCGTATGGGGGAGGTGAAGTGGCAGTAACAGTCCGATGCCAACCCGAAGTGCCCGACGTTGTCAGCGGCATAACGGGCCTGCTTCATACAGCGGAGCAGGGAGTAATTGATCATCCGCTCCTCAGGACGACCGGCTGCCTGGGCCAGCAGGCGCTGCAATTCGGACGGCTTGACCTTCTCCTCAACCAGCTTGAATTCGTAGCCGAAGCTGAAGACAAATTCCTGAAAGGTCTGCAATTTGGCCGGGTCAGGGTTTTCGTGAACGCGATACAGAAACGGGATGTCCCGGCTGGTGATATAGCGCGCTACCGCTTCATTGGCGGCCAGCATAAACTCTTCGATCAACTGGTGTGCCAAGTTGCGTTCGGCGCGGATAATCCCCTCGGTCAGTCCGGTCAGGCCGATGATGATCTCCGGTTCAGGCAGATCGAAATCGATGCTGCCCCGCTGCTTACGCATCGCCATCAGAATCAGCGCCAACTCTTTCATCTCTAGCAGCATCGGAGACACCGGACGGTATTTGTCGGCCAGTTCATGGTCGTCATCGACAATTATCTGTTTCACAATTGTATAGGTCAGGCGGGCTGCACTTCTTATGACGCTGGAATAGAATGACGACTCCAGCATAGTTCCGCTCCGGTCAAAGAGCATTTCTGCGGTCATCGTCAGGCGGTCGAGATGTGGGTTAAGCGAACAGATGCCGTTTGAGAGGCGCTCCGGCAACATCGGAATGCAGCGGTCCGGGAAATAAACAGAGGTGCCGCGCAGATATGCTTCCAGGTCCAGCGGGCTATCTTTTTTAACATAGTGTGAGACATCGGCAATGGAGACCCAGAGCCGAAAATTATCCCCCTCGCGGCGTAGGGAAACGGCATCGTCAAAGTCGCGGGCGGTTTCACCGTCAATTGTCACGGTCGCCATCTGGCGCAGGTCTATGCGTCCCTTCAGGTCGTCGAGGGAGACTGTATCGGCAATCCCTTCAGCTTCGGCCAACACGTCCGGGCCAAAAATGTGTGGCAGGTCGAAGCGGCGAATTACCGATTGTACTTCCACATCCGGATCATCAGGCCACCCGAGAACCTCGACGATCTTCCCTTCGGCAGGGCGACCGCCGATCGGGTATGACGTTAATTCGGCTACTACCTGATGGCCGTCTTCCGCCAGGGCACGCCCTTTAGCTGGAATCGCCACCACCAGATTCAGACGCTGGTCATCGGGAATGACAATCGCGCCACGGCGGGTCTCTTCGTAGCGGCCTACGATGCGGGTTGTGGCTCGTTCCAGCACCGCCATAACACGTCCGTCAAGCTTTTTGCCCCCCATGCGGCTCGGACTGGAACTGGCCTCCACCAGGTCGCCGTGCAGCGCGCTTTTCAGGAATTTTGACGGAATAAAAATATCCTCTCCGCCGCCATCGGGGGTCACAAAGCCGTAGCCGTCACGGTGTACTGATATTCGGCCACGGGTGGTCTTGATTTTCCCCGGAAGGCTGTAACTATTGCCTTTCAAACGGATTAACTCGCCATCTTCGGCCATGTCATCCAGCATGTTTTTCAGCTCCCGCTTGATATGACGACCGCCAAAGTCACGTGCGAGTATCGCAAAAGGGATAGCTCCCTCATGTTGCTTGAAAAACGCCAGTATATTTTTTTTGGTGATATTCATTGGACGGCTCCTTGATGATCCGTTTGCTATATGCTACATGCAAGTTTTTAGGTTTAACGCAACGCAAAGTCAACCAAGTATTTTATACAAAACTTGGGATCAGAGTCGACTCACCATCGTTACATTGGTAAGTTATTTGCTTTTTACGCTGAGTGTGGTTTGAAAGATGATTCTTTCGGCGTTGTAAGTTGGGGTGAACAAGATTAAACCGGAGCGGTTTGGGGTCTTTCTGTGTCACGCAAAAAAAAGGACAGTCATTTGACCGTCCTTTTTGTTTGTAATCTTTAGGAAGTCTGACTCTGGTTTTTGTTTTATTGGCGATGAAACAGGGATATAACACTGTAAACCCATGCCACTACCCCAATATTTTTTATACCCAGCCGTAAAAAATATGCTAATATCCCGACTCTTTTTACGTTAATCCAGGAGGTAGCCATGCCACAATTCTTTGAAGGTAAACTTGAAGCCAAAGGGCAGAAGTTCGGTATTGTTGTCAGTCGTTTCAACAGTTTCATCTGTGAGCGTTTGCTGGAAGGTGCTGTTGATGCGCTGATCCGCCACGGTGTTGATGACAAAAACATACATGTGGCGCGCGTGCCAGGTGCTTTTGAAATTCCGTTCTTCGCAAAAAAAATGGCGGAAAGCGGGAAATACGATGCACTGATCTGTCTTGGTGCGGTTATCCGCGGGTCGACTCCGCATTTTGATTTTGTTGCCTCGGAAGTCTCCAAAGGGGTGGCGACGGTGTCACTTGAAAGCGGCATTCCGATCGCTTTTGGTGTTTTGACGACCGATACGATCGAGCAGGCGGTGGAGCGGGCCGGTACAAAGGCTGGCAACAAGGGTTTTGATGCAGCAATGACCGTTATTGAATCCGTTAATTTGATGAAGGTGCTCAAGTAATGGGAATACGTCGTGAAGCACGTGAACTGGCACTGCAGATGTTGTACGCACTGGATTCAAACAGCTCTGTATTGCTGCGTGAAACCTTGCTGACCTTCCGGGAGGAACAGGGCGAAATAAATAGCAAGGTGCGTGAGTTTGCAGAAGATTTGGTGCATGGGGTACAGTCTCAGCGCGAAGTTATCGATGAGGCCATCCGGGCCCGCTCCAAGAACTGGGCGCTGTCACGTATGCCGAGAGTCGATCTGAACGTCATGCGTCTGGCCGCTTACGAGCTGATGTTTCGCTCCGATATACCCAAAAAAGTCACTATCAACGAGGCGATAGAAATTGTCCGCCGTTATGGCGACAAGGAATCTCCGTCCTTTGTTAATGGAATTCTTGATGAGATCGAAGCATGTGCAAAAACAGAACTGTCAAGCGAGGAACAATGAAAAATATACAGATTGGTCTGATAGGATTTGGCAATATCGGTGCGGGAGTGGTTAAGCTTCTGCGTGAAAACGCTGATGTTATTCGTGCCAAGGTCGGAACCGGCATCGTATTGAAGCGCATTGCCGATCTTGATATAACGAGCGACCGCGGCGTTACAGTTGATCCGGGTGTCCTGACAACCAGTGTCGATGAAATTTTCAATGACCCGGAAATCTCGATTGTCATCGAATTGATTGGCGGCTATGAGCCGGCCAAGAGCTTCGTGCTGAAGGCCATTGAAAAGGGTAAGCATATCGTCACAGCAAACAAGGCTCTTCTTGCCCTGCATGGAGCTGACATTTACGCTGCTGCTGTCAGGAAGGGTGTCGAGGTACAGTTCGAAGCAGCGGTCGGCGGTGGCATTCCCGTCCTGACCGCCATAAAGGGCAACCTGGCTGCCAACAATTTCAGCAGTGTCTTTGGTATCATGAACGGCACCTGCAATTATATTCTTACCCGCATGACCCAGGAGGGGGCCGACTTTGCCGATGTGCTGAACGCCGCTCAGGAACTGGGTTATGCTGAACCTGATCCAACCTTTGATGTTGAGGGCGTTGATACTGCCCACAAGCTTGCTGTTCTGATCTCACTCTGTTTCGGCACCCAAATTGATTTTAAAAATATTCATACCGAAGGAATTTCGAATATCAGCGGGCTGGATGTTAAATACGCCGCCGAATTCGGCTATCGTATCAAGCTGCTGGCAATCGGGAAACATGTCGATGGCGAAATTGAAGCCCGCGTGCATCCAACCATGATTCCGCTAGACAGCCCTCTGGCAGATATCAATGGAGTGTTTAATGCCATCAGGCTGACTGGCGATTTTGTTGGCCCGGTCATGTTCTCAGGTCGAGGCGCCGGACAAAATCCGACCGCCAGCGCGATTGTCGGCGACCTGATCGGTCTTTCCCGCAGCATGAAGGCTGGCGCAGGGCGGCGAATGTCACCACTCGGTTTTCTGGACGAGGCGATAGCAACCATACCGGTCAAGCCTATGGCAGATATCAGCAGCAAATACATGCTCCGTTTCAGCGCCCTCGACAAGCCGGGCGTACTTGGTGGGATCGCCGGGGCACTAGGGTCACATGGTATCAGTATCGAGTCGATGGTGCAGACCGCTCATGAAGTTGATGACTCAGCGCCGGTGCCGATTGTCATTATGACCCACGCGGCTCGTGAAGGTTCTGTTCAGAAGGCTTTGTCAGAGATTGATAAGCTCGATATTATCTGCGAAAAAACCAGCTTTATTCGTATTGAAGACAATCTGGAGTAAACAACCATATTTCATACCGGAGGAACCATGAACACCAAAATCCTGCTGCCTGAAGACCAGATACCGCGTCAGTGGTACAACATTATTCCTGATATGCCCGGTCCGCTGGCGCCTGTAATCAGCCCCCGTACCATGCAACCGGTCACCCCGGAAGAAATGTTGGCTATTTTCCCGATGGCCCTTATTGAGCAGGAGATGTCACAGCAGCGCTGGATTGACATCCCTGATGAAGTTCGTGAAATTTATAAACTATGGCGACCATCGCCCCTGTTTCGTGCCCACCGACTGGAAAAAGCGCTCGGTACTCCGGCCAAGATCTATTACAAATATGAAGGGGTTTCCCCTGCAGGATCACATAAACCGAACTCGGCAATTCCGCAGGCTTATTACAACAAACAGGCCGGTATCCGCCGTCTGGCAACCGAGACCGGCGCCGGTCAATGGGGGAGCTCTCTTGCTCTTGCATGTTCGATGTTCGGCCTGGAATGTACCGTCTATATGGTAAAGGTCTCCTGTACCCAGAAACCATACCGCAAGAGCATGATGCAGTTGTGGGGAGCTACGGTTCATCCTTCTCCCTCTGAATTTACCAATGCTGGTCGAACCATTCTGGCTCATGACCCTGATTGTCAGGGCTCCCTTGGTATTGCTATCTCGGAAGCTGTGGAGGATGCTGCTACCCATGCCGACACTAACTACGCCCTCGGGAGCGTATTAAACCATGTCTGCCTGCACCAGACTATCATCGGTCAGGAAGCTCAGGCTCAGTTCAAAATTGCCGGGGACTATCCTGATGTAGTCATCGCCTGCTGTGGTGGCGGTTCAAATTTTGCCGGCTTGGCATTTCCTTTCATCTCAGATCGCGCCAATGGTAAGAATGTCCGCTGTGTTGCTGTCGAACCGGCATCCTGTCCGACCCTGACGAAAGGGGTCTACGCCTTCGATTACGGCGATACCGCCAAGTTGGCGCCGATTTCGATGATGTACACACTGGGTCACGACTTTATGCCACCAGGTATTCACGCCGGCGGGCTGCGCTATCATGGTGAATCCGCGCTGGTTTCTCAGCTCTATCATGCCGGTCAGATTGAAGCCAAATCATACAGGCAGAACGCCTGTTTCGAAGGTGCTCTTCTGTTCGCTCGCAGTGAAGGGATTGTGCCGGCGCCTGAATCATCCCACGCCGTGCGGGCCGCCATTGATGAGGCGGTGCTTGCCAAGGAAGAGGGGAAGGAAAAGACCATTCTGTTCGGCCTTTCCGGTCATGGCCAGCTTGACATGGGAGCCTATGATTCCTATCTTTCCGGCAATCTGGAAGATTACGAATATCCGGATGCAATGGTCAAATCGGCGCTGGAGCGGCTGCCGAAGATCAATCTTTAATTTAAATGGTACGAGTCAAAATCTGTGGCATAACCAATCTGGAAGATGCACTGATGGCGGTCGAAGCCGGAGCTGATGCTCTCGGCTTCGTCTTCTTTCAGGGCTCTACTCGCAATATTTCCCCCGAGCAGGCTGTTGACGTTATCCGTTGTTTGCCACCTTTTGTGCAGACGGTCGGTCTGTTCGTCAACGAGGAACTGGCAACGGTCAATTCAATCGCTGATCAGTGCGGCTTGGATATTGTTCAGCTCCACGGTGAAGAGGCCCCTGACTATTGTGCTGCAGTCAAACGCAGGGTCATAAAAGCGTTTCGGGTAAAGGATGCTTCAGTTTTGGATGAATTGGCAAACTATCCAGTCGCCGCCTGTCTGCTGGATGCCTGGTCGCCGGTAGCGCGTGGTGGTACCGGTACCACATTCAATTGGGAAATTGCCGCCAGGGCTGCACTCTTGCACCGCATCATCCTGGCCGGTGGACTGACTCCGGATAACGTAGCCGAGGCTGTGGCCAGAGTAAATCCGTACGCGGTAGATGTTTCCAGCGGGGTTGAGAGTGCGCCGAGGAAAAAGGATGCCGGATTGGTCAGCCGTTTCATAAGTGCAACAAGGAGTCTTTAACATGAAATTACCGGATAAAAAGGGCCACTTTGGCCAGTACGGCGGGCGTTATGTTCCAGAAACCCTTATGCCTGCGCTGATGGAGCTGGAAAAGGCCTACGAGCATTATCGCCATGACAAAGAGTTTAAGCAGGAATTTGCATACTATTTGCGCCAGTACGTTGGTCGCCCCAATCCGCTCTATTTTGCCGAGAAGCTGACAAACAAGCTGGGTGGTGCACGGATATACCTCAAACGCGAGGATCTGAACCATACCGGTGCGCACAAAATTAACAACACGATCGGTCAAGGGCTTCTGGCTCGGCGGATGGGTAAAAAGCGCGTCATCGCCGAGACCGGTGCCGGAATGCACGGCGTTGCTACTGCTACAGTCGCTGCTCTGTTCGGGATGAAGTGCGAAGTTTTCATGGGGGAAGAGGACACCCATCGCCAGGCTCAGAATGTTTTCCGCATGAAGCTGCTTGGCGCCACAGTTACACCGGTCACTGCCGGTACTGCAACTCTGAAAGACGCCATGAATGAGGCAATGCGCAACTGGGTCACCACGATACATGAAACATTTTATGTGATCGGCACCGTTGCCGGGCCGCACCCATATCCGATGATGGTGCGCGACTTTCAGTCTGTGATCGGGACTGAGGTCAAAAAGCAGCATAAAAAGGTTGAAGGGCGTTTGCCTGATTATCTGGTTGCGGCTGTCGGCGGCGGCAGTAACGCTATGGGGCTGTTCTACCCGTTCCTTAATGATAAATCGGTACGCCTGATCGGGGTTGAAGCTTCCGGTTACGGCATCGAGACAGGCAAACATGCCGCTCCTCTCTGCGCCGGGTCCCCTGGCATTCTGCACGGCAACAAGACCTATCTGCTTCAGGACCAGCATGGCCAGATCACTCATGCCCATTCTATCTCGGCAGGACTTGATTACCCCGGTGTCGGGCCGGAACATTCCTGGCTGAAGGATTCCGGACGGGCCGAGTATGTTTCGATTACCGATGCGGAGGCTCTGGAAGGATTCAGCACCCTGACCCGTGAAGAGGGAATTATCCCGGCCCTTGAATCATCGCACGCCATCGCACAGGTTATGAAGATGGCCTCGGCGCTGAGTAATGACAAAACAATAGTTGTTTGTCTGTCCGGTCGCGGTGACAAGGATATGCATACGGTAGCCGAGGCGCTAGGCTTTGAATTTTAACTTTGATATAAGTTGTTAAGCATCACTAAAAGCCCGAGAAATCGGGCTTTTTTATGTTGACCTGCAGAGCCTGTTCGACTATATACAAACGCGTTCTATTATTACAGAGGAGGCACACTATGCATCTAGTTGATCAAATCAAGGCAAAGGCCAAAAAGAACCTGCAGACGGTGGTATTACCCGAAAGTTACGATGAGAGAATGCTGTTTGCCGCAGAGAAAATAGTGGCGGAAGGGCTGGCGAAGATTGTTATTCTGGGTGACCCGGCCAAAATTCAGGCTGAAGCTGCTGCAAAGGGTATCAATCTGGCTGGTGTTGAGTTGCTAAATCCTGCTGCATCGCCAAAGCTGGAAGCATATGTGTCCGATCTTGTTGAGTTGCGCAAAAGCAAAGGCTTGACCGCCGATGAAGCCAGGAAACTCCTTACGGCTGATGACAATCTTTACTACGCCGGCATGATGGTACGTAACGGAGATGCCGGAGGTGAGGTTGCCGGTGCTACCGGAACAACAGGAAACGTACTCAAAGCCGCGTTCCAGACAGTCGGTCCGGCAGCCGGTATCAAGACTGTTTCATCATTTTTTCTGATGATTACCAAAAACCCTGATTTTGGTGAAAACGGCATCATTCTCTTTGCCGACTGTGCCGTAAATCCGAATCCGGATGCCCAGGCCCTAGCGGAAATTGCTGTCGCCACCGCCGGAAACTGCAAGGCGTTTCTGGATGTGGATGCTCGTGTGGCACTGTTGTCGTTTTCAACCAAGGGGAGCGCCAGCCATGCCGATTGTGACAAGGTGCTGAAGGCGCTGGAGATTGCCAAGCAGATCAAACCGGATATGCAGATCGATGGTGAACTGCAGGCCGATGCGGCTATCCTCCCTAACGTCGGGAGCAAAAAGGCCCCCGGCAGCACAGTTGCCGGTAAAGCAAACGTATTGATATTCCCCGACCTGGACGCCGGCAATATCGCCTACAAACTTGTTGAGCGAGTCGCCGGTGCCGAAGCGGTTGGCCCTATTATTCAAGGTTTGGCCAAGCCGGTCAACGACCTTTCGCGTGGCTGCTCGGTAGATGATATCGTCAACGTCACTGCCATCACGGCGGTGCAGGCTGCACAGGGGTAGATAAGGTTATTATAACTAAAAAAGGCGTACTCTTTGTTTGAGTGCGCCTTTTTTAGTTTAAAGTTATCACCAGTCGATGTTTATGACTTCCTCTTACATTACATATCTGAGCGGGTCACTCAAACCCGCCTCGGCAAAGCCTTTCAGGCGCAAACGGCACGAGTCACACTGGCCGCACGATAGCCCTTCCGGGGTCGGGTCGTAGCAGGAATGGGTCAACCCGTAGTCCACTCCCAACTCCAGACCGTGCCGGATGATGTCGGCCTTGCTCATGTTGATCAGCGGCGCATGAATTTTGAACTTCGATGTCCCCTCAACTCCCGCCCTGGTTGCCAGGTTGGCCATCTTTTCATACGCCTGAATGTATTCCGGACGGCAGTCCGGATAACCTGAATAATCGAGAGCGTTGACACCGATATAAATGTCGGAGGCGCCAAGTACCTCTGCCCAGCCAAGGGCAAAGGAAAGGAAGATGGTGTTGCGGGCCGGGACATACGTGACCGGGATGTCGCTCCCTACACCATCCTTTGGCACGTCGATATCTGCTGTCAGGGCGCTGCCACCCATCAGGCGCAGATCGAAATCGACAACAAGGTGTTCCTCTGCCCCGATCCGTTTGGCATTTTGCCGGGCGACTGACAGCTCGAAGCTGTGTCGCTGGCCATAGGAAAAACTGATTGCATAAGGGATAAAACCTTCCGCTCTGGCTATCGCCATACAGGTGGTGGAATCCAGTCCGCTGCTATACAAAACTACCGCTTTACGTTGCATGATATGGACCTCCGAGTAAACTTTCAGAACTTTATGGTTTGCATTTTTACACATATTGAGTACAATAAGTCCACTTTTCTCATGGATCTCCGCTGGAAAAAAGCAAAATCATCCCATAGATGAGGTCTGCCGGAAAGCAGGCCTTTTTCATTTGAGGCAACATGCGACTAAAAGATGAACAGATACAAGGGCTGGCAGAAAAGGTCTACAATGATCTGGTGGCAGAAGGCCTGATCACCACGAGTGGTGAAACAGCGAAGGTGGTTGCCGGGATTGCCCGTACAATCTCTCAGGATTTTGCCGCCGAGCAGAAACTGGAAAGGGATGCAGAAAAGTTGCTCGATGAAACCCTTAATGCGATGGGAAGTGGCGCCGCAACTATTGACCGCCGCCGTATGCTGAAGATGGTTAAGGATAAGTTGGCCAAGGAACGAAACATAGTCCTGTGAACCCAACTTGGAATTTGAGGGAGATTTAATTATGTCGCTATCTGAAGACCGTATTTCAAACATGGCCCATGAAATAATCAAATGCATCTGGCGTGACGATCTAGCCGATGTGTCTGATGACAGTCGGGCACTGAGACGGGTTAAACAATCCCTGGAAGCTTTTTTTGGTTCTGTGGACGAAATTGAAGCCGCCGTCATGGCAAAGTTGCGCAACAAGGCTCCCGGCAGTCGAGATTACGACGTTCTTTACAAGAAGTTTTACCACGACGAAATGGCACGAAGGAACCTGTGATACCCTGCAGGTGAATCACATTATTTTTTTGGGAGCATCAATAACCATCTTCCCGGCCATGAGCTGCTGCTCACGGCCTTTTTCACGAAAGGTATATCTTATGTCTTATAGTTTCAGGCCGATACTGCTGGCCTTTGCAGGAATAACGTTTTTAACCGGGACCACCCGAACCTTGCAGGCCGATGACTATTTGAATCGTGCTTCCACACAATACCGCGATAAGGATTTTGCTGGGGCCTACACATCAGCCGTAAAATCTTCCGATCAGGTGCATAGGGCATTTGTCCTCGGGATGGCTGCATTGCGTATGGATAAGTTCGAAGAAGCGGCGGCGCTTCTGGCTGAGGCGGAGCATAAACTGCCTCTGATTGCCGATTACGCCGTGCTCTTTCAGGCAGAGGCTCTCCTGAAACTGAAACGATATCCGGCTGCGTACGCCAAGGCGGTTTCAATTCGCACCTCATTTCCCACCTCAAAAACTGTGCGCCGCTCTGAAAAACTATCTGCAGATATCTTGCATGAGTCCGGAGACTACAAGGGAGCACTCAAGTCATATCAAGCATACATAGAAAAATACCCCTCCGGTAGCGATGCTGTCGATGCCAGCTTTTCATCGGCGCACTGCCGTGAAGAGTTGACGGATGCGTGGGGGGCGCTTCTGACATATCGGAGCCTCTGGCTCAATAGTCCGGCGTCGCCTCTGGCTGCCAGGTCGCAGGAACGGATCAAACTGCTTGAACGCCCGGACCTTAAATTATCGCCTTATACGGCTGAAGAGCTTCTTAAACGGGCTTCTACGCTTTATACGCAGAGTGAATTCAGTGCCTCCATTAAAACTCTGGAGATGATCCCTGCTGCTTCACCGTCACAAGCTGTTGCAGGTTGGGCCGATCTTCGGACCGGTATGGCGCAATATCGGCTGAGGCACTACAAACAGGCTGAAAAACAGTTTGTTAAGTCGGCAGCTAGCCCACTGCCTGTTGTACGCTCAGAAGCCCGCTTCTGGTTGGCCAAGTCCCTTGAACGACAGGATTCTAAAGAGCGTGCTTTGGCAATGTACCTTGAGCTCGCTGGTGAAGGTAAAAAACAGGAATTTGCCGATGATGCCATGATTGAAGCGGCAGGATTAAAGCGCAGTCTTGGTCAGTATGCCGAAGCGGCGCGTTTGTTCGATCAGGCTGGGAAACTTTCTTCTGAAGCAAAAAATGCCACAAAGTCGGTTTGGGATTCGGGATGGTGTCGTTATCTTGCCGGTGAATATCCTGCCGCAATCGATGCTTTCAAGGGTTTGCTTGCCGATGAAGCTCAGCGCGAGAAGGTGTTGTACTGGCTGGGCCGGGCACTTGAAAAGAGCGGTGATGCTACAGCCGCCACCTATTATCGTACGCTTCTGGATGAATTCCCGGCCGGATTCTATGCCACCTGGTATCGCGAACAGAGGGGGGTGAAAGACAGTCGTGAGTCGCTCGGTAACCGCGACGCCCAGAGTGAGCTCCCTTTGCTGGCCGGATTTGAAAAGGCGCGTCTGCTTGCTTCACTCGGCATGCTTGAAGATGCGAGGGTAGAGGTGGCGGCAGTCCGCAAAAAAAGTGGTGAAAAGAAGGGGCAGTTCCCCGCACTAGCCAGAGTATATCTCGATATGCGGGATTATGGCTCGGCGATCTCCCTGTTTATGCAAAACCGTCCTGTGGCATGGGATAAGGCGGCATTACCACTCTGGACAGCCGGTTATCCAAGGGCTTACACGGAGCTTGTCAGCCAGAATGCCGCTCTTAACGGCTTATCGGAAGGGCTCGTATATGCTCTGATCCGTGCCGAAAGTAGCTTTGTTCCAGCCATCAAATCTGGTGCCGGTGCGATTGGATTAATGCAGATGATGCCGGCCACGGCCAAACTGACCGCTCGTGAAAAAGGGGAATTTAATCCTCTGCGCCTGACAGTGCCGGAATATAACATCCGCCTGGGTACGAAGCATCTCCACGATCTGATGAAAGAGCAAAATGGCGACGTCGTCTACATGGCGGCGGCTTACAATGCCGGGTCTGCAGCTTTGGGGCGTTGGAAAAAAAGCTTTAACGGGTTGAACAAGGATGAATTTATTGAAAGCATCCCCTATCAGGAGACCCGCGATTATGTTAAAAAAGTGTACGCTTCGGCAGCTACCTATCGGCAACTCTACGGTTTGAAGTAGTTCAGCACACGAAAGGTTTAACCGCATGGCAGAGCAAACCCCCATGATGCGACAATATCTGGAGATAAAGTCGGGTTATCCTGATGCGATCCTCTTTTTTCGCATGGGGGACTTTTATGAGATGTTTCTGGATGATGCGCTACTGGCCTCTCGTCTGCTCGATATCGCTCTGACCTCGCGCAACAAGGGGAGCGGTGACGAGATCCCCTTTTGCGGAGTCCCTTTCCATTCTGCCGCTCCCTACGTCGCCAGATTGATTGAACTTGGCCACAAGGTAGCAATTTGCGAACAGGTTGAAGACCCGAAACAGGCGAAGGGAATTGTCAGGCGCGAGGTTGTCAGGGTGGTTACCCCCGGTCTTCTGATTGAGTCCGAGAGCCTTGTTCCTGACGAAAACAATTACCTGCTGGCACTCTGCGAAGCGTCAAACGGCAACTGGGGCTGCGCCTGGCTGGATGTCTCCACCGGCGAGTTCCGTGCAACGGAGTTAACCGGAGCTGTTGCCGCACTGGCCGAAGCGGTCGGGGTCAGTCCTCGCGAAATCCTTCTCTCCGACGCTCTTGATATCAAAAACCTGCCGTCTGATCTGCGCTCATTTTTGAGCGAGCGAATAATCTCCCGTGCCCCGTCATGGATCTTTGATCATGACTATGCCACTACGCTTCTTTGTGGCCATTTCGGGGCCGCCTCGGCCGAAGCGCTCGGCCTTGATGGCGCGCCTAACGCTCTGCTTGCCGCTGCTGCAGCCCTATATTACCTGCGTGAAAACCGCAAGTCGGCGTTGCCGCATATTCGCGATATTATTGTCTCGCGGCGCAGCCAGCATCTGACCCTTGATCCCGCCACACGCCGCAATCTGGAGATCACTGCCAGTATGGCGGAGGGAAAACGCACAGGTTCACTGCTTGGGTGTCTGGATCGCACCGGCACCGCCATGGGTGCTCGCAGGTTAAAACAGTGGCTGAGTTATCCACTGATCGAGTTGGAGCCGATCCGGCAACGGCTTGGCGCGGTGGAAGAGTTGCTGGAGTTCCCCGACCTACGAGAAACATTAGCTGCGTGCCTGAAACATATTGCCGATCTGGAACGGCTTAACGGCCGCATCGGCATGGCCAGCGCCGGTGGGCGTGACCTTCGGGCACTGCATGATTCCCTGATTCATCTTCCCCCATTGTTGGAGCGCCTGAGCGTGGTGCAGGCTCCTTTGCTGATGTCATTGAAGGGCTCCATTGATCCATTGGGTGACATGTGCGACCTAGTGTCGCGCGGCATCATTGAATCGCCCCCTTTCTCGCTTCGTGAAGGGGGGATCATCGCACCTGGCTACAATATCGAGCTGGACGAATTGCGCGCCATAAGCAGTGAGGGCAAGGGGTTCATAGCCCGGCTGGAAGCGCAAGAACGGACCAGAACCGGCATATCGACCCTCAAAATCCGCTACAACCGGGTATTCGGTTATTCAATAGAGGTAACCAAAAGCAACCTGGCGGCGGTACCGGCAGATTACATTCGGCGTCAGACACTCGCCAACGCAGAGCGCTATGTCACCCTGGAGTTGAAAAACTACGAAGAGAAGGTGCTTGGGGCGGAAGAGCGGATCTGCAATCTGGAATTTACCCTTTTTCAGGAAATTCGAGAACTGGTGGCTGCTCAGGCCGAACGGATCTCCCGGACAGCTGACGGCCTTGCAATCCTGGACGTGCTGCTTTCGCTGGCTACCGTGGCTTATGAACGTAATTACTGCAAACCGCAGGTGGATGATTCGGACATCATTGATATCCGTGACGGTCGCCACCCGGTGATCGAGGCGATGAAGCTGGGGGAGCGCTTCGTTCCGAACGACACCCTTCTGGATGCGGAGAGCAACCAACTTCTGATGATTACCGGGCCCAATATGGCCGGCAAATCGACTTATATGCGTCAGGTGGCGCTGATTACCCTGATGGCCCAGGCCGGCAGTTTCGTCTCTGCCGGCAGCGCCCGCATCGGTATCGCCGACCGTATCTTTACCCGTGTCGGAGCTGGTGATAACCTGGCCCGTGGTCAGTCAACCTTCATGCTGGAGATGATGGAAGCGGCCGGGATCCTCCGCAACGCCACTCCCCGGAGCCTGATTATCATGGACGAGATCGGTCGCGGCACCTCGACCTTTGACGGTGTTTCCATCGCTTGGGCAGTGGCGGAGTATATCCACGACACTCCGACCTGCAGCAGTCGCACCCTTTTTGCCACGCACTATCACGAACTAACCGAACTGGCGACTACCCGCGAGCGGATCAAAAACTTTACCGTGGCTGTGCGGGAGTGGAACGATCAGATCATTTTCCTGCGCACCATCATTCCCGGCGGCGCTTCCCACTCTTACGGCATTCAGGTCGCCCGCCTGGCTGGGATGCCGTCGGACGTCATCGAGCGCGCCAAAGAAATTCTCAATAACCTGGAGAAGGGTGAATTCGAGGAGGGGGCCCCACGACTGGCCAAGAGCAGCAAGAAGCCACCGTGCGAGCCGTCACCGCAATTTTCACTGTTTGAAACCAGCGAAGATCAACTGCGCCACCGTCTTAAGAAGCTCAATATTGCCACGCTGACTCCGCTTGAGGCGCTTAATCTGCTTGATGAGTTGAAGCGGATGGTCTGATTGAAATTATTAACGACTATCTAAGTTATGACTTTGATTACATAAAAAGGAAAATGTAAATGGGTGTAGAGATCTATGTAGGACAAATTTCCGGTTCGGTCACGGAAGATGAAGTAAAAAAACTGTTTTCCGTGGTAGGTACTGTTGAGTCCGTCCATATGGTGGTCGATCCAGCTTCCGGAGAATTCAGGGGGTGCGGGTACGTAAGGATGTCTACCGACGAGGAAGCTAGAGAAGCGATTGATCTCCTGAATGGAGCCAAGCTCGGTGAACGCCTGATCACGGTAAAAAACGCACCACCCAAAATCTTTAAAAAAACAGGCTCCTCTGGTGGTAGCGGGCAGCGACTAAAACCCACAATAAGTTGAAATATTAAGTGATTTCTGCTAAAAGAACACGTCACCCATCCCA
>JANXYR010000053.1 GCA_025355965.1 Geobacteraceae bacterium
TAAGCTACTGACGGTTGTCAAGACAGAAAAATGAAGAAATTAAGTTTGGTTCAGCCCAGTTTAAATGTCCCTGTTCTCTGAAAGATCAGCTAATTCGAGTAGCCCTTTGAAGTATACTTCAGCCGGGGTTTTGTAGTCCAGCGACTGATGAGATCGTTCATTGTTGTAGTAATCGAAATAGGTTTTGATTCCGTCTTTTGCTTCCTGAACCGTTTCGTAATCTTTGAGATAGACTTCCTCGTATTTCAGTGATCTCCAGAGCCGTTCGACAAAGATGTTGTCAATTGCCCGACCCTTGCCGTCCATGCTGATGAGAACACCGGCGGCTTCCAGAATCTGTGTATGGCGCGGACTCGTGAATTGTGAACCCTGGTCGCTGTTGAATATTTCCGGTTTCCCTTTGAGTAATGCCCGTTCCAGTGCTTCGATGCAGAAGTCGGCTTCCAAGGTGATGCTGATGCCAAAATCAATGACGTATCGGCTGAACCAGTCAATGATTGCAACAAGATATACGAAGCCACCTTTGAGCCTGATATAGGTTATGTCAACGCTCCAGACCTGGTTAACCCTTACTATCGGCACATTGCGCAAAAGGTACGGATAGATCTTATGGCCTGGAGCACGCCGACTCAAGTTAGGGCCGGGGTAGATGGCCATCAGGCCCATCAACCGCAGCAGGTGTCGCGTGCGACGTGTTCCTACATGCGGATGTCCTTGCTTCTTGAGCCAGTCCGTCAGCTTGATAACGCCCAAGAAGGGATGCCGGGTATACTCTTCATCCAGCAACCGCATCAGGGTCAGGTTCTCTGCTGAAATCGGTGTAGGCTGATAATACAGACTGGAATGGCTTAGCCCCAGAAGGCGGCACTGCCTGACTACGCTGATTCTGGGATGCTTTGTGTCTATCAGCAGTCGCTTTTGAGCGGTGCTACATACCAGATTTTTTTTTGAGCCAGTCAAGTTCAACCTTGAGCTGGCCTATCTGGCGATACAGTTCCTCTTTAAGCTTTTCGTCGGACTTTAGTGACCTGGCCTTCTTGTTGTCAAAGGCCGCTACCAACTGATCCTGTGCCTGACGCTTCCAGGTGGTGATCTGATTCGGATGAACTTTGTAGAGAGAGGCCAGTTCGGTGACGGTCTGATCGCCCCGAATTGCAGCCAAAGCCACCTTTGCTTTGAATTCGGAAGTACGTTTCGTTCTCATGCTTGCCATCATAATTGCCTCCGCAATTATGGGCAAACCAAACTTAACTACCTGTCCGAAAAACCGTAAGTATTATAAGAAGCTGGCAATGGCTGGGCAGAAGGTGTTCATCCTGATGATTTTCAACGTTGTCTCGATATTTACATCTCAGCGTTTGACAAACGTGAAGCCTTCAGTATGGATTATCGCCTCCGTCGTCATGACTGTGAATACCGCTGGATTCAGGATGATGGTTGTCCTCGTTACGATATAGATGGAAGCTTTGCCGGTTATATCGGTTACTGCCTGGACATCACCGAACGCAAGCAGGCCGAAAAAGAGTTGCGGGAGAAAAATACGGAACTTGAGAGTTTTACCTACACCGTCTCTCATGACCTGAAAAGCCCGCTGATCACAATCCAGAGCTATGCCGGTATGATTAGACAGGATCTGCAAGCGGGTAATTATGCCAGGGTAGAGAGCGACCTTAGCAGAATTGAGGGTGCTGCAGGTAAGATGACGTGTCTTCTCAATGATCTGTTGGAACTATCCCGCGTTGGCAGGATGATGAATGAGCCATCTCTGATTGATATGAACAGATTGGTAGATAATTGTCTGGTAATGTTAAGCGGTTCGCTTGAAATAAAGAAGGTTGATATAGTACTGCAATCCAATCTTCCATCCGTCCTTGGCGATGAGCAGCGTTTGTCGTCAGTAATGCAAAACCTGATTGAAAACGCCATGAAATATATGGGAGATCAGGTTGTGCCTCGTATTGAAATCGGGGCAAGGGTGGAAGGCAAAAAAACGGTCTTCTTTGTGAACGATAATGGGTCTGGAATTGATCCGCTTCATCATGAAAAGGTCTTCGGCCTGTTCAACAAACTGGATACAAGGAGCGAGGGGACCGGTGTTGGTCTGGCACTTGTCAAGCGGATAATTGAGATCCACGGCGGTCAAGTCTGGGTTGAGTCGGAAGGGGTAGGGATGGGAAGCAGCTTCTGTTTAGCCTTGTCAGGGAGAGATGTATGAGCCTTGAAAATATAAAAACTTTTGTCGGAAAAGCTTGGCGCGTCTTCAATATGGCCGCGTTTCCGGTTGTAGTCATGGTTGTAGTCGCTGTTTTTCTTAATTATGCGATATCCACATTTTTCATTAACGCCGCCGAAGAAAAAATCAAAAATATCATGCTTTCTCACCGTGGCCTTCACCAATATATTCAAAAAGTTATGCACCCAGTTTTTTTCAAGGCGATGGAGCAGGGCAAAATTTCTCAAGACTATTATGCCCCGGAAATATTTTCATCATCATTCATAGTTCGTGTCGAGCACAGTTTTTATAACGATGAGTTGAAAAAAGCAGGATTTCCGGAAATATACTATAAATTGGCCTCAAATAATCCGCACAACCCGCTCAACAAGGCTGATGAGTTTGAAAAAACACTAATCCTGATGTTTAATGAGAATCCTGAGGTCAGCGAATTTCGAAAAGTCGTGAACATTGACGGTAAAAAATATCTCTATTATGCGATCCCATTTTTGGAGACCAGCAAGGCCTGTATCAGATGCCATGGAAAAAGAGAGGATGCACCGCAAGGGATTCAAGTTCGGTATCCGGGGAAAGGTGGTTTTGACGAGAAAACTGGTGTTTACAGGGCAATTGAATCGGTCAGGGTGCCTATAAGTGATGAAATTTCAACGGCCTTTATTCTTACCTGTTCCTTCTCTGTTGGAGTTATTGTAATGTTTATGCTGCTTTTATTTAACAGGCAGCTGAAAGTAACAGTGGATGAAAAAACCTGCACACTTGAAGAAGAGGTTCTGGAACGTAAAAAGCGTGAAGCCGACCTGGAGATAAAAAATGCTGAATTGGAGCGTTTTGCTTACACGGTTTCACACGATTTGAAAAGTCCGATCATTACAATAAAGGGATTTACAGGCGCTCTGGAAAAGGACCTCTTAAAGGGGAATTATGAACGGATGGCGGGTGACCTTAAACGTGTGGGCGATGCTGCTGACAGGATGAATAATCTGTTGTGTGACCTGCTGGAAATTTCAACGGTTGGCCGTGTTGTCAATACATCGGAAGTGGTGGATATGAATTTGTTGCTAAATGATGTACTGGAGCAACTGGCCGGACCTTTGCGAAACAGTGATATCAAAGTAACAGTTCAACCTGATCTGCCGCCTTTATTCTGTGACCGGCAGCGAATGTGCGAGGTGGTTCAGAATCTGGTCGAGAATGCCATTAATTACATGGGTGGTCAGACCGATCCTCAGATTCTGTTTGGTGTGCGGGACGAATCAGGTGTAAATGTGTTTTTTGTGCAGGACAACGGCATCGGTATTGATAAAAAATATCACGACAATATTTTTGGCCTGTTTAACAAACTGGATGCCAAAAGCGGCGGTACCGGCATCGGTCTGGCTCTTGTCAAGCGGATCATTGAGGTGCACAACGGGCAAGTTTGGGTGGAATCGGATGGGGTAGGCAAGGGAAGTCGTTTTTGTTTTACGGTGGCGGAAAACTGAGGGGCAAGAGACCATGAACTACAAGGAGACACAACAATGAACGGCGAACCGTTGACTATTTTACTTGTAGAGGACAACCCTGATCACGCCGAGTTGGTCATGCGCAATATGGAGGATTTTCAAGTAGCTAACGTCATCACCCATGTCGAGGAAGGTGAGGCGGCGCTTGATTATCTGTACGGGCGTGGCAAATATGCCGATCGGAAACAGTTCCCCATGCCGCACCTGATGCTGCTGGATCTGCGCCTCCCCAAGGTGGACGGTCTGGAAGTGCTCAAAGAGGTTAAAGGCAATCCCGACCTGAAGGCCCTGCCGGTGGTGATACTGACAACCTCGGATGCTGAGAGAGATTCGGCGATGGCTTATGAATATCACGCTAACAGTTATGTGACAAAGCCGGTCAGTTTTGATGAATTTAGCAAACTTCTCCGAGATCTGGGGTTTTACTGGTTGGCATGGAATAAAAGGCCGTGGTAATACGGTAATGAACTGCTTGTTGGATAAAAGGATTTCTGCATGTTGACGGATAACTCTGCAGCGCCACTCATACTGATAGTTGAAGATGACGGCAACCACGCCGAACTTATTCTGCGCTCTTTTGATGATGCAGCGGAAGAGTATCGTCTTGAGGTTGTCTCCACCATTACTGCTGCCAGGATGGCTACAGAAAAGCAATCTCCCAATCTGATTATTACTGACTATAGATTGCCTGATGGAGATGGCAGTGAGTTGGTCGCCTTGGCAGCCGGATCGTGGCCGATTATCCTGATGACATCGCATGGCAGTGAACAGGTCGCTGTTGAGGCCATGAAAATCGGTGCTCTGGATTACATAGTAAAGTCACCGGAAACTTTTGCGAATTTGCCTGTTACAGTTAAGTACGCATTAATAACATGGTCATTGACAGTGGCTCGCAAGAATATTGAAAATGAGGTCTTAAAAGCAAAAAATGATTGGGAACTGACCTTCGACGCTGTTCCAGATATGATTTCCTTGATTGACACAACACACACTATAATACGTGTCAACCGCGCTATGGCTTTCCGCTGTGGCTTGGCACCGGAAGAAATTGTGGGGAAAAAATGTTACGAAGTAGTTTATGGTCCGGAATGTGCTGATAAAGAGTGCTTCTGTACGGATGCAATGCAGGATGGTTTGGTACACAACAGTGAAATAAAAGTAGAAAGGCTTGACGGCGTTTTTGATGCCACGGCATCTCCACTCTTTGATGAAGAGGGCCGCATAACCGGCTGCGTTCACGTCATGCGCGACATTACCGAGCGGAAGCGTGCCGAGGAAGAACGTCAAAATTTGGAAAGACAATTCCAACACACGCAAAAACTGGAAAGTCTCGGTGTTTTATCGGGTGGTATTGCACATGATTTTAATAATATCCTGACTATTATTTTGGGTCACTGCTATATTCTGAAATCACATGACAATTCCGAAGTTGATCGCGAAACATATATTGGGATGATTGAGTCTGCGGCCAATCGCGCCGCTGAACTCTGCAGTCAGATGCTGACCTATTCAGGTAAAAGCCCTTTGCTTCAGACAGAGTTCAGCCTCTGGATGATGGTGGATGATATTGTTAAAATGCTTTCCTCAGCCATCAAAAAGAATGTGAACATCAAAGTTGATATGAAGCGCGACCTACCGATGATTGTTGGTGACAGCAGTCAGCTCCAGCAGGTGATCATGAACCTGATCATAAATGCCAGCGAAGCCATCGGCGATGATTATGGCACTATTACCGTCGTGCTGAAAAAGACCACAATTAAGCCAGAACAGCCTGAAATGGATTATTTTGGTAGCATTATTCTGTCTGGTGATTATGTCTGTCTCGTGGTTTCAGATAGCGGTTGCGGCATGAGCGAAGAGACCAAACAACGTATATTTGAGCCGTTTTACACCACCAAGTTTACTGGTCGCGGACTCGGAATGTCTGCCATACTCGGTATTATCAAAGCGCATAACGGTACGATACAGCTGGCAAGCACGTTGGATGTCGGTACGATATTCAAGGTTTACATTCCGTTGACAGTTGCCCAGGAACATGTTGAAACAGCGCTACCGGCAGATGCCGTTGAATCGCAACCATCATACGCAAAGGTTTTATTGGTAGAGGATGAGGATGAGTTGCTAAAAATGGAAGTAATCTTGCTGGATGCAATTAATTACTCAACCATAACCGCCTCCAATGGGCGAGAAGCGCTTGAGATATACAGGGATTGTGGCAGTGATATAGACGTGATCATGCTGGATCTGATAATGCCGGAGATGGGTGGTATTGAGGCTTACCGTGAACTTCGCAAGATTGATGCCGTGGTGCCGATTATAATCTGTAGCGGCTATGACGTAGAGTCAGTAGCGGATGTTATCGCAGATGATAAACGCGCCGGTTTTTTGCACAAGCCTTATATTCCGTCTGAACTGCGCAGGGTGTTGAGTAAAATGATGGGTGGTAAAAGCTGATTTCCGTTAATCCCCCCATGTCAGTGTTAATGCTTGAAAATTCCACGCTCCTGTTCGCACCTTGACACCCCTCTGCTTTTGCGGTAACTTGTCACGTCCTACCACAGGACACCTGACGTTTTCGTCAATATCCCCAACATAAAAGGTTGTAACGCATGAAAATTACAGCGGTTATTCCTGCCCGTTATGCATCAACACGTTTTCCTGGCAAGGCTTTGGCGGAAATTGATGGTCGTCCGATGATTCAGCATGTTTATGAGCGTACCGCTCAGTCAGAGCTGATTTCTCGTGTAATAGTTGCAACTGATGACCTGAGGATAGCTGATGCGGTCAGCAGTATCGGCGGAGAGTCGATCATGACGTCCACCGGTCATGAAACCGGCACCGACCGTTTGGCAGAAGTGGCTGCAGGACTTGACTCTGACATAATTGTTAACGTCCAGGGTGATGAGCCGCTTATTGATCCAGCTATGATCGACCTGGCACTCCAACCTTTCCTTGAAGAGGCCGATCTGCAGATGGGAACCGTCAAGACCCGAATCAAATGCCTTCATGATTTTCTTTCTCCCAATGTTGTCAAAGTAGTGACCGACAACCGTGGCGATGCCCTCTATTTTTCTCGCTCTCCGCTCCCATTCTTTCGCGATAAATGGAAAGATCTCAAAGATGATTCATTCTGCTGCGGCAAGCTGCTCTGTTATAAGCATGTCGGGCTTTATGTCTATCGTCGTGATTTTTTGCTGAAATTTGCTGCAATGCCGGCGACGTTTCTGGAGATATCCGAAAAACTGGAACAGCTGCGTGCAATCGAGAATGGCATCAAGATTCGGGTGGTCGAGACCGAGTTTGAGTCTGTTGGCGTGGACACACCGGATGATTTGCTTAAGGCTCAGGAACTTTACCGTAAACTTTTGAAATAAACCACCCCAACCCCCTCTTTATCAAAGAGGGGGCTTGACACAATATATTATTGACCGATATTCAGGAGCAGACACCATGAAAACCAAGTTTGTATTTATCACCGGCGGCGTTGTTTCATCGATCGGTAAGGGTCTGGCAGCGGCTTCGCTTGGGGCGCTACTGGAGGCGCGCGGTTTGCGGGTAACGATGCAGAAGCTTGACCCCTACATCAACGTAGATCCTGGCACCATGTCTCCTTTTCAACATGGAGAGGTTTTCGTTACTGATGACGGCGCCGAAACTGATCTTGATCTGGGGCATTACGAGCGTTTTACGAGCGCTGTTCTTTCCCGGAAGAGCAATTTTACGACTGGCCAGGTTTATTTCTCGGTCATTACCAAAGAACGTCGCGGCGATTATCTGGGTGGTACTGTTCAGGTTATTCCGCACATAACCGATGAGATCAAGCTCAAGATTATTGAAAATGCCAAAGGTGCCGATGTGGCGATTGTCGAGGTTGGCGGTACGGTTGGTGACATTGAATCGCTGCCGTTTTTGGAGGCGATTCGTCAGTTTCGCTTTGACCGTGGACCGGGGAACGCTCTGTATGTCCATGTTACGCTGGTGCCATACATCCGTACCGCCGGAGAACTTAAAACAAAACCGACCCAACATTCGGTCATGGAGTTACGCAAGATCGGCATCCAGCCGGACATTCTGCTCTGTCGCTGTGAGCGTGATCTGCCGGAAGATATGAAGAAGAAGATCGCTCTGTTTTGTAATGTTGGCGAAAAAGATGTTATTCCGGTTGTTGATTCCGAACATATTTATGCCGTGCCGCAGGCGCTAAACAAGGAAAGACTAGACGATCAGGTTGTCGAAAAACTCAATATCTGGACCAAAGCACCAGATCTGACCAAATGGCAAGATGTTGTTGAAAAATTGCGCCACCCGAGTAATGGGGAGGTGCGTATAGCGATCGTAGGCAAATATGTTGATCTGACGGAATCATACAAGTCACTGGCTGAGGCACTGACTCACGGTGGAATCGCCAATGATTGCCGGGTCTCACTAAAATATCTGGATGCTGAAAAGATTGAACGAGACGGTGCTGACGGACATTTTGAAGATGTTGACGGAATTCTTGTTCCCGGCGGTTTTGGTGAACGAGGTACGGAAGGGAAAGTCATGGCGATCGAGTATGCACGAACGCGGAAGATCCCTTTCTTTGGAATCTGTCTCGGTATGCAGATGGCTGTGATCGAATTTGCCCGCAATGTTTGTAGTGTTAAAGAAGCCTGTTCGAGCGAGTTCCGTACAGAAGGTGGTGAGTCTATTATTCACCTGATGGAGGAGCAGAAAGCGGTCAGCAAAAAGGGCGGGACCATGCGTCTGGGGGCTTTCCCATGCTCCATTTCCAAGGGAACGCTTGCTCATACCGCCTATAACGAAACCGATATTTCTGAACGTCACCGTCACCGTTACGAGTTCAATAACACTTACCGTGATCTGCTGACAAAAAATGGTCTTATCCTGTCTGGTGTATACAAGGACAAAGATCTGGTCGAAGTGGTTGAAATAGTTGACCATCCATGGTTCCTTGCGTGCCAGTTCCATCCGGAGTTCAAGTCTAAACCGCTGGTACCGCATCCGCTTTTCAGAGCTTTTATCGCTGCATCACTGGCGCAGAGAAACAAGGGGTAAATAATGACCCGTGAGATTATTTCCGGAAATGTGAAGATTGGTAACAATCGTCCACTGGTCCTGATTGCTGGTCCATGTGTGATCGAAAATGAAACCGCAACAATGCGGCATGCCGAACGGTTGATGACGATTTGCAACGGTCTTTCAATTCCCTTGATTTTCAAGGCTTCCTACGACAAGGCCAACCGCACCTCGATCAATGCCTACCGTGGACCAGGGATGAGAGAAGGGCTTACCATTCTGCGCAAGGTCAAGGAAGCGCTGGGTGTTCCGGTGATCTCTGATATTCACTCCATCGAGCAGGTTATTCCAGCGGCTGAGGTGCTTGACATTATTCAGATCCCAGCTTTTCTCTGTCGCCAAACTGATCTGTTGGTGGCGGCAGCTAAGAGCGGCCGGATTATCAATGTTAAAAAAGGGCAGTTTCTGGCCCCTTGGGACATGAAAAATGTTGCAGGGAAAATTGCGGCCAGTGGCAATGAGAACATCATTCTTACGGAGCGCGGGGCCTCTTTCGGCTATAACAACCTGGTGGTGGATATGCGCAGTTTTCCGGTTATGCGCGCCACCGGTTACCCGGTGGTATTTGATGCTACTCACAGTGTACAGCTTCCCGGAGGTCAGGGGGATAGCTCGGGTGGTCAGCGCGAGTTTGTGGAATATCTATCGCGTGCGGCAGTTGCAACCGGAATTGACGGCATCTTCATGGAGGTACATGAAGACCCGGACAAAGCTCTATGCGACGGTGCTAACTCGATTCCACTGGGCGAACTTCCAGGTTTGCTGAAAACATTGAAAGCTCTTGATCTGGTTATTAAACAGAGGCCGACGGCATGACTGTTATAGAAGAAGCACGCAGGGTAATCAGGGTTGAGGCGTTGGCTCTGTCTGCCATGGCTGATCGTATTGATAGTTCGTTCGAAAGGGCGATTGATTTGATATTGGCAAGTACCGGACGGGTGATAGTCAGCGGGATGGGTAAATCCGGTTTGGTTGGGCAGAAAATTGCTTCAACCATGGCTTCCACCGGTACTCCGGCGTTCTTCCTGCATCCTGCTGAAGGGATTCATGGTGATCTGGGGATGATCATGAAGGGTGATGTTGTGGTTGCCATTTCAAACAGTGGTGAAACTGAAGAAATTCTTAAAATACTCCCTTCAATTAAACGTCTGGGCGCGCATCTGGTGGCTATGAGCGGCAATCCGGAATCAAACCTGGCCCGTTCAAGTGATGTTTTCCTGGATGTGTCGGTCTCTGAGGAAGCCTGTCCGCTTGGGCTGGCTCCTACTGCCTCCACAACAGCCACTCTGGCAATGGGTGACGCGTTGGCTGTCGCTCTGTTGGTCAGCCGTGGTTTCAAGGCGGAAGATTTTGCAATATTTCATCCCGGCGGGTCTCTGGGTAAAAAACTGATTCTGAGAGTTGAAGACCTTATGCACTCAGGTGATGCGGTCCCTCTGGTGCAGGAAGATACGTTGATGAAAGAGGCCCTGTTTGTGATTACTGACAAGGGGCTTGGAGTTACCGGAGTTTGCGATACAAGCGGCGCACTGAAAGGTGTTATTACCGATGGCGATCTGCGTCGGTCGCTGGAGAAAGGTTTTGATATACTCAATCAGCGTGCTTCAGAGATCATGAAGCATGGTCCACTGCGTATCAAACGATCTGAGCTTGCTGCAGCTGCCCTGCAGATTATGGAGCAACGTGCCATTACCTCTCTGTTTGTTTTTGAAAACGATCATAGCCAGGCTCCATGCGGTGTCATTCATCTGCATGATATACTCAAGGCAGGTATCGCCTGATGAATGATAAACTTGCGGATATCCGTCTCTTATTACTTGATGTCGATGGTGTTATGACTGACGGTGGCATTATCTATGACGGCAATGGGCTGGAAACCAAAGTATTCAATGTCAAGGACGGGCATGGTATCAAGATGCTGCAACGGTATGGCATTGAAGTTGGCATAATTACTGGCCGCACCTCGCAGGTTGTAGATATCAGGGCGAGAGAGCTGGGAATTGAGTTGGTTTATCAGGGGGCGCTTAAAAAACTTGAAAGTTACCTTGATGTAAAACAAAAAACCGGGCTTACCGACAGCCAGATAGCTTACATGGGAGATGATGTCATCGATGTTCCGGTTATGAAACGCGTAAGTTTTGCTGCTGCTCCGGCTGATGCGCTGATAGAAGCCCGTAATGCCGCCCACTATATAACTTCCTGTACTGGCGGACATGGTGCAGTTCGTGAAATCTGCGATCTGATTCTTAAATGGCGGGGCTTTTGGGATGAGGTAGTGGCCCGTTATGAACTGTAATTGCTTAAGTTCAATAACTTATACAATCTCTGTGCCAAAAGCATCAACCCTGTTACGTTCTGCTGGACAGTCCTACTCCTCAATGGTATAGTTCCTTCCTATTATGGTATTGCCAGTTTATATCAGGCCTTTGCTGGCACTTCTTGTTATGGCGGCAATTGTAGGCATCGCGGTCGTAGTTCTCCGGAATAGCCCTCAGGGATCAACTCCGGTAATGTCGGTCAATCAGCAGCTTCCCAACAATATTGATGTTGCCCTTAAAAAAGCCCATTTTTCGGAGATTCAAGATGGTCTGGTTGTATGGGAGCTTGTTGCAGAGCGGGTTGATTACGATAAGAGTGGAAACGTAGCATATCTCTCGGATATCCGGATGGAGTTTCAGCACACCCGGTCGCAGGGTGCTGTAACCGTTACGGCAGACAAAGGAGAATATTCCAGTTTGAGCAAAACAGTTCGGCTTAACGGTCATGTTCACGTTGTAACCGAAGATGGAGCCAGTTTTGAAACCAGCTCCATTATATACAAGGGTGTGAATGCCCAATTTTCAACAGCCGATCCGGTTATCTTTCGGCAACAAAGGTTACAGCTTACTGCTGTTGGAATGGATCTGGGTGTCAAAAATCAGCGGGCTCATTTTATCTCTTCGGTAGAGGCTACAATCATTCAAGACTAGGTGCAAATGATGAGATTACATGTTTTGTGTATGGAGTTAATCTGTTTGTGCTGTCTCTTCTCTGCGTCGGTAGTTCAGGCCTCAACACCGTCTCACAAGGATCGTTCCGGCCTGCCTATTACCGTTAAATCCAACGAGATGACCGCCGACAATAAAGGTAAAACGGCGATCTTTTCCGGTAAGGTAGTTGCGAAACAGGGGGATATAACCATCTTTTCCGATAAACTTGTTGTGAGTTATGCGGATAAAAATAGCGAGGTTGAAAAGGTTGAGGCGTTTGGAAATGTCAGGATTATTCAGTTAAATAGAACCGGTTTTGCCGATCAGGCGATTTACGATAACCGCAATGGTCGAATTATTCTAACTGGAAATCCTCGGGTTGTACAAGGAAGTGACAGCATCAGCGGAAAAGTGATTACCTATTACGTAGATGATGACAAAAGTGAAGTATCAAGCGGTGGCGATCCAAAAGCACGAGTTGAGGCGGTTATTAATCCGCCGGCAAGGAAGAGTGATGCTGGAAGTCGTTAATTCTTCGAGGCTTTGGACGAAATCTCTAAAGAAGAACTACGGCAGTCGGCAGGTTGTCAGTGGCGTTGATATTTCTATAACATCCGGATCAATTATTGGGCTGTTGGGACCGAACGGGGCAGGTAAAACAACAACTTTTTATATGGTAGTCGGTTTAGCACAGCCTGATGGTGGTCAGGTTTTTCTCGGTGAGGAAGAGATTACATCGCTCCCGATGTACCAGCGAGCGCGCCGGGGAATCAGTTATCTTCCGCAGGAAGCCTCTGTTTTTCGTAAGTTATCTGTGGCAGATAATCTGTTGGCAATTATTGAAACGGTTGAGTCTGATAAACGTCTTGGTAGGCAGAGGATGTATCAGTTGCTGGAGGAGTTTTCAATTTCGCACATTGCGCACTCAATGGGATATTCCCTTTCTGGCGGAGAACGGCGACGGGTTGAGATTGCCAGGGCACTGATAACAAATCCTGCATTTATTTTGCTGGACGAGCCGTTTGCAGGGATTGACCCAATAGCCGTTGCCGATATTCAGGGGTTGATTGTTTCGCTCAAAAATAAAAATATAGGTGTTTTGATTTCTGATCATAATGTCCGTGAAACCTTGGGCGTATGCGACTCCGCTTATATTATGAACAGTGGAGTAGTACTGGAACACGGTACGCCGGACGAGATTGCAAGTAGTAAAAAAGCTCGAGAGATTTATCTGGGTAAAGATTTTCGTCTCTGATTTATACTGTCAGAATAGATTTATGAATCCCTATATCTGGTTTGAGGTCAATGTTTCATGGCAATGGAGATGCGTCAACAATTGAAAATGTCTCAGCAACTGGTGATGACTCCCCAGTTGCAACAGGCTATCAAGCTGCTTCAGTTGACTCGTATGGAACTTCAAGAGCTGGTAGTTCAAGAGTTGGAAGAAAATCCGCTCCTTGAAGAATCTACCGGTCTTGATGAGATTTCAGAGCCTGACATACTTGAAGTGGCGGAGTTGGAGCATGAACCGGTGCAGGAGATTGCGGATTTCCATGAGGTGGAAACTGGCGAGGAAACTCTGCGCGACTGGGACAGTTATCTGGACGGCTACAACTACAGTTCCGGGGAGCAACAGTACGGTGGTGAGGACGAACGCCCCTCCTTTGAAAACATGCTGACAAAAAAAGGCACTCTAATCGATCACCTGTTATGGCAGCTCAATATGGGACAGTATTCTGAGATGGATGTCCGTGTAGGTGAGGTAATCATAGGTAATGTTGACGATTATGGCTATTTACGGGCATCTCTACAGGAAATTGCAGCAGCAAGTAATGCTACGGAAGAGGACGTTCAGGATGTGCTTGAATGTATTCAGGAATTTGATCCACCTGGCGTTGCTGCTCGTGACTTGAGAGAATGTTTGCTGATCCAGGCATGGAACCTGGGTATGAAGGGGAGTGTTGTCGAAAGTATTTTGCAAAATCATCTTGGCGATCTGGAAAAACGAGACTACAAACAGATTGCACGTTTATTGAAAGTCGATATGAATCAGGTGCTTGTTGCTTCCAGAATTATTTCCGGATTTGATCCACGCCCCGGTTCGTCGTTTAGTACCGATGATGTGCATTATATTTCTCCAGACATTTTTGTACATAAGGTGGGTGACGATTATGTCGTTATGCTGAATGAGGAAGGACTGCCCAACCTGAAAGTCAGTACCGAGTATGCAGATGCCCGCGGAAATGGTACTATAGACTCCCAGACTGAGCATTATATCAGTGATAAAATGCGTTCAGCTGCATGGCTGATAAAAAGTATTCAGCAGCGGCAGCGAACGATATACAAGGTTGCAAAGAGTATAATCCGGTTTCAACGTGAATATTTTGATCGTGGTATCGAGTATCTTCGCCCATTGGTGCTCCGGGACATTGCTGAGGATATCGGCATGCATGAATCAACCATCAGTAGGGTCACAACCAATAAATATATGCAGACGCCTCAAGGATTACTTGAACTAAAATACTTTTTCAATAGCGGTCTTTCGACCAGTGAAGGGGATTTTGTCGCCTCTGAGAGTGTAAAAAACAGAATTAAAGAAATTATCGAGAAGGAAAATCCCAAGAAACCGTTTTCAGATCAGAAAATTTCCGAAATGCTGACGGGGCAGACGGTGAATATTGCGCGGCGTACGGTAACCAAGTATCGCGAAATGCTTAATCTGGGATCATCTTCTGAACGTAAACGACATTTTTGACGAACTGCCATAGCGGCAGTCGTCCATTTCACAGCACCAACTACACAGGAGGATTGTATGCAGGTAACTATGACATTCAGGCACATGGAACAGAGCGATGCTCTCAAGGCATATGCTGAAGAAAAACTTGAGCGTGTGACTAAGTATATTGATAGCCCGATTAATGTTCAGGTCTACTTTTCCGTAGAAAAGAAGATTCGTCACATTGTCGAAATTGTCATTAATTCAAAAGGGATCAGTACTAAAGCTTCCGAGGCGACCAACGATATGTATGCCTCTATAGATGCGGTCATCGACAAGATAGAGCGTCAGCTTGTTCGCTACAAGGAAAAGATTAAAGCTCATAAGCCGAACGGGGATGAACATGGCCGTCAGCTTTCTAAAAAGATTTTTGAAGCTGACAGTATTGAAGCCAGCACCGGTTCAGTCGTAATAAAAACAACCACTGAAACCGTTAAGCCTATGTCTATCGAAGAGGCCGTAATGCAGATGGATCTCCTTCATAAAGATTTTATCGTGTTCACTGATGCCGACAGCAGTGAATTCAATGTTCTGTATCGTCGTAAAGACGGAAATTACGGACTGATCGAACCACATCGCGCCTAGATTTATTTAGCCGCCATGGATGGTATATCACTCTCTATACAGGACCTGCTGACTGATAATGAGTATGGTCTGGGCTTGTCACTTCTGGCCGGCAAGCAGGGCCTCATACATCGTATCTCCAGCTCACGTATTCAGAAACCTGGACTGGCACTGGCTGGTTACACCGAGCACCTGCATCCGGACCGGTTGCAGGTGCTCGGCAACACTGAAATATCGTACCTGAAACAGATTGACAATCGTGTTGGAGCAAAAAACCTTGCTGCGCTCTGCAGCTATCCAATATCCTGCTTCATTGTTACTAAAAACTTGCGCCCGCCACAGTTACTGCTTGATCTGGCAGACTCCCATTCTATACCGGTGCTTGCAACCGCTCATCAATCGTCAACTTTCATATCTCTTATAACCAAATTTCTTGAAGAACGATTGTTGCCAACTACCCATCTGCATGGAGTTTTGATAGATGTGTTGGGGGTCGGGGTTCTTCTTACCGGGAAAAGTGGTATAGGCAAGAGTGAATGTGCCCTGGATCTTGTGATTCGTGGCCACCGACTTGTTGCAGACGACATGGTGTTCATAAAGAAAAAGATGCCTGCGGTGCTGATTGGGCAGGCAGAGGAATCGCTTCAGTATTTGATGGAAATTCGTGGTCTTGGTATCATAAACATCAAGGATCTTTATGGTGTCTCTGCGATTCGCGACAAAAAAATTGTAGATATACAACTGGAACTGATGGAGTGGGATGAATCCCACGAATATGATCGACTGGGTGTTGATGACCGTACGGTCACGATTCTAGGTATTGAGATACCGCACATTATTATTCCGGTCAGACCAGGCCGCAATCTTGGTTCAATTATTGAAGTTGCCGCTCGTAATAACCTGCTTAAAGGGATGGGGTACCACTCGGCCCGTGATTTTCAGGAACGACTCCTAAAGCGCATCGAAGCCAGGCCACTTGGAGATGAGGTAGAGTAGGGTATGCGCATTATAGTGATAACCGGCATGTCCGGTTCCGGGAAATCGACTGCAGTCAGAGCCTTGGAAGATGAAGGTTATTATTGTATAGATAATTTGCCGGTACGCCTGTTTAAGCGTTTTGTTGATCTGATCGGCAAATCGGGTGAGGCCTTCAAAGGTATTGTATTGGTTGCTGATATCCGTGGGCGGGAGTTTTTTAAAGGGTACGAAAGTGCTTTTCACAAAATTATCGGCTCTGGGCATACAGTAGAGATTTTTTTCTTTGATGCTCTGGATGAAATTCTGGTAAGGCGTTTTTCTGAAACGCGTCGACGACATCCCGCTGATGATCACTGCACTGTTGCCGAAGGTATTCGTATTGAACGTGATCGCTTGAGTGGCCTTAGGCAGATTGCAACCAGATTAATTGACACATCTGAGTTTACGGTGCACCAGCTTAAGGAATTTATCCTAAGAATAGTCAGGGGTGAGGAAAAAGAGAATCAGCTTGTAGTCGAAGTGCAGTCATTTGGATTTAAGTACGGTGTGCCTCTTGAATCAAGCATCGTCATGGATGTTCGCTTTTTACCGAATCCGTTTTTCGTACCGGAATTGAAAGAAAGCTCAGGTCTTGATGATACTGTTCGTGATTATGTTCTTGATAACGTTGTTACGGCACAATTCCTTGATCACTTTTTTCCGCTTTTAGATATGCTGTTGCCGGCACATCGTCAGGAAGGGAAATCTTACTTAACAGTTTCTATTGGTTGTACAGGTGGTCGTCATCGCTCTGTTGCCATAGCAGAGGCCACAGGAATGCACTTGCAGGAAACATGGCCCTCAGTGCGAATTATTCACAGGGATATTGAAAAGGGGCTTAAATGATAGGATTAGTACTTGTTACCCATGCTAGATTGGCGACTGCACTCAAATTGTCGGCTGAAATGATTGTCGGACCAATTGAAAGTTGTGCCACTGTTGAAGTTGGTTCCGATGAGCAGGCTGATGATATCATGGCTAGGGTTGTAGCTGCGGTTGAGGCGGTTAAGTCGGGCGGGGCTATTATCATGACCGATCTTTTTGGCGGGACGCCATCCAATATGGCTATGTCGTTCTTAAAAGAGGGGTGTATTGAAGTCGTTACCGGAGTAAATCTTCCAATGTTGATTGAATTCTGTTCCCGTCGTGAACGAAAGTCGGTTACCGAGATTGCAGTGGATCTGCATCGAACGGGTCGCGATGGAATTATCGTAGCCGGAGAGCTGTTGAAATGAATTCATTTAAGTGAATATGAGAAGTAAACATGCACAGTTAAGGAACCTGAATCTATGCTCCAAAAAGAGTTTTTGATTATAAATAAATTAGGATTACACGCTCGTGCTTCAGCCCTCCTTGTGAAGACTTCCAGTCGTTTTAATTCAGATGTCAAGTTGGCCCGAGAGGATGTTGAGGTTAACGGAAAAAGCATCATGGGTATTATGATGCTGGCAGCCTCAAAGGGTTCTTCTGTCCGTTTAACGGTTATCGGTGCAGACGAAACCGAAGCTTTTCAGGCTATTGGCGACCTGATTGCCAACGGCTTTGGAGAAGAATGACATGCGGACCTTCTCCGGAATCGCGGCTTCGCCCGGGATTGCCATGGGGAAGTTGTGCATCATTGACCGTAGTCGATCGGTCGTACCGGAGTATCCGATCCCCTCAGAATCGGTTTCCCATGAAACAGCTCGCTTGACTCAGGCGATAGAAGATACCCGCGTCGAGCTTGAAACGCTTAAAAACCGCCTCGCAGAAACAAGTGGTGAAGACCACATCTTTTTTATTGAGACCCACCTGATGATACTTGCTGATGAACGCTTGGTGTCTGAAACATCAGAGATCATCAGAACCGGCATGATAAATGCTGAAGGCGCTCTGCGTCGGACGCTGCACCGCTACCGTGAAACGTTTGCAAATATCGATGACCCGTATCTTCGGGAACGTATCAGCGATGTAGAAACAGTTATTGAACGGGTTCTAAACAATATGAGTGGCGAAATAGTGGAACCCCTTCCCCAACAGGACGGCCAGATAATCATTGCGGCCCACGATTTTTCTCCTGCTGATATGCTTCAGATCAATCGTACCAATATTCTTGCTGTCATAACCGAGATAGGCGGCCAGACATCGCATACGGCCATACTGGCACGCGCCCTTGATCTTCCTGCAGTTATGGGCGTTGAGGGAATAACGGATCTTCTGCTCGATGGTGTTGTAGTTATTGTTGATGGATTATCCGGTACGGTGATTGTTGATCCGGATCAGGAAACATTTCAGTCATCACTTCACCGTAAGCAGCATTATGAATATGTTGAATATGAACTTTTGAAAACGGCTCATCTTCCGGCAGTTACCCTTGATGGCCACCAGATGCATCTGCGCGGAAACGTCGAGATACCTGAAGAGGGCGCTTCTGTTATTGCGCATGGGGGGAGTGGGGCTGGGTTGTACCGTACCGAGATGCTCTTTATGAACCGCGCATTAATGCCGGATGAAGAAGAACAGCTGGTGGTATACCGGGCAATGCAGCAGGCCATAGCTCCACATCCTCTCACAATTCGGACGCTGGATGCAGGTGGCGACAAGCTGCTTGAGGGTATGGATCAGTTGGCGGAACTCAACCCGGCTCTCGGTGTACGTGCGATTCGATTGTCCCTGAGCATGCCGGAAGAATTTAAAAAACAGTTGCGGGCTATTTTGCGGGTTGCTGCAGACGGGCCTGTCAGGATAATGTTCCCAATGATTTCGGGAATAGAGGAAGTCCGCAGGGCGAAAAAGCTGCTTGAAGAAGCCAAGAGTGAACTGATCGCCTCTGCTACCCCGTTTGACAGAGAAATCCAGGTCGGTGTGATGATTGAAATACCAGCTGCCGTTACATTGGCCGACCTGCTGGCGCGTGAGGTCAGTTTTTTTAGTGTCGGCACGAATGACCTGATTCAATACACCTTGGCAATAGATCGCAGCAACGAACAACTCTCCCATATGTATCAACCGCTTCACCCTGCGGTGCTGAGGTCTCTGCGCCGGATTGTGCAGGCCGCTCATGGTGCCGGAATTCCTGCCTGTCTTTGCGGCGAAATGGCAGGTGACCCACTATATCTGCCGGTCCTGCTCGGGCTTGGCTTTGATGAACTTTCGATGGGTGCCGGATCAATATTGCGCGTGAAACAGATTCTCCGTCGTTGCACCTTGGAGAGAGCTGCCACAATAGCTGAAGGTTGCTTTGCTTTTTCAACTGCGGCGGAAGTAGAAATGTATCTCAAGTCTCAAATTACCCTTGATGTAGCCGAAAGTATCGACTGATGACACCTTTCTTAATGTATCCATTTTTTGCATTTGTATTCGGCATGGTTGTCGGTTCATTTTTGAACGTCTGCATCTGTCGCCTGCCGAAGAACGAATCGGTTGTTTCTCCACCTTCGCATTGTCCAGATTGTTCATATCAAATACGCTGGTATGACAATATTCCGCTCTTGAGCTATTTGTTGCTGCGGGGAAAATGTCGGGGGTGTGGCTCCCATATATCTCTGCAGTACCCGCTTGTAGAAATGCTCAATGGGGTTTTGACCTTGTTGCTTTTTCTCCGTTTTGGTCCGACACTTGTTTTTGCAGCTCTGTTTCTGTTCTGTTCTGCTCTGGTGGTAATCACCTTTATCGATATTGAACACCAGATAATCCCTGATGAAATATCGTTGTCCGGCATTGTCGTAGGTTTTGTTCTGTCATTTTTTTTGAAAGGGCACACCTGGCTGAATTCACTGCTTGGTATCCTGCTTGGAGGTGGCAGTCTGCTCTTGGTTGCCTACTTGTATCAACGGCTGACCGGAAAAGACGGTATGGGCGGAGGAGATATCAAGCTGCTGGCAATGATGGGCGCTTTTCTGGGGTGGAAGGCTGTGCCGTTTATTATCTTTGCAAGTTCGCTGGTTGGATCGCTGATTGGTGTTTCCATCATGCTGCTTCAGAAAAAAGATACTAAACTGGCGATTCCGTTTGGCCCCTATCTTGCGTTCGGTGCAGTACTGTACGTTTTCTACGGGAGATCGCTCATCCGGTGGTATCTGGGTCTGAGTGGTTTTTATCAGGGATAGTCATGATCCGATACCGTCCCACTCTGACCATCTCAATACTTGCTTCTCTGGGGTTATTGCTGGTATTAACATGGCTCCTTTTCAGTCTACTCTCTTTCAAAACTGCCGCCAATGACCTGTATGCACAAAAAGGTGAACATGCCCGCACGCTGCTAAAAGCTTTTATCAGCCTGCTCCCCGATTCAATTCCGACCTACCCTGAAGGATTCATACCTCCTGATTCACAAGCTGCACAATATATTCAAAAACTTTCCGAAGAGTCTGCCTTCGGTCGTCTGACCCTGCTTGACAGGAATGGCAAAGCGCTATTTAGCGCCGGTCGGGAGGGGAATGATCTGTACTCTCCATTTAAGGGGTTTTCTAAAACAGTGGATGGGAGCTATATTCAGCCTGACGGGAGCGGTCTGGTCCAACTCACCACCGTCATGCGTAACGGGGAGGCTGTTGGTAAAGCCGGTTTGCTGCTTTCCCTGGCTCCGGAAAAAGCCAGGCTGGATAGATCCAGGCAGATGTTAATGGCTTATTTTGCACTGGACTTTGTTTTATTGCTTGGTCTTGGCTCTTTTGTTCTGTCGCGGATTGTTGTAAACCCGATTAACCGTTTATTGACCGCAACGGAAAAAATCACTGGTGGACAGTACGGCCAGAGGCTGAAAGTGTCCGGGAGTGCCGAACTTGCCCAGTTGGCGGCTGCTTTTAACGAAATGGCTTCAGCATTGTGGGCTAAAGATCACCAGGTTACTGAACAGATGGCGGCCCTTGAAAAGGCTAACTCCGATCTTCGCCAAGCTCGGGAAGAGACTCTTCGTACGGAGAAAATGGCTTCTATCGGTCTACTGGCAGCCGGTATGGCACATGAAATCGGAACGCCACTCGCATCTATCATGGGGTATGCAGAGCTTTCGGCTGGTGAACAACCAGAAAACTCTGCCATTCAGGATTATTCACGGCGTATATCAGAAGACTGCTCCAGGATTGACCGGATTGTAAGGGGATTGCTTGATTTTTCCCGACCACGAGCGCCAGGCGGAGAAAATGCCGATGTACGTGAAGTTGTACTCTTAACCGTTGATCTTATGACGCAGCAGGGTATCTTCAAACAATTAAATCTATGCACGGAAATTGATGAAGGGCTATCGTCTGCCAAGTGTGACCAGCACCAGCTTCAACAGGTAATTATCAACCTGCTCCTCAATAGCCGCGATGCCACTCCGGCTGGCGGTACAATAACTGTCAGAGCGGGACAAGAGGAAGCTTATATCCGTCTGGATGTCATCGATAGCGGCAGCGGCATTTCTGATGAATCTATGAAGCATATCTTCGATCCATTTTTTACCACCAAACCGCCAGGCAAGGGAACCGGCTTGGGGTTGGCAATTTCTGCAAGGATAATCGAAGGTTTTGGCGGACGTATAACGGCAACCAGTAAAGTTGGTGAAGGAAGCTGTTTTAGTATTCTGCTGCCGCTGGCGCGAGTGGAACAAGAGGTAGAAATGTGAGCGTCAGTCAGCATATTCTGATCATAGATGACGAAGAAAACATGCGCCACATGTTGTCAGTCATGCTGGCTCGTCAGGGGTACCTTGTAGACAAAGCGGCAGACGGTGAAGAGGGCCTGAGCTGCCTTATGAATAAAGTCTATGATTTCATCCTCTGTGACATACGGATGCCGGAAATGGATGGTAAGGCTTTTCTTGTACGTGCATTGGAAGAACATGTCACTGCTCCTATTATTATGATGTCGGCTTACGGCACCGTGGAGGTTGCGGTGGAGTGTATGAAACTGGGTGCCTATGATTTCATTTCAAAGCCGTTCAAAAAAGATGAAATCGTTATGGTGCTCAAAAAAGCTGAAGAACGGGAGCGACTAAAAGAAGAAAACAGTCACCTGCGGGAAGTTGCAGCAGGCCAATTTTCCTATAGTGGGATTCTTAGCAGAAATATCAGAATGGAGGAGATCTTCAACCAGATCCGCAAGGTTTCTGATCTGAAGACGACAATACTGGTACTTGGTGAGTCAGGTAGCGGAAAAGAGCTGGTTGCCCGTGCCATTCATCAAAATGGCAAACGGTCACAAAAACCTTTTGTTGCAGTAAATTGTGGGGCTATCCCTGAAAACCTGCTTGAAAGTGAATTGTTCGGGCATATCAAGGGTTCCTTTACTGATGCGTCCAGTGATAAAAGCGGACTTTTTGAACAAGCTGATGGCGGCACACTTTTTCTGGATGAAATCGGCGAGATGCCGCTCGCTCTACAGGTCAAGCTGCTCCGCGTACTGCAGGAATGTGAGATCAAAAGAGTAGGTGACGCAGTCACCAGGAAAGTTGATGTCAGAGTGATATCTGCCACGTCACGTGATTTATCGGCTGATGTAGTGACCGGGCGTTTCCGGGAAGATCTGTATTTCCGGATAAATGTATTTAGCCTGGAGTTGCCACCGCTTCGTGATCGTGTGGAAGATATCCCTCTGTTGGCTGAGCATTTTTTGAGGCGCTACGGGAGCGGTCATGATGTCAATACATTCCGGATTGAGCCTGATGCAATGCGCACTCTGATGGCACATCGCTGGCCTGGCAATGTACGCGAACTTGAAAATGTTGTCGAGCGTGCCTGCATTCTTTGTGAAGGTGGCCGCATTACCTCCGGTTGTCTGCCACCGTCGGTTCGTCTGTCTGATGAAGACTATCAGGGAGAACCTGACGATGATGAAAATCTTTCGATAAAAAAAGCCGAAGATACCATTGAACGAGACCTGATTCGTAAAGCGCTTGCCAAAACGTGTGGTAATCGTACTCAAGCTGCAAAAATGCTGGAAATAAGCCATCGATCACTGCTTTACAAAATCAAGGAATATGGCATAGAGTAGCCAAAATCAAATCCTGAAAGGAATTTTCATGTTTAAAGAATTATGTATTGCAGTAATGTTCACAATTGTCCTCGTTTCCTCCTCGAATGCCATGCCAAAGGAAGGCTGCGGCGGTGATTGCTCTTCTTGCCACAAGCTTTCCGAAAAAGAGGCCGGTGAACTGCTCAAGAAGATCGGTGTTAACGTTAAGTCAGTCAAACAGTCCCCCTCACATGGACTGTTCGAGCTTCTTGTAGAGAAAGACAACAAACAGGGTATCGTTTATATCGATTACGGGAAAAAGCATCTTATGCAGGGTATGATAGTCAGTCTTGAAACAATGCAGCAGGTTTCGGCCCATGCTCAGGATCTGCCACAATCGAAGCAGCCTACGTCCCTCGATGTCTCGAAAATTCCGGTCGATAAAGCTGTGATAATGGGTAATCCAAAGGGCTCTATAAAAATCTATGTGTTTACCGACCCCGAATGTCCTTACTGTCGAACAGGCCATGCTGAACTGAAAAAACTTGCAAAGATCGCCCCGGACGTGGCAATTCATATCATGCTTTTACCGCTGCCGATGCACCCCGCTGCTTATGACAAGTCCAGAGCCGTGCTTGAAACAAAAAGTATAGACCTTCTGGACAACGCTTTTGAAGGCAAAGAGATCCCAAAGCCTACTAAAGATGGCAGTAAAAAGGAGATTGATGAGATTGTAAAATTTGCCAATGAAAATGGTATTAACGGAACTCCTACCTTAGTTATGCCGGACGGTACTATTCAGGTCGGCATGCGCGATGCGGAAACAATGAAGAAGATGCTGGAAGGGAAATAGATTTTTACACTGCTGAAATAGGCCCACTTTAACCCCCTTGCTATGAAAAATTTGCATAGCAAGGGGGTTCTGTTTGTCAGCTTTATTGCATATAAATTGCGTAGTATTTATACGAGTCATAAAAACTGTCGATAATTTAGGCTGTTAGCTTATGTGTTACTTTGGCGCTATAATTGCTTCAGTAAGGCAGACGTGAAATTATTGATGAAGGTGTGTAGTAAAAGGAGATTTTAAGAAGGTGCTGTATTGTAAGTAAAAAGTCAGTTTAGAGTGTTAATCTGTCCGGGTTGAGGATAGTTGCAGAAAGTTCACATGTTGCAGTTTTTTATTATTCATGATTAAAGCTCGTTATACCAAGTTTTAGTAACTTAAAGAGGTGGCAATTATGAAACTTATTAGCACATTGAAGATTGGTATTATTGCTGGTTTAATACTGTCGGCTTGCTGTTTTGTTGCTGTAGATAGAGAGGCTGCAGCCGCACAGACGACTTATACCCCCGTTATGGGTGATTACTGTGTCCAGCCACCTTTTTTGTCAGGCTATGTTCCACCTCAGGTGTTGTTTACGCTGGGTAAGGATCACAAATTCTACTACCCTGCTTATAATGATGCTTCTGATATCAATAATGACGGCCAACTGGAGACTACTTATATCCATTCCTTCGGATACTACGGATATTTTGACTCCAATAAATGTTACAGCTATGCCTCCGGGGTGTTTACGCCATTCGGTATCACGTCAGACAAATACTGCAGCACAACTAACTGCACAAACAGCAGTGGAACAGCCATTGACTGCTCGGGCAAATTCAGCGGCAATTTCCTCAACTGGGCCGCCATGTCCCGGGCCGACGTAGTCAAGATGGTAATCTACGGTGGCTATCGGACCTCTGATAATAACGGCACCAACTATGCTGAAGTCAGCGGAGAATTTATTCCTCAGGACGGCCATATCTGGGGTAAGGAGTATCTGGGTGCTGACGCTGCAAAGTTGTTTGCCGGCGGTGTTGCCAACAAGAGGGCCCTGTTTTGTGTTAACGGTGCGACTGTTGGCGGCAAGGGTATTTCCCAACTAAAGATCATTCCCAATGTGACTGCGATTTCAGGTACTCCGCCTACTGGGGGGCTGCGGGCCTGGCACTGGATCAATGTCGATGGCAATGCCGATATCTGTAGCGACAGCAAAATTGACTTCGATGCGAATGGGACAGCAGATGCTAAAACCCTTACGGGACTAGCTAACTACAATGTATCCGTCAAGGTCTGCGATCCGGCTGACGGCTATAACTATGTTGGCGACTGGGAGAAAAAACACTGCAAAAATTATTCATCAGCCAGTCCGCAGGACGCCAACGGCCCATGGCGGCCGGTGGGACTGATGCAGGTCTATGGAGAAACACCCAACAGTACTAAAGTCTGCAGCAAGGATATGGCCACGGCCTGTACCAATGACGGCAACTGTTCCGGCAACGGCCAATGCCTTAATGCCGCCAACATGTTTTTTGGCATGATTGCCGGTTCATTTCAAAATCCCAAGGCCGGTGGATTTATTCGCAAGGATATTTACAGCATCAACGAAGAGACCAATCAGAGTAACGGTACCCTGCAGACTTCGGCCAGCAGCGGCAAGGGGCTGTTGATGAAGTCCATCGAAGAGCTGAAATGCCCCACTACTTACCCCCTTAGCAGCCATATAGGAAACCCTATTGGAGAAATCCTGTACGAGGGACTGCGCTACTGGGCTGGTCTCGGTACTCCTACAGCTGCCTTTGTCAATAGCATATCCGGTAGCGCCAACGGCGATAACAGCAATTATGCTTCCAAGCCGGACTGGGACACACCTGCTACACTCTATCCCTCATGTTCGATACCATTCAATCTGGTATTTTCGGATATTTACAACAGCTTTGACCACGATCAGGTGCCTGGTTCCGCCTTTGCAACTGTTACTGGCGACCTGACCGGCTTTAATGCCGCGGCGCTCTCCAATACCATCTGGTCTAACGAATCTCTTGGTACACCTCTGGTCATTGGCGAATCCGGGACGACTGCTGGAGACGATACTGATGGCCGCTGCGGCGGCAAGGCAGTAACCGGACTTGGCAATGTCAAGGGGATCTGCCCTGCGGAAGGTAGCAATAGCGGCAGTTACTATGCTGCGGCTGCGGCGCTCTATGGTCACAACTCGATGAAAACACAGATGAGCACGCCAAACGTGTTGACCTATGTGGTGGCCTTTAATTCGAACGTGCCCGAGATACGATTGTTCACCGGCACTGGTACCGCCTCCGATAAATCAGTGCTGGTCGAACCCTACGGCAAGTCGGTTTCCAATAGTTACGGCTGGAACTGCACCACCACCAATACCGATTTCGTCTCCGCAGACAAAACCACGGCGGCGGGCACCACCACCAGAAACTTGATATTCAATCCAAAGAATGTCACTCCGATTTCCAACTGTCCAACTCTTAGCCAGGTCAGTTTCTATGTGCTCGAAACTCAATACAATGCCTTGAACCAGCTGAAGTACATCAAGTACCGTGTGGCCACCGACGACCTAGGTGGTGGAGACTTCGACCTGGACATGCTGACAGAATACACGGTTTGCGCCTATGGCTCCACCGATCCCACTTGTACCGCGCTGGGGCTGACACTTGACCAGGTTTCGGTAAAAGTTGAGCGTGCCTACTCGTCTGCCGGTAACCCAGCCGCCCTTGGTTTCACCATAGTTGGGGCCGGTGGCGATTCAGGTTCCTACTTGATCGTCCAGCATACCTCCGGACCTCCGGGTGGCACTTGGTCCACTTTGCCACTTCCGACCACAAGCGCCTCTATGAAGTTCGTTGCTGCCGGATCCGCCACACTTCCCAAACCGCCGCTCTGGTATGCCGCCAAGTACGGTGGCTTTAAGTCCGGCGTATACAGTTCGGGCGGAATTGATCTCCCTTATACGGATGCCACTTGCTCGTATGCGCTGACTAACGCTAGCAGGGACGCAAGATGTAATGGGTGGTCCTCTAAGATTCCTGGCGTACCCGACAACTATTTTGAGGTGTCAAACCCCTCCGAAATGGAGAACAAACTGCGAGATGCCCTGGAAGCTATTCTGGCACGAGTCTCTTCTGGTACTGCGGCATCAATTCTTAATAACAGCGAGGGAAGTGGTGCCAGCTTGTTGCAAGCGGTGTTCTATCCCAAAAAGGATTTTGATGGTAACACCTCAGTAAACTGGACCGGCGAGATTCATAACATGTGGTATTATCTTGATCCATTTTTCAATAGTACTTCCATCAGGGAAGATACAATACAGGATTACAAGTTGAATCTTAAAGAGGACAATATCGCCCAGTTTTATTTTGACTCGGCCTTAAATAAGACACAGGTACGACTGTTCAATGACAGCAACGGCGATGGGAATCCGGATTCAGCTACTCCTGTTCAGACCGTTGATCCGGACAATGTAAAATCCCTTTGGAAAGCTGGTCGTAAGCTTTGGGCGCGTACACTTACGACAAGCCCACGGCTAATTTACACGCATACTGATATTACGGCGTCTGGTTTTGATGACGCCACAACCAAACTTACCCCGTTTGGTGTAAAGGCCGATGCAACCAGCAATGTTGCTACTTTGACAGGTAACGCAACCTTCCTGTCTCTAATGCCGACTTTGAATGTGAGCAAGGGTATCCTGACTACGGACGTGACCAGGGCCGGTAAGTTGATTGCCTGGACGCACGGCGCCGATCAGACTGCTGATGCGGATGGTGCAACATACCGCTCACGCAAGGTAACCATTGGTGCCTGCAGCGTATCCGGTTCAGGTTGCGAGACCAGTAACAGCATCTATACACGTGAGTGGAAGCTTGGCGATATTGTTTCAGCAACACCCAAGCTGGTATCCAACAATCCGTTGAATGGCTACAATAAACCAGTCCCCAATGGCTATGCAGACAAGTATTACGATGCCTTCACCAAGACAACTACATATGCAAATCGCGGAATGGTGTTTGTAGGATCTAACGACGGTATGCTCCACGCGTTTCGGTTAGGGGTACTAAAAGAAAACGCAAGTAAATTTGATAAAGCACAATTTAATAATTCATCAGGTGTTCTTGCGACGAGTTCAGACGATCTTGGTAAAGAAGAGTGGGCATTTATTCCGAAACAGGTTCTGCCGTACCTGACCTACATCAAAGATTCTGATTACTGTCATGTTTTCACTGTTGACAAGTCACCGTCGATAGCTGATGTCAGCATCGGAACCTACACAGGAACCGGATGTACTGGAAGCTACTGGGACTGTGCCAAGCCAACAGACGGATCCACTTGGCGAACAGTATTGATAGGAGGAATGGGAATAGGGGGGGCAGCTAAATGGAATGGAGATACTACCGTTGCAGCCCCTACAGCTTGTGTCAAGACACCGGTCAAAGTTCCAACAACAACTCCTGCCACCACGGCTGCTGCTGCTACAGGTGTTGGCTATTCGTCTTATTATGCTCTTGACGTAACCGACCCTACTACGCCTAAATATCTCTGGGAGTTCCCTGGATCTACATCAGCAGTTGGTCTGCTTGGATCCAGTACCACTGGGCCTGCAATAATACGTATAGCTTCGCATACAGATGCTGTTGTGAGTAGCAAGATGACAAGAACCGTGGACAATAGCAAAAATGGTCGGTGGTTTGCTGTCTTTGCTTCTGGGCCAACTGGCTACATTGAGACTGTCAAGCGAGAATATAAAGGACAATCTGACCAACAGTTACGCATTTTTGTTGTAGATATGGCAGATGGCACGCTAGTGAGAACTTTTAGTACCTTTTCTGATGGCACAGCCCTGCCTTCTGAAGCTTTTGCGGGTTCCCTGTCGACCAGTTGGATAGACACAGACCGAGCTACCAATTCATCTGTCGGTTGGTATAGTGATGATGCTGTTTACATTGGATACACAAAAAAATGTACTGCGACGGACTTAAATTGTACGACAAGCACATGGACCAAAGGCGGGGTGCTTCGTCTGTCAACAGGTGAAAATACCGACCCGACAACCTGGAAGCTTTCTAAACTAATAGATGGGATTGGGCCGGTAACCACATCGGTTACTAAGCTGCAAGACCGAAAGAATAACAATTTATGGATTTATTTTGGCACGGGGCGTTATTTCTTCAAAGGGGACGATTCTACGACAAATCAGCAGACTTTATATGGTGTGAAAGAACCCTGTTATGCATCGGCAAGAATAGATGCAACCGCAACCGCCATGGAAATTAGAAAGGACTCTATCAATCCAAACTGTACAACTGCAGTGTCAGGTACCTTGGTTGACCAATCCGGAGCACCCTCGGCTACCATTGCTACCACAGCTCCAGGCTGGAAGTTGGATCTTGATGCTCCTGCATCAGGATATGCCTCTGAACGTATGATCACTGATCCTGTTGCGTCAACTGCAGGTGCGATTTTTTTTACAACATTCAAGCCTAGTTATGATGTGTGCAAGTTTGGCGGAGATTCTCTTATCTGGGCTCTTCGCTATGATACTGGTGGAGTGCCACCTGGCCAGGCCATGCAGGGTAAGGCGCTGATGCAGGTTTCGACTGGAGCTTTTGCAGAACTGAGCCTTTCCACAGCTTTCAGTAACCCTGGAGATTCCCGTTTGGATGGTCGTAGGATTGCAACGCCAATAACAGGTGTTCCGCCGACAGCTCAGGGATTATCTCTGATTGTCAATCCTCCACCAGTAAAGAGAATGTTGCATATTCGGGAAAAATAACTGTTAGGAAGCTAAGTATGAGAGGTACACCTAATGAATAATCGTGGTTTTTCCTTAATTGAGCTGATTGTTGTTATTGCTATTATTGGAACATTAACTACCATAGTGGCTCTTTCTTTTTCGAACTGGACTCGTAAAGCCAATATTGAGAGACAGACAATGGAGATGTTTACTGACCTAAATTCAGCCCGAAGCGAATCAGTGTTTCAGAAGAAGCGTCATGCCATGATACTTCAACCAAGCAGTTTTATAATTAAACGCTACAGTTCAGCGGATGAGAGTCGCACCGGGGACACAACCAAAGGAGTGATTCTCTCTAAAAATCTGGCATATTCTATTTCGAGGCCTTCCGGTAGTTCTCTGGCGGATCGGATAATTGAATTTGATGTCAGGGGATTTACAAACGACTGGGAGACCATTTGCATAAATCCTTTTAATAGCGGAGCACAATACGATTGTATGACTTTGTCTAGCGGTCGAATCAATCTGGGAAAAATGGAGGGAACTGCCTGTGTGCAAAAATAGTGATGGTTTCACTTTGATTGAATTCCTGGTAGCTATTGTCATTCTTATGGTTGGTCTGCTCGGGCTATTACAGACAGTAAATTATGCGCTTCAATATAATATGGGTACCCAATTAAGAAATGAAGCTGCGTCTATAGCGGATGCCCAGATGAGCATGGAACTAGCCAAGCCCTTTGACCTGATATCAACCGTGACCAGTAGCAAATCCGTCTCACGTCAAATCTTGAATGGATATAAAAATTATTCGGTTACACGTAGTGGGCAAGACATGACCAATACCAAACAGGTGAATGTTGGAGTAACTTGGAGATATAAAAAACAACCATTTACTCACACAGTATACGGCGCTTCATCAAAGGCCAATAAATAGGCGGGCATTAATATGCTTAAAAATAAAAAAGGTTTTACTCTTGTTGAATTAATTGTTGTCATGGCGGTGTTCATAGTGGTGATAATAATCACCGGGCAAGCCTTCGAGACTATCCTTAAGCAGACATCTAAGCTTTTTAGGAGTGAGGAAAGTAATATTGAAGGTGTTGTTGGCCTTGAAATATTACGCCATGATCTGCAGCAAGCAGGTTATGGCCTCTTCACTGAGCCTCTTTGCTCGTCAAATGCTTACACTGGTGAGGCTGCGGCTCTGCCAGCTAGTGCATACAATGAGATTACCAGAAGCGTTTTGGACCCGTGTCTGGTACCACCATCAACCGCATCTGTGGCGGCCCTACGTTTACCGCCGCGTGCCGTGGTCGCTGGCAATAACCTGGCCGTTGTAGCTGACTCTACCAGTGAAACTGGTAACACTTATAATGTTATCTCCGGCTCTGACTATCTTGTTCTGAGAGGACTAACGCTCGGACGTTCTAAAACATCTCAAAAGTGGACGCATCTTAATTTTGCGTCGTCTAGCGTTACCCCAAATAGTTGGGTGTCAAAGTCAGAAAACTTTGAGTCCGGAGATAAAGTATTACTGATGCGGCGCAAAATTACTCCATTTGTAAATTCTTTAACTATCGAGCCCGAACCGACTAACGGGTGGTTTTATATCCCATTCAGTAATGCGGCCTTCAGTAAATATTCAACTAATTACAATAATTATGTTGTATATGGCTTGGATGATGCGGCTACGCCCAGAATGCCGTTTAACCGCAGTGACTATTTTGTCGCCCGCCCGGCAGCCACAAATGCCATGCCGGCGATATGTGCACCCAATATCGGGAACCTTTACAAGGCAACAGTAAACCAGGCAGACGGCAAACTTACTTATACTCCAATATTAGATTGTGTTGCAGATATGCAGGTCGTGTTTGGCTGGGATCTTAAAATAGTGACCCCGACTTCAACTACGGATGGGCAGGATGGAGTGATTGATACCTGGTCAAGCCCTGATCCGAATTTTAGATCAGGTTCCGCGTCTTTGACTGATTTGCAGGCCGCAATGGCTGATCCTGAGTTGCTTCGTTCTTCTCTTAAAATAATTAAAGTATATATTTTGGCGCAGGATGGCCGTAGAGACGCGGGATATACAAGCCCATCTCCTATTGTAGTTGGAGATACAGGAGAGACATTTCTGACAAAAAGCTATGATATTGCTGCTGCAGGGTTGCAGAACTATCGTTGGAAGGTTTATCGAATTGTAATTCGCCCCAAAAACCTTGCATCCAATCAATAAAGGAGGGCGTAAATGTTAAATTTAATTCGCAATAATGACGGTATAGTGCTTGTTACTTCACTTATGCTTACACTCATCTCCTTGACTATTGTTATGGCACTTCTGTATATGGTTGCGCAGGGGATTAAATCCTCCGGGCAGCTCAGAAAGTATCATACCGCAGTTGAAGCGTCATACGGAGGTACTGAAATAATGGTTAAGGATATTATGCCTATAATTATGCAGAACTATTCAAGTTCATCCTTCAAAACAACTGTAGAGGGTGCTTTTACTGGTGTAAGCCTTCAGATGCTATCTGATTCTAAGTGTATGCGGAGAAAGCTCACAAACGCTACAGCAAGCTGGCCATCTGGATGCAGCAATACGCCTAATCCTAAAAACTCCCCAGATATGCAAATAACCCTAAATTCGGCTTCCGGAAGCCCATTTATTGTAAGTTCAAAGATAGTTGACACGGTAGCTGGAAATTCGGATACCAGTGGTTTACAACTTGAAGGTTCAGGTGTTGCAGAATCATCTTCTCTGCTTACGCCGCAACATATTCCATATATTTATCGAATGGAAATACAGGGTGAGCGACAAGGAAACTCAACTGCTCAGGCTAATATTGAAGTTCTTTACGCCTATTAAAATCTCAGCTCAATGTGCAAGCATAAAGCTAAATTCTACAGTGTCTCACAGAGACAGCCGGGTTGCCGAAATATCCTGAAAAGATATAAGGCCCCGGCTTTTTTGTGGCCATAACTAGAGTAATAAATATCTCAATTGTCATAAAAATACCGAGTTTGATTTGTGTCAGATGAACTAAATTGTTATAAATAATTACAGCTTTTCTAATTTTATATATAATTACGTATAAAGTTGTTGACAATCGTATTATTTACTGTAAAAGATATCTTGAAGATATTATTTAGTTATTGGGATGCTAGAATGATTGCATTAAACAACGTAAAGTTTATTCGCGAATCGCGCCTGATGAGCAAGTCTGAACTTGCCAGAAAGGCCAGCGTTTCCACGCTGACAATAGATCGTATTGAGCGTGGAGAAAAATGCCGCATGGAAACTAAGCGAAAGATTATTCTTGCATTGGGATATAGCCTAGAGAACAAAGATGAAGTATTTCAGGATCAGGAATAACGGGACTGGATATGTTTCTTTTTAAGAAGAAAAAAGAGGTTGTAGGTATAGATATCGGATCTAGTTCCGTGAAAGTGGTTCAACTTAAGGACAATAAAGGGTCCTTTCAGCTTCTGAATGTGGGTATTTTCCCATTACCACCAGAGGCGATAGTTGATAACACGCTTATGGATAGTTCTTTGATCGCTACTGTTATTAAAAATATGGTTGCAAGTTTGGGGATTAAGATAAAAGATGTTGTTTGTTCCATCTCCGGGAATTCAGTAATTATCAGAAAAATTGTTCTCCCGGCGATGTCGCAGGAAGAGCTTGAAGATCAGATTTCATGGGAGGCAGAGCAGTATATCCCATTCGATATTAATGATGTAAATATGGACTTTCAAATTTTATCTCCCGATAGTAACGATCCTTCCAAGATGAATGTTCTGTTGGTTGCCAGTAAGAAAGATATTATAAATGATTACGTTGCGGTGTTCAGCGAAGCCGGAATGCAGCTTTCGGTTGTTGATGTTGATTCATTTGCTGTTCAAAATGCATTTGAAGCTAATCACGACTATAGCTCTGAAGATATTCTGGCTTTAGTGAATATTGGAGCCAGTGTAATGAATATTAATGTTATTAAAGACGGCATTACACTTTTCACCAGAGATGTCCAGATGGGGGGCAATCTTTATACTGAAGAAATTCAGAAGCAGATTGGACTGAGCAGTGAAGATGCAGAAATAGGAAAGCTTCTTGCGCATGAATCAACTAACGAACAGCTTCGAAATGTTATCTTAAAAGTTAATGAAACAATCACTCAAGAAATTAGACGTTCACTGGATTTCTATAATTCTACTGCAAGTGACGATCGTATTTCTCGTGTTTTTGTCAGTGGTGGCTGCTCAAAAGTTTTTAGCCTTATGGACACTGTTTCTGCAAAAATTGGTTTGCCAGTAGAGAAGCTTAATCCATTTTCTAAACTGCTATACAATGAAAAAGATTTTGACCCTGAATACCTTGAGGAAATTGGTCCGTTTATGGCGGTGCCGGTTGGACTTGCTATCAGGAGGGTAGGGGATAAATGATAAAAATAAATCTTTTACCCATCAGAGCAGCCAAAAAAAAGGAAACTGCAATTCAGCAGTTTATTATAGCTGGTATCGTCGTTGTTGTTGTATCAGTGATTGTGACTTCTCTTTATGTCGTTAAACGTGTTCAGGTTACTGCTGCCAAGGACGATATAACAGAGGCCAATAAAAAGATAAATGAACTTAAAACAAAAATAGGCAAACTTGAAGAACTTAAAACATTGAAAGAGCAGGTTAAGAAAAAACTGGATGTTCTTACTCAGTTGCGAAAAAATAAGACTGGGCCTGCACAGAGACTGGCTAGTTTGAGCGATCTTACTCCGGAGCAGTTGTGGCTTACAAATTACAGTGAGTCTGCTCAGGATGTAAAAATATCAGGTGTTACTTTTACTGAAGAGCTGATTTCACAATTTATGAGGGCGCTTGAGGCGTCAAATGATTTTATGAATGTTGAGTTAGTCATTTCTGAACAAACAATTGTGGCCGAGACAAAATTAAAGAAATTCGATATAACGATGAAGTTGAAGTCAGCAGTCTTACAGGCATCAGTCGCTCCAACGTTGAAAAAATAATGCTCATCATTCAGGTGGTCTGAATATGGATCCTAATGTAGAAAAAATACTTAAGCTTCCTACTAAACAAAAAATTCTGATTCTAGTCTTGTTTTCTGTTATTGAAGCTGCTGCTTTAGTCTGGTTTTTGTATCTTCCAAAATACAAAGAGCTTGATGGTCTCAAAACAGAACTTTCAAAGTTGCAGGGTGAAATTAGTGAAAAGACCAGAATCGCTAATAATCTTCCAAGATTACAAGCAGAATATGAAAAGCTGAATCAAGAGTTAGCGCAAGCTTTGACTGAATTACCAAACTCTAAAGAAATCCCATCTTTGTTAACAAGTATAACTACTTTGGGGAAAAACTCTGGTCTTGATTTCCTGACGTTTCGCCCAAAGGGTGAGATTTCTAAAGATTTTTATGCTGATGTGCCGGTAGATATTATTATTTCAGGGTCATATTTCAGTGTTGCAAATTTCTTTGCTGCGGTTGCTAACCTGCCACGAATTGTAAATATTACAAATGTTGCGTTTTCAGATATCAAGAGCGTTAATAATCGCATGATGACCAAGGTTACGTGTCTGGCTACCACATTCCGCTTCCTTGATAAGAAAGAGATTAAGGATGATAAAAAAGCTGCTCCCAAAAAATAGTCATAACTGGAAGATTACTGTTTGTTTTATGTGTGCACTGCTGTTTACGGCCTGCAACAAAAAACAGGCAGAATCGCCTTTGTCTGTGCCTTCTCAGGCTGCTAAAGCCGTAGCGACTCAGCCTAAGCCAGTTCAGAAACAGGCCAGTTCTGCATTGCGTCTCCCTACGCCACCGGTAAACCAGTTTGATTTCAGTAACAAAAAAGATCCTTTTAAACCATTTCTGATAGTTAAGGCAGAGCCAAAAAGCTCAGCTGAAGCAATCAAGAAAACTCAGCGCAGTTCTCTACCGATTCATAGTTTTGATGTAAATCAGTTTAAGCTGATTGGCATAATCACTGGCGGAAGGGAAAATCAGGCAATGGTAACGGATCCCGGTGGTAAAGGTTATGTGCTGAAAGTTGGAATGTTGATTGGAAAGAATGATGGTAAAATTATTTCAATTACCCCAAGTGGCGTTGATGTCTTAGAACAATTTAAAGATGATAATGGCAGGGTCCGGAAAGAAAATATTAAACTTACCCTTCCCAGGAAGCAATAAGGAGTTCCGTATGGAGTGGAAGAAACATACATTGAGAATAGCACTTGTAACATTTTTCATCGTTACAAGTCTTTTGGCCGTTTCACCACAGGTTGTTTTTTCTGCTGAACAACAGGAAACCAAAAAGTTAGCCAGTATTGAATCAATTGTGCCGTCAGGTAACGGCCCATACACGGAATTAAAAATAAGGCTAACATCTCCAGCTACTTACACAAGTTATAAGACACTTACGCCACTGAAGCTTATTATTGATTTATCACAAGTTACACAAGGCAATATTTCTGCACCTATAGTTGTTAACAAGGGAAACTTTAAGAAGGTTACCGTTAGCCGTTTTGATACTGATGCAGGTGTATTAACAAGAGTTGAAATTGAACTGGTAGAAGATAGTGAGGCTGTAATCTCTACGATACCTACCAATCCTAGGTACCTAAAGGTATCTTTCCCTGCATTAGCTGACATTTCTTCTTCTGCCACAAAAAAAGACGTAGATAAGCCCACTGTTAGTGAAGCAGTACCCATTAATGTGACTGAGGCTGCGCCAGTTACTGTTACTAAATCTGCGCCAACTGTTGCCACTGAGGTTGCGCCAGCTAATGCCGCTGATGTTGCTTTCAGAAATTTAACTGCTATTTCTGTTAACAATAATAAAATTACTCTTTCTCTTGATGGTTTAATAAACGACTTTAAGTCATTCAGGCTTAATAACCCAGAGCGGTTTGTTGTTGATTTAATGAAAGTGAGGAGTGGCTTGCCTTCGCGTTTACTTCCATTAAATGCTTCTGGAGTTGCTTCAGCAAGGATCGGTCTTTATCCTGATAAGGTACGTGTTGTATTTGATTCCGTGAATGGTACTTTTCCTGAAGCCACTGCTGCCAAAAATGATTCAGCTGTTGTTGTAACTCTGGAAGCTAAACCCGTTGATGAAAATGTTCATACGAAGTTAACTGCCACACGATCAGAAAAACCTTCTGTAGGAAAACAACCTAAAAAAACTAAATTAGTATCATCCCTAGTTAGTAAAACAGAAATTTTGCCGGAAGTGAAGGCTGATATAGTAACAGAAGAAAAAGTTGAAGTGCCAAAACAGGCAGTTCCTGACAAGCAAATCAATAAGAGCACTAATAAATCAAAACAACCACTTGGTGTTGCATCAATTGAAATGATTGATTTTCAGTTAGTTGACGGTATCTCTAGAGTGTCTGTAAAAGTAAATGGTGTCATTAACGCTGATCAACCGATAAAAACGCCAGGATATGTCACTTTAACAATCAAAAACTCAACTCTGCCAAAAAATCTTCAAAGATCCTTGGAAACGCGAGCATTTGTGTCCCCAATACTTCGTGTTACACCGTTATTGATAAAAAATAAAAAAGGAACAAATACTAAAATACGCATTGCCACACGTGTTGCTACATCCTTTGCATATCGCCAGGAAGGTGACATGCTTTATATAGACTTCAAACATCCGGAAGGAATGTCTGGAGATAAGCTTATCGTTGAAGCTACTGAACAGAAAAGCAAGCCAGTTCAAACAAAAGCTGCACCTGTTGCTGTTGCTGATGTTGACATGCCAGTTGAGCTTTCACCAGTATTAGAATCTAATAGCAAATCGACACTTAGTGCATCACATGGTTACAAAGGTAGAAAAATTACACTGGAATTTGCCGATGCTGAGGTAAGAAAGATATTTCAACTTCTTTCTGAAGTCAGCAACAAAAACTTTGTCCTAGGTGATGAAGTTACCGGAAATATAAGTTTGAAACTAGTTAATGTCCCTTGGGATCAAGCTCTTGATATTATTCTAGATACAAAAGGACTTGATAAGCGGGAAGATGGTAATATTATAATTATTAAGGGAAAAGGTAAATTTAAGACTCAAGCAGAAGAAGAGTTAGAGATTAAAAAATCTATTGCCAAAGGCATAGAGCTTAAAACAGAAATGTTTAGCGTAAATTATTCTGATGTCACAGTTATTTCTGGCCAATTTAATGGCCTAAAGAGTGATAGAGGAGTTATATCTACGGATGCTAGAACTAGCACAGTGATTGTAAAAGACGTTCCTCAGGCGATTGAGGACATGCGAAAGTTGTTAAAGCAGCTAGATGTCCCAGAAAGACAGGTTATGATTGAGGCCCGCATTATTGAGGCCACGTCAACATTTACACGCAACCTCGGTGTAAACTGGGGTATGCATTATCGTGACGGATCTTCATCTTTCTTGGGGATTAATCAATTAGATACAAGTTTTGGGGGGTTGGCAAATGCAACGCCTACGAGTGGCCAAAGTGGCCAACCAGGTGCAGCAATGGGTATTTCTTTCGGTAAGCTTACAAGTAATATTTCTCTTGATTTACGTCTGAATGCAGCTGCCAGCGCCGGGTTGATCAAAATAATATCGTCACCAAAAGTTGCAACACTTAATCATAAGCCTGCGAAGATTTCTCAGGGTCAGCAGATACCTTATCAAAACACAACAGCTACAACTGGTGCGGTTACAGCGTTTGTTGCTGCAACACTTTCACTGGAAGTTACTCCTCATATCAATGCCAACGGTACCATAGTAATGAAAATTGATGCTAAAAATGATGCTCCTGGTACTGGAAGCCCACCACCGATTAACACGAAACAGGCAACAACTGAGCTTTTGTTGAAAGATGGTGAAACTACAGTCATTGGCGGGATCTTTGTTGATTCAGAACAAGATGGTGATGATGGGGTACCTTTCCTGATGGATATTCCATTCATTGGTCAACTATTCAGATCTAGCCTGAAAACTAAAACCAAAACAGAGCTGTTGATTTTTGTTACTCCCAGGATTCTCGGGTCAATTTAACAAGGCAACTGCCTAATGGCGTAATAGTATGTAAGTTTGATTTGGTTTTTGTTGAGTCGTTATTTTTTATATACTAAATCATCTACTTATGGAGCTATTGGATGAAAAAGCTAATTTTATTATTTGTGTTGTTGAGTATGTGTATGTTTGGTTGCGGAAGTGGAACAGAAACTACTGGGACTTTAACATTGTCTGAAATAACGGTTACGGACTTAACTGGTGGTAGATACAATGTAGATGCCATAGCAACCTATGTACCTGCTGCTGGGAAAGAGGCCACAGGTGCTGAGATTAACTTTACGGCTATATATTCTTCGCCATCAAATCCAAATATGGCAACTAAAACATCGAAAGTGACACTCAGTAAAACTGGGATCGCTACCTTTACAGGTATGGTTGATCAGGGTAGTGAACCGGTTTATATCCGTGTAATTGCTTCTATTGGTGGTTTATCTCAGACAAAGGTAGCTTCAGTTCCGGCCATTACGCCTTAAAAGCGACTGTTATGATAATCTGTGTTAGAAAATAGACATAATACAATTGTATAAGTCTAATATATGCTAAAAACAGCATATTGTTAAACTTGGCTGAATTTATAAAATATTCCTTGCTGCGTTTTATGCTAATGATTTTATTGTTTTTATGTCTAGTATTTAAGTTCAACTGCAATACTAAATAACATTGGATGCTTCAAGTTTTTATGGAGATAAATATTATGCGTAAACTTTATGGAGCCTTAAGTCTTATTTTATTCACATTTATTTTAGCTGGCTGTAGCGGTAGCAGTTCTACATCTCAGGACTTTACTCCAGTTCAATCATCATCATTAACAGGTTCTGTTGTTATTGCAAAAACCGCACTTCAATTCAATGAGATTACAACTGTTTCAGCATCTTTTAAGAAATCTGACGGCACTCCTGCTAGTGGTATTAACGTTAATTTTTCGACTACCCTGGGCGCAATTTCTCCTTCAAGTGGTATCGCAGTTACTGACACGAATGGTACCGCCACTGTACAACTTACAGTTGGATCAACATCGGGACAAGGCCAGATAACTGCTTCCGCTACGGTAGATAACAAGCAGATAACAAAAACCGGATTATTTAGTGTCACTCTACCTCCACTTAAGCTGTCTGATATTTCGTTGGGATTATCGAATCTTTCATATGGTGGTTCTACCAGTGTAACTGTGACAGTTTTGGATTCAAATGGAGCTACATTTACGGGACAGGAGGTAGATGTCACTTTTTCATCAACTCTGGCTGCTTCCGGAAAAGCTAGCATAATTTCTCCTGTCAGAACAGTAAACGGAGTTGCTGTAGCAACGTACCAAGCAACTACAGCCACTGGCAGTGACACAATTACAGCTTCAATATCAGGGGATTCAAAAACAGCGTTAATATCAGTAACTCCACTTACGGCAAGTTCTGTTTCATTTGTATCAGCTGCTCCAACCAATATTGGACTTAAAGGTATGGGTGGGGCTGGTATACAGGAGACTTCTATAGTTACCTTCAAAGTACTTGACACTGCTGGTAAGCCAAAAGCAAATCAGCAAGTTGATTTTGATCTAAATACAAAAGTTGGCGGGTTGTCGCTTACATCACTTCAAGGCAGTACATCTGCAGATGGAACTGTTTCAACAACAGTACAGGCAGGTGTTGTCGCTACGCCGGTTCGTGTTACAGCTACAATTAGAAACACCTATCCATCTATCTCGACCCAGTCAGACCAGCTTATTGTCTCGACCGGTGTACCTTCACAGGATGGTTTTTCAATTTCAGTACAAACTCTGAATACTGAAAGTTTTAATACGGATGGTGTTAAAGATGTTGTTACTGCTCGCTTGAGTGATCATTTCCACAACCCTGTTCCGGATGGAACTGCGGTTTCCTTCACTACCAACGGAGGTAGTATTCAGCCCTCCTGTACGACAATTGCAGGTGCCTGCTCTGTTAATTGGACTAGTCAGAATCCAAGGCCGGCAAATGGAAGAGCACGTATATTAGCTTATGCTGTGGGTGAAGAGACGTTTATTGATTATAATGGAAATGGTGTAGCTGACGCTGGGGAGTTTTCTGATGATTCAGAAGCTTTTAGGGATGACAATGAGAACGGTATCAGGGATTCTAATGAACCTTATATTGATTTCAATAGTGACGGTGTATTTAATGGACCTGACGGCTATTATAATGGGGTACTGCAGGGAATAGCATATGTTGGCGCTCCAAAATCAAAACATGTGTTCAGTAATTCTACAATTGTAATGGCGAGTTCCGCTGCAGTGGTTTCTAACAGTTGTGGTAACCCCATAGTGGTTGGCCTTGCAGGTTCAACCTCCTGTGACATTATTGTTAGTGATGTAAATGGTAATATTATGCCAGCAGGTACTAAAGTTGCCTTTACTTATACGAGTGTAACTGACTTAATTAAACTAACATCAGATGATTATACATTCCCCAATTCTTCAGCTAACTCTGGTGTTATATTGAATGTAATTTTGACAGACGATGGTACTGCACCTGTTGGACGTGGTGTCTTAAAAGTAACAGTAACATCACCAGGAGGAGTTGTAACAACCTATAAATATAATGTGAATTAGTTGTTTAATAGCAAAGATAGTGTTGTGAAGCTTGCCAACAGATGTCTATTGTAAAGAAACCCCCGAGTTATTTGAAAATACTCGGGGGTTTCTTTATAAAGTACAATAATATAAATCCACTATACATGTTAATACAGATTGTAGGAATAATATCAAAAGCCGACAGCCGCCTTCAAAGAATATATAGGGCGTACAGCGTATTCGACTTCAGCTGTGATACCAAGTAAAGGAAACGGCGAAAGTTTAAGACCCCCAAAGACACGTGGTACTGATGTGGTTTCGCTTTTGAGGTCAATATTAAAATCGATTTTAGTTTTTGACTTTAAATTACCCTTTGCTTCACTGTTTATCCACATCATACCGGCTCCGGCATATGGAGTTATAAATGGGAAACCTTTGCTAATGGAGGCGTCAAGTCCATAAGTCTGCAGCCCGAGATCATCAACACCGGCCAATTTAGTGTAGGTAGCACGTACACCTACCGCCGGTGTTGCCAGGGTGCCATCAAGAATTGATTTACTCAATTCTGCACCATACAATTTGACATTACTGTCGGGAATATAGGAGTACATAGCGCCAACATCGATGCCTAAAGGCAGCCCTTTTCTAACTCTTATTTTCGGAATAATAAGGTATGAAGGAGCATCATTTTTAAAAGCGGAACTCCAGTAACTGCTGTTTTTATCAATACTCATGGCACTTACTTCGCCGCCAATATCAAAACCTGTAATGCCGAGAGGAGCAGCTGGCGCCATGTTTCTGAAGCCAAATGCGGGACCGGCTTCCTTGCTTAGACTTTTAAAGGCATCTTGGGTGATGCCTGATGAAAAACTGATGTCAGCAGCCAGTGTCGGTGATGCAGCAAGTGCCAGTGAAGCCGTAACCACTCCGCACAATAACGATCTTTTCATATAACCCTCCCGTAAATTTATTGACAGCAGTCTAACAAAGCGGATGCTGTGGGTCAATCACCACATTTAGTAACACAATTTTAGTACATCCTCACTTGTATGCTGTTATATACTCCAAATACTTTTTACACAGCCAATATAATGGAGTTCCGTATGGATATTCACAAATTAATGAATTTAAGTGCCAATATTCTAGCCGCTATTAGCCTGTCATGTGTTGTCATGTCAGGCTGTTCAAAAAAAATTGAAAAGCCAAAGGGTCGTCCGCCAGCACTCGTGAAGGTTTCTACAGCGTCTCAACAGAATGTACCGGTGGTGATCAAGGCAATTGGTACCATCGAGGCATCTGAAAGTGTTGTTGTCAGGACCCAGATTAGTGGTGAGTTAACCAAGGTTGCATTTCGAGAGGGGCAGGACGTGCAGAAAGGTGCGCTGCTGTTTCAACTTGATCCTCGCGCCTATCAAGCCGCCATACGAAAGGCTGAAGCTACTTTGACTAGAGATAAGGTTATCATGGATAATGCCGGGAAGGACTATTTGCGTTATTCACAGTTAGTCAAAGATGGCATAGTAACCCAGGAACAGGCTGAAGGTTACCGTACCAAGGCTGAGTCTGCGGCTGCCGATATGGCTGCTGATGTTGCTGCGGTAGACAGCGCGCGGGAACAGTTGGCCTACTGTACTATTACTTCCCCAATTAGCGGTCGTCTTGGTGTGCTTGCTATTGATCGTGGCAACGTGGTCAAAGCCAATGATACGGTATTGGTGACTATTAACAAACTTATTCCCATACATGCCTCATTCAGCATACCTGAAAAGGAGTTGCCGGAGGTGAAGCGTCTTATGACCGGTGGCAGGATAGTTGTAGAGGCCGAGGTGCCTGGAACAACAGGCATCAGGGAGAAGGGTATTGTCTCGTTCTTTGACAACAGCGTGGATCCAACTACCGGTAGCATCAGGCTCAAAGCGCTTTTTGCTAATGCCAATAAGCAGCTCTGGCCCGGCCAGTTCGCCAATATCTCCATAGTACTGGGCATGAAGAATAATGCCGTTGTTGTCCCGAGCCAGGCAATCCAGACCGGGCAGAATGGTCAGTTTGTCTTTGTAGTCAAGTCGGACGCTACAGCGGAAATTCGACAGGTTATCTCCGGTCCGGTTTCTCAGGGGATGACCGTCATAGAGAAGGGTCTGCAGTCCGGTGAACAGGTTGTTATTGACGGTCAGATGCGGGTGATTCCGGGTGGCAAGGTTGAAGTACAGGGGGGAGAGAAAAACCAAGGAAACGGAGCTGCCGGGAAATGAATATTTCCGAACTTTTCATAAAACGTCCCATTATGACCAGCCTTGTTATGCTGGCGGTTATGATCTTCGGTCTGTTTGCCTATCGGCTGCTGCCGGTCAACGATCTGCCGAGCATTGATTTCCCTACGATTCAAGTCAGAGCAGATTTGCCGGGAGCCAGCCCTGAAACGATGGCATCGTCTGTTGCCACCCCGTTGGAACGGCAGTTTTCAACGATTGCCGGCCTGGATTACATGACCTCGACCAATGGTCAGGGAATTTCCGTCATCACCCTCAAGTTTACTCTGGAAAAGAGTATTGATTCGGCGGCCCAGGATGTGCAGTCGGCCATCTCTAAGGCAGCCCGGCAGCTTCCCCAGAACATGCCGACTCCCCCGTCCTACCAGAAGGTCAACCCGGCCGACCAGCCGGTACTCTACCTGGCCCTAAGTTCGCCCACATTGCCGCTGTCGGATGTAAACGAATTTGCCGATACGATTATCGCTCCGCGCATCTCAATGATCAACGGTGTGGCTCAGGTTCTGGTCTACGGTTCCCAGAAGTATGCGGTACGGGTGCAACTCGACCCCAAGGCCCTGACCAGTCGAAAGATCGGCCTGGATGAGGTAGCGGCCAGCCTGGACAAGTGGAACGTAAATCTGCCGACCGGCGGATTACAGGGAGCCAAACAGACCTTTACCATCCAGGCCAGCGGACAGCTCTATAACGCGGATGCCTTCAAGCCGCTGATTGTGGCCTACCGTGGCGGCGCACCGATTCGACTCTCGGATATCGCCATTGTCTCCAACAGTGTCGAGAACGACAAGATCGCCGCATGGTACAATACCAAGGGGGTCTCCACCCGTGCCATCGTACTGGCCATCCAGCGCCAGCCCGGGGTCAACACCATCGAGGTGGTGGACAGCATCAAACAGCAGATGCCCGGATTTCGCAGCCAGATGCCAGGCTCGATCGATCTAAATGTCCTCTTCGACCGCACGGATACGATCCGTGAATCGGTGACGGACGTGAAGTTTACTCTGCTGCTGACCATCTCCCTAGTCATCCTTGTGATATTCCTCTTCCTGCGCAACCTTTCGGCCACGGTGATCCCCAGTTTGGCGCTGCCGCTCTCAATCATCGGTACCTTCGCGGTCATGTATGCCCTCGGTTTTTCGGTTAATAACATTACACTGATGGCCCTGACCCTGTCGGTCGGTTTTGTTGTGGATGATGCCATCGTCATGATGGAGAACATCGTCCGCCATATGGAGCATGGCGAATCGCCCATGAATGCTTCCTTGCGGGGATCGAAGGAGATTGGTTTCACGATCCTCTCCATGACCATTTCGTTGGTGGCGGTCTTTATCCCGGTGCTCTTCATGGCCGGGATGCTTGGCAGGATGCTGCATGAGTTTGCCGTGACCATCACCTTTTCCATCCTGATCTCAGGGGTCGTGTCGCTTACCCTGACCCCCATGCTCTGCAGCCGTTTCCTGAAGCCAGTTTCTGAACAGAGGCACGGTCGCCTGTATAATTCCATGGAGCGATTTTTTGACGGTATGCTACATATGTACGAACGGTCCCTGTCCAGGATTCTCCGTTACCGCCGCACGACAGTGGTAATTACGTTTGCCATGATGATCGTTACGGTCTGGTTTTTTACCGTGATGCCGATGGGTCTGTTGCCGCCTGACGACATTGGCGCGATCTTCGCTACCACCGAGGGAGCTCAAGGGGTTTCCTTCGAGGAGATGAAGATCCAGCAGAAAAAGCTGATTGACATTGTCCTTCAGGAACCGAACGTGGAGGCCTTCATGTCGTCGGTAGGGGCCAGCGGGACGCGGGTCGGATCCAATTCCGGTTTCTTTTTCATGAAGCTTAAGCCGCGACATCAACGAACCTTAAATGCCGATCAGATCATTCAGAGACTGCGCCCAAAGGTTGCATCGGTTCCGGGCATCTTGATGTTCATGCGGAATCCGCCCCCTATCCAACTTGAAGCCACCACATCAAAGGCTAGTTACCAATTTATACTTCAGAGCCCGGATACGGAAGAACTCTACCGCCAGGCATCTGCCTTCGAGTTGAAGGTGCGCGGTCTGCCGATGCTGCAGGACGTCACCAGCGATCTGCAGATCAAGAATCCCCAAGTGAACCTGAACATTGACCGTGACCGGGCCGCAGCCATGGGGATCACCGCCCAGCAGATTGAGGACACACTCTATTCGGCCTACGGCTCACGTCAGGCCACCACGATCTATTCCCCCACCAACCAGTACAAGGTGATCATGGAATTGGAACCTCAGTATCAGCTTGACCCGACATCACTGGGGCTGCTTTATGTACGCTCTAACTCAGGTCAACTTGTGCCACTGTCGTCTTTGGGCACCCTGAAAAATAACCTTGGGCCGCTGTCTGTTAACCATCTGGGACAGATTACAGCGGTGACTATTTCCTTCAATCTCAAACCGGATGTTCCTCTTGGTGATGCTGTAGCGGCTGTAGAGAAAGAGGCTAAATCACTGCCGGGAGCCATTACTACCGGATTCCAGGGGACGGCCCAGGTTTATCAAGCATCTACCAAGGGATTGGCACTACTTTTGATCATCGCGATTTTGGTAATCTACATTGTGCTGGGTGTTTTGTATGAAAGTTATATACACCCGCTGACGATCCTGTCAGGTCTGCCATCAGCCGGTTTTGGCGCCTTGATCACGTTGCTGATATTCGGTAAAGACCTCAACCTCTATTCATTCGTAGGTATCATCATGCTGGTCGGTATTGTTAAAAAGAATGCCATCATGATGATCGATTTTGCTCTAGAGGCACAGCGAAATGAAGGGAAATCCCCGATGGACGCTATATATCAAGGCTGTCTGGTCCGTTTTCGTCCAATCATGATGACCTCGTTTGCAGCTCTGATGGGGACTCTCCCGATTGCAATCGGATTCGGCGCCGGGGCAGAGTCCCGCAGAGGCCTTGGTTTGGCTGTTGTTGGTGGTTTGCTGGTATCCCAGCTATTAACACTCTATATAACTCCGGTGGTCTATTACTACATGGACCGATTACAATCCTTTGTAATGAATCGACGTAAAAAACCTGTAGAAAAACATTAATCTGCCGATGAATTAACAAGGTATATATCGATTTGTTCATAAGGGTAGGGCGTGGCAAAAACTGTTGAAATAAAAATACCTGACGATATTGAATATCGCGTTATAGGCAATATGTTCGGCCTGCTGGTTGCTTCAGCCGGCCTACTGGCCGGAGAAATGGTCCGTCTGCGCAGCTTCGATTACTGGCTGGATGATATTGTCCCATTGCTATTGCTGATATGGATGGGATTTAGAATGTACAGAAACTTTCTGTCGACTATGAATGCCTATCAGGGTGTTACCCCTTCAGTCGCTGTTCTCCGTGATCGGAGCATTAACGAAGTTCTTAAGTCAGAACCGGCTGTTGTCGCGCAGATTGCAGCCAAGACCGGCTATTCAGCCGAGCAGGTAGTCGCGGAAGTAGCAAAGCGAATAGAAACCCAGAAGGCAGAAGCGCTCAAAAAGAATAAATCTCATACTTGACGGGAATTATGCCGAATCCTAAAAAGCTGACTTTTGAAAATCTGGCTCGCCTGATGGAACGTCGCGGGTTGTTGTCGTGTGACCAGCTTAAGGATGTACTGTCCCGCGGAAAGACCCAAGAATCACGCCTTTTTTCTCATCATCGTTCCGGCATATCGCGTAGAACCCGTGCCGGTGACGAACTTGTTTCTCCTGCCGAAGTGCTCGCTTCATTCAATCTGGAAATAAATGGATCGCAGGGGAATCTTCTCTCAGAGGATGCTATTACGGATGCGCTGGCATCCGCCACTGGACTCCCGTATTTTAAGATAGATCCTCTCAAGCTTGATCTGCATGTTGTTACTGATCATATTCCCCGACCTTTTGCTCTAAAAAACCTGATAGTTGCCGTTGGGGAGTCAAATGGCATCATCACTGTGGCTGTGGCTGACCCGTTCAATGAAGCTATCGTAAACGAACTGGCATCGGCCAGGCGCCTGGAAATCAGGCGTGTACTCAGCTCAAAAAGTGATATTTTGAAGATATTGCGTGAGTTCTACGGATTCCGTGCATCAGTCATAGCTGCTGAGGCAGAGGCGTCAACGTCGATAGATCTGGGTAATCTGGAGCAATTCTTTAAACTTAAAGGTTATCAGGAAATTGAAGGGACCGATAAGCATGTGGTCTCTGCAGTCGAATTTCTTCTTAACTACGCGTTTGAACAGCACGCCAGCGATATCCACATCGAACCAAAACGAGAAACTTCGCTGATCCGTTTCCGTATCGACGGCGTAATGCACAATATTCATGCCATTCCAAAACCTCTGCATGCCCCTATTGTCTCGCGCATCAAGATGCTTTCCCGCATGGATCTGGCCGAAAAACGCCGCCCTCAGGATGGCCGCATCAAGACAAATTTCAATAACAAGGATATCGAACTGCGCGTCTCTACCGTGCCGGTAGCCTTTGGTGAGAAGGTTGTCATAAGGGTTTTTGATCCGGATATCCTTCTGCAAGATTTAGACAGCATGGGGTTTTATCTCCGCGAATTAACTCTCTATAACTCATTTCTTCGTCGTCCGAATGGTATCATATTGGTGACCGGTCCGACCGGTAGCGGTAAGACAACCACTCTATATTCATCACTTCGGTCGCTCTCTTCGCCGGAGGTTAATATTGTCACTGTTGAAGATCCTATCGAGATGGTCATGGAGGAGTTCAATCAGATCGGTGTGCAACAGGGCATTGGCGTCGGTTTCGATAGCATTCTGCGAAATATTCTCAGGCAGGATCCGGACATCATAATGATCGGTGAAATTCGCGACCGTGAAACCGCAGAAAATGCTGTTCAAGCGGCTCTTACAGGGCATCTGGTGCTTTCTACTTTGCATACAAATGATTCAGCATCTACAATCATCAGGCTGCATGATCTTGGTGTCCCACCGTTTCTGATTTCCGCAACTTTGCTTGGCATCGTGGCCCAGCGTCTGGTACGCAAAATATGCCCTCACTGCAAAAAAGCCCGCACGCTTTCTCAGGACGAATGTGAATATCTGCAGTTGCCGGAAAAGTCATACGCTGTGTGGGAAGGAGAGGGGTGCAAGGAGTGCCGTGGTACCGGGTACAAGGGGCGCAGTGGACTGTTTGAGGTTATGGATTTGAATGATAGATTGAAGGCCTTGGTGTCAGGTTCTGTTGAGCTTGCTATGATTGTTGAAGCCGCAAAGCAGGAAGGGTTGGTCACTCTGCGTGAAATTGGCATTAACAAGATGTTGGAAGGGGTAACTACCTATGAGGAAGTTATTTCCATGACAGGTTGAAATCTATACGACTACCTTGAATGTAAAAAAGCCGTCCATAATTGGGCGGCTTTTTTCTTTTTGTCTGGTTGCAATTATTTTGCAGATTTATTTGGAGTTGATACTGGTTTTGGCGACATTGTTTTTTTTGCAAGGTGATTGGCAACAAAAATAAATTCATCCACATAATTCCGCACTCCATCATTATTCAAATCGTGCAGCGGCGTTTTTGTTGTACCAACCTCCTTTAAAAACCTGTTCCAACCAGATTCGTCCAATGTAAGCGTGGTCTTTACTGGTGGGGCCACGGTAAGAGGGAATTCAAATCTTTCTGCTTCGGAAATTATTATTACAGTGGTTCTGACAGCACCGGCATCAGGCAAAACCTCAATCATCCAGTGCCCTATGCTCTGCTTATCCTGCTTGTAAGAGATCAGTTTGCCGCCATTTACAGCAAAATTAGGTGAAGAGCTTGTTTTTGCAGGGATATCAACTGTCAGTGTCGCTTGACTTTGGCCGTCACTCAACAGTATTACAGGTTCCTGGTGGGCAGTTGGGACCACATCCTTAGCAAAGAGTGTCACTATTGTTGAAAGGTCTTTTCTTCCGTTATATTGTTCAAATCGCTCTAAAACCCCCTTGTAGACGACAAATTCTGGTGTTTCTCCAACTGTTGTATCAAAAGCGGACTTATTTGATGGTTTTATCTGTTCAGCAATTTGAGATTCAACTGGTTCTCCGGGGTAAACAGTAGCAGATGAAGAGGGAACGGGCGGTAAATCGGTTCTTTGCTGCAGATCTGTCGGTAATGTTACTACTCCTGGATAGGTTTGAGTTGTGGTGGAGCTAGAAGCCGCAGACACAGAAGTGCTTTGCAACTGTGTTGATGACGGCTGGCTGAACGGGATATCGGCGGACAAGCTGTTTTCAGTGCTAGCTGGACTGTTTACGGAAGATGCAAGAGCGGAGCCCTTGCTGTCGATCATACTGGTTGTAATTGATGTAATTCTACCATTTCCGGTTTTTGAAGCAAAAGAAATTGTTGCAATCTGGCCGCTCCCGGAAAAAGTACGTGTACTGACGATTGCGATCTTGATAATACCAGGTTGCGTAGTGTTTGCGGCAAGCATTGCCCCGGAAACAAGACCACCCTGGGTAACCGTTGGGGTAGCCAATGAAGCCTTGTCGTAGGTAACATTGAGCTGAATTCCGGCAACACCGTCCATATTGTTGCCCAAAATAAGGTAGTCCCCTGAAGCTGATGATGTGAATGTGACTGATGCACCTAAGGCAAGTGTGGCACTTAACATGACAAATAAAGCTGACGCGGTAAAGATCGTTCTGAGATAGTATGTCATTTAAACCTCTGATCAAATTTAATAATATCAAATGATGTGCCCAGTATATCCGAGCATGTGCTTGGTTTCAAGCGTGGCATTTTGTATGATGATTTGCAATAACAAAACTGGCGGTAATGTCTGAGACACCACCGCCAGTTATGGTCCATTTAAATTAATAATACGGCTGTTAATGATAGGTAGTAGTGAAATTAATTATGCAACCGTTAAGATAATTTGTGCTCATAGGAGACCTGTATTGGAAAACTGTTGTGTCGGCCCCTAGTGTTGGTAAGGGTGGAGTGGCACCACCGGTAAGAGTAAAATTTAGTGTGGCCAATTCGATACCTTTGCCGCCATTGCTGGTTGAATCGGCTTTAACGGAAATATCAGTGGTGTTGAGCAGACTAATGGAAAGATCTCTGGTGGCCCCAATGAATGCCCAACTGGCATTACTAACTGGTACGTCTACAGCAGCCCCAGATGGAGTTATGGAAGTAAGGATCATTCCTTCTGGCAATGCAGATACGGTAGTATTGATGCTATTCATAATGCCCGCACTTCCACCTGCTGATGCCGATGACATAGTCCCAAAAAGATACATTTTGGTGGTAGCTACGGTTGGCCCCGGTGTTCCGCCACCGCCACCACACCCTGCTAGCGGCACTGATAAGAATGCAATTGAACAAAATATAGCTAGAAATCTTTTCATGGTTAAATTCCCTTCTTTAGTGAGTTTAGGTTAAAATCCGGGAATGCTTCCAACGGCACGCATCAATAATACGGATACATCACCCAGGTTTATTTTGCCATCCGGGTGTGAAGCGCTGCCGAAATAAGGAGCAACATCTCCGTGTGCAAGTTCCAGTGCTGTAGGGGCAATCTTGCCGTTGGTGATCTGTAAAGCACGCAGGGCGCTCGTCAGATGTGTCTGATATCCGGGAATCAGGCCGTCTTTTTCTTCAATAGATATCATCGTAGTAGCCGTCCCGACACCACCCTTTGAATCCGTTACCTTAAACGTAATAGTATGGGTACCATTCCCTAATAACGAATTTAGTGCATTGTTGGGGATTGGGGCCGGGTTGGCGCCAGTGAGTTCGTATTGGCCTATGTTGTCAATATTCCATGCGAATGAGAGAGTGTCGCAGGTGTCAGGGTCAGTTCCTGAGCCGGTTAGCGCCAAAGTGTCACCAGGAAAAATAGTATAAAGGGTAGCGCCGGGTATTGCTGTCGGGTTGTGGTTGACAACTTTAACACTCTTTGTGACCCGGAAGTTTTCTGTTTCATCGCTTCCTACAACAGACAGAGTTACAAGATAGGTGCCGGGAACAAGGGTTGCCGTGGCTGTACTGGTGGCAGCACCTGATGTAAAAGAACCACTGTTGTTAATTGTCCAGGTATAGGAGTTTGGTGTACCGGTGGCAGTACTACTAAAGGTAATGGTTTCGCAGTAGCCGATATCGGAACCGTTGGCTGAACCCTTGACGGTAAAATCAGCCGTAAAAGTACCGATGACGGTGACAATGACTGGAGAAGAAACACTAACTGCGCCTAGATTATTTGTCACTCTGGCTGTAATGCTGTGGGCGCCGGTTTCGGTTGGATTCCAGGAAGTCAGGGTTGAGGTTGTCCCTATAGTAGTCCCTGTGCCTACCAATGCCCCGTCAACAAGAAACTCTACAGAGGCAATAGATACTCCTGTCGGAAGAACAATTGTTGCTGACAGTTGGTTTAAAAAAGGCCGATTAGCGTAGTTGAATGTTCCATTGGCAGTAACAACAATTGCACTCATACTGGCCACTGGTGATTGGGTAGTGCCACTCGCATTAAATGCATCAACCCTGTAGACGTAAGCTGTATCAGTAACCGCCGTTGTATCGGTATAGCTCGTGCTGTTAGCCGGTAGAGCAGCGGTATTTAGCTTGGTGAAGCTTGTGCCGTCGATGGAGCGATACACATTGTAACCAATTTCATTTTTAGGGTTGCCAAACGTAGCAAGATCAGCGTAGACGACCGGTGTAGGGTCAGTCCACGAGATGACACCAGCCGCAACTGACTTGATCGACGGTGCATCCGGAACACTGCTGGCAACATTCAGGACAACCGGGCGCATCATGTCCATCTCTTCATGGCTTAAGATATGGCAGTGCCACACGTATTCCCATCCAAAATTGTGAAGGACGTTGGTAACAACTCCCTTATAATTCAGGTACGGATATGTGGGTGTCCCCACGTAGGCTTGACCTGTTTTCCAGTCGATACTGCTGAAACCTGATCCGGTGGTACCATTATTTAATGGTATAGGCCAATTACTCCCTGAAGAGGGGGTGCCATTGAAACCCATCGCAGAATCAATCGGAATCGCCGGGTTAAGAGGGCGCAGACTATTGGTAATACCAAAAGGTAGCGCAGGCGCGCGGGGTCGTACGGCAACAATGGTGTCTTCGAGCGGACTGATCTTGACGGTATCCTTCCAGCCCAGTTCGTTCGGCTCAGGCATCAGGATTTGCCCATCCCAGCCAACTCGGTTGATCAACTGCACATCAAAGATATGAAAATGGATCGGATGGGTATCAACACCGTTATGGGAGATTTTCCAGATCTGGGTGCCATCATTAAGATTTGATGCCACTCCAAGGAACGGATCCAGCTGAGTCCCGGAAGATAAAACGGTAACATGCACCTGAGTGGAGTTATTAATATTTTCAGTTGGAACATCGGAAAAACCGTAAAGTATCAACAGCGCATTCAATGTTGTAGGGTTAGGTAACTGCATTCCCAGGTTGCCGCTCATCCGGCCATAGACGGGGTCAAATGAAGCGCCCATTTCATCATGAATTCCTTTAGGGTGTGTCGGCGCTGTCACCTCTTCACCTGCCAGGGTCACAAATTTTAGATAGCTATCGTTGATCTGTGCAATTCCCTCCCAGGGGAAGTTGAGCGGGAAGTAGGAGTTAGGATAAGCATCCTTATAAGCGGCCTGGCCAACAATGATAGGTTCCTGGGCCCTCTCGAAAAGAGTCTTTTTATCAGGGTTTATGGCGGTGACGGGTGTTGCGGCTGTAAACTCTTTTTCCAGGTCAGCCCTATTGAAGGTATACTTATTATCCACAACAGTTCGTACTGGGCGAACTATAACCTGCATGACGGTTCGAGTGTTCGGGGCATAACCGATTAATGGTCCTGTACCACCCTCCCAGGCGCCAGTTATCTTGTTAAATACACCGCCAGTACCAAAACCGCCGGAATCGCGTGAATCAGGGGCTCCGGTGTAATAGTCATAACCAGCCACCCTGGCTGGCCAGGCGGCCGGAGCGTCGTTGTATAGGATCAGTGTCTTACCTGCATATTTACTGAAATCGACAATCACATCAGCCCGCTCGGCAGGTCCCAGAGCAAGGCCCATCTTATCAACATTACCTACCCAAAAGGCGGTTGGATCAATGTTATAGGTGATTGGCTGTGGATCAATCACTACTGGCTGAGGCAAAAAGCCACCTTCGGTGCCGATCTGCAGGAAGCTTGGTCCCTTGAAGGCCGGGTCAGGTACTCCGCCGTCGCGGCCATCAACTGGCCAGAATTCTGGCCAGTTATACTGTGCGGCAAGATGCGGTGATGCCGGCAGCATTTTAACTTCAGTCAGACGCGATGCAGGACGTGGGTCAAGGCTTATCTGCGTTGGATCAGCTTCATAGAATGACAGATTCCAGAACCGGTCGCTGGCACCGTTTAAGATACGGAAGCGATATACTCTCGCATCTACAGTTAGGGAAGGAAATGCTGTGCCGTTGACTACTGCGCTGTCTTGAAACGCTTCCATGCCCATCGAGACGTTGGGTGTCCCCGGGATTTTTTCAGGTTGACCTGGGGTTTGGCACTGGGCAAGTTCCAGTGGGTTTGAACTGCTGCAATTAGGGTCATAATAAGGGTTGGCTACCGGTCCCTTGGTGACAACAGTTGCGGGATAAAACCATGGCCCATACATCCAGCGTCCAAAAGGATTGACACCACCGATACCCGCGGTGGAAGTCTGGGCAGGCATGTAGACATGCGGCATCCAGAGATCGCCGGTAACCGGCGCTCTGTCGCCTCCGTTAAGAGTACCGCTGCCCCAATTCCACAGCGGGTCAGTGATCCTGATTTTAGGAGTAATTACACCTGACACCGGATGTGCCGTTGGTGTTGCATCGACAAAGGTCTTGTCCTGAAGGATTAGTGGAATCTGGTCTGGCGGGATTATACCGCGAGCTATAAGATCCTGCTCATATTGGTCTGTAATGAGGTAACCGGCGACTTCACCAACATAGACGTTGAGGCGCGTAGTACCGAAGGCGTGGTCATGATAAAACATCAACCTGGCACTTTGCTGATTGGTGTAATAAAATGTCATTGAGCCATCACCAGGATCTGGCATATCAGGTACATTTTGAGCACTGACGCCCTTTTTGAAGGGAGTTATTTCAAGGGCAGGGGTAATCCACTGATGGGGTGTACCGTCACTGATCCAGGGGGTGCGCCCACCATGCAAATGAATTGTTGCCCGGTTCTGGGTGTAGCTTGCACAGGTGTTGCCATCAGCAGTGTTGTTACAAGGAGAACCGTCCACATTAGCCGGACCGGTACCCGCTCCCATGACAGTTAAGTCAGTAGGAACAAAAAGATCGCCAGCTGAGCCTATCGGAAGCTTGTTCGTGAACTTTATACGCACCGGACGATCTCTTTCTGAAACTAACGTAGGCCCCAAATAACGAATCGGATCTGGCGCTATTCCAATCCCGGCGGCGGTGTCGGCGGCTGTGCATGCATGCTGATCGGCACCACATTTATTCTGGCTGGGCAAAGTGCCGGCCGAGAGATTAGTACCTCTATTGACCTGCACATAACCGCGCAACAGGGTTCCTGGGGCTGGCAGATCTGAGTGCATACGCTGATTGAATTCTCTTAGCTCAATTTCATAATAATCGGAACCGGGATAAGTTGTTATGTCGGGCTTTCCGATAGTTAAATATTGACCAAGATTATTTGCCTTACCGCTCCCAAGGCCGGGAAGAGTATCGACAAACTTGGCCAATGGGGGGCTGTTTGCCCAGTTGGCAGTTGTGTAATAATCCGGGGTACGTGTAGTCTCACCATTTGAGAGATAGCCGGTTACAGGGCTGGTCGGAATTTGAGGAACTGCTCCGGCAAGCTGTGGCATACTGCCGAAGCAAAGGATTGCCAACACAATGCCTAATCGCCAAAGTTTAACTCTGTCACGATTTATCATATTCTCTCCTTATACTTTATTTGCTGTACCTATTTGTTTTCCATGACTGGAGGAGTAATATTCTGTACGGCTTGCCGGGCTTGGTGAACTTTTAGTCTTTCAGCTTTAAGAGCTTCAGCAGCGGCCTTCAGCTTTTCAGACGTAACGCGCTGTTCAAGCTGTTTGCGGGTCGTCTCTCTCTTTGCAGCCAATTCAGGTGTCAAAGGAGCAACAGTACCCGCAAATACAATTCCACCAGCCAGCGACGATAGTGCTGATACCATGACAATTATCCAAATCATTAGTACATTTTTATTTTTCATGTTGCTCTCCTTTGGATATATTTAACACTTTGATATACGTTTGTAGATCTATTTTGAAGTAAAAGCAGGAAGTGTGCCGAATATTATGGTGAGCTATCTAGCTAAAATAACGTAATTTTATGTGTAATGCCTGAAAACCAGGCTGCCACTTGTCTCAATATGAGATTTTTGTCTCAACGTATTAACCCTAATAAACAGGATAAGTACGTTAACAAAGTAATTTTTGCATAAAAAACGCAGAAAACAACTTATATCGTACTAATGAATAACCCATCCGCTTTTAGGCAGCAGGGTCGGTTCTACTCCCGGACCGAGTTGAATAATATAGCATCCCTTTGAAACATAACGTTGTCCTGAGCCGAAGCTGAGCCGTTCATAATCTCTAACAACAACATCCATTTGCATGCTCATGACGTCAAATAGATGATCCCTCTGCAGGTTATCGTAAATCAGATTAAGCCCTTGCAAAGTTGCCTGCTGCAACATTGTTGTGCTGCGAGAAGCAATCCTGCGATCACCAAAATCTTTGCTGCCTGTCAAGATAGGCACCTTGGCGTCAAAGCCGCCAGTTTTGGGGCCAACATAAGGCGTCAGTCGGAATGGGAAAGTGATATAAACCTTGTTTCGAGAAGCTTCCACAATAGTTGAAGTTTTATTGCCAAGGTATCCAGAGGATACAAAAACCATCTTCGGGTCAGAAAGCTGAGATATTAGTTTTGGCAGGTTCGTCAGCAGTTCAGCGTCTGTCCAGAGCAGTAGCACACCGGGTTTATATTTTTTCAGGAGTTTACCTAGTGTTGCCTTATTTCGGAGCTCATTTGTGGTTAAGGTCTTGGTGATTACTGCTGGTCGTCCCAGTTCGTTCCAACTATTCTGAAAACCGGATGCCAGCGTCTTGCCAACTGGGGAGTCCTGAATAATCTGAAGAATAGTGGTTCTTATCGGGAGAGTTTCAAGGCGATTGAGATAGCTAGCAACGGCTTCTCCTTCCTGAGCATAGCCTTTGTTGAAATAATACGTATACCATCCAGTTTCGGATACTACAGGAAAATCGGTGATTGGGAAGAGGCAGGGCAGTCGCTCTGCCTCGCAGAAGTCATGAATAGGGCGCCAATCAAGGTTGGATATGCCACCAAGTACAGCAAAAACCGGATTGTTGTTTTGGTAGGTTGTAAGTTGTTCTTTCCAAGTTTCCGGTGGGCCTCTCAGTTCCCAAATATCCAGAGATGCTTTGCGAAAAGCGAATTGCATATCTGCTGTGGGAGTATAGCCAAATTTTATGAAATCATTGTACATTCCCATCTGCTGGTTTTTTTGGGCAATAAATTTTTCAAGAGGCATTAGAAGGGTCTGGCGGTCTTCCTGGTTCACATCGTCGCTAATAATGGTTGCAAATTTAAATTCCCCGCTGTTGGCCCCTGGAGAAGGCTTTGAAGAGAGTTCTTCCAGATAGCTAATAAGAATATACATGTCATGGTCTGATAGTGGATAGCGTGGCATGACGTCATTGAAAGTCTGCCCTGACGGGTCTGTGCCGAAACGCATGGCGGTTGCCAAAGATTCACGGGTGTAGGCCGGCCGTTCCAATACGGTTTTGGCATAGATAAAGCGTCCGGCCTGGTCGCTTTTGTCACCCAATGATGGTGGGCGTCGATACGGTTTGTAGAGTTTGTTTCCTGTGGTTGGCGGGGTAACCACTCCACCCTCAAAAGAACCGAGTCCGGCGCGGAGATGACAGCTGGAGCAGGAAAAAGATCTGCTGTCAACCTCGATATCGCCCCGGATGAAAGCAGGCATGGGAGTTCCGGAGGGGAGAATTCCCTCGCGGTACATCCTCTCGCCAAGACGCATTATTTCAGCCTGAGGAAGTGGAGCTGCCGCAAACAGTGAAGTTACCGTGAGAAAAAAGAGCAGGACAATAAGTACTGAGATTAAAAAGGTAATTCTCACGGTTGAGTAATGGTGTTTCATGATTCACCAATAAAATTCAGAATTGAGTTATTGTTTCACTATTGCACTTTGGTACTCTTCCATAAACTCACGAGAACTCATAATTCCGAATAAACGTATCCAGCTGCCGTCTTTTGGAGAGCGAATCATGTTCAACGGATAATGTGACATCTTATCCGGGATGTAGGCGTTGAAGGCCCTCATCACGATGTCTATATCGGTCCGGCTACCAGTTAAAAAATCCCATCCCGGTTTGGCGTGATAGCGTTTCAGGTACTCTTTCAGTACTTTTGGGGTATCATTTTCCGGGTCAATGGTGATCGACACCAGTCGGGCTTTCTGGCTGGTTACAGCAAGCTTGCCCTGCAGATTGACAAAACCGGCCGAAAGTACCGGGCAGATAGTAGTACAGGTGCCGTAGATGAAATCAACCACCACCGGTGAATCCCCTGTAAGTAAGGACTGAAGCCGTACCTTTTTTCCATCCTGATTTACGAGGGCAATATCGGGAATGTTGTATTTTTCTACCGTACGTTTGTAACTTTTGCTTACGGCATGAGCTGAAGTTGCTGGGAGGAAAATGGCCATGAGGATAAGTAGAAGAAACGGTACTATTATTATGAATTGTAATCTCATCAGGCACCTTTTAGGCTTATTTTTTAGCCGACTCAGCTGGTTTTACAGGTGCAGCAGTTGCAGGTCTAGTGGCCTCTATCTGCTTGAATTCCAATAGTTCAACTTCAAATGCCAGTGTAGCTCCAGGTAAAATCATTTCACCGGCACCATTTTCACCGTAAGCTAGGTCAGGCGGGCAAACCATCTTTGCTTTTCCGCCCGGTTTCATCTTTTGTACACCCTCGATCCAACATTTTATTACGTTATCCAGCTTGAACTCCAGCGGTTTACCGCGCTTATAAGAACTGTCGAATTCTTCGCCGTTAATCAAAGTTCCGCGATAATTGACTTTTACGACATCAGCAGCCTTAGGGGATTCACCCTTTCCTTCAACCAGCGAGGTGTAAACCATTCCAGAGAGTGTCTTAGATGCTCCCTTCTCTTTGGCAGCCTTCTCCAGAAAGTCCTTACCAGCTGCGACCTGTTTTTCTCCCGATACTTTACGACGCGTTTTTGCCAGTTCCTGTATTTTGCTGGTATAAGTAGTCAGTTCCAAACTGCTTTTTTTACCAGTCTGTGCATCCGTTAATCCCTGTTTGACAAGTTCGAACTCTGCTGGCGTCAAATTGAAAACGGACAGCGAGCGTGATACCGAAAGCCCGATAGCGTACAAAGTCTTCTGCTCTTCTGTCATAGCTGGTGGTTCGGCAGCATAGAGTGCTGTGCTTATCAAAAGTAGGGATGCAATAGCTGTCTTTTTGGTTATTATTTGTAATCTTCGGGACATTGCAGATGAATTCATTGTGCATCCTCCGTGTGCAAAAATGGTGATTCGAATATTGGTTACAGATTGCCTTGGTTTTAGTCAACTGCTAAGTCCTGCAAATAGTTTTTTTCCAATTGTTCATCTGCAATAAGGTGCAGTGCCCTAAGTAGTGACAAGATGAGAGATGGCTTGACCGGTTTTTCAAAGTAGTGCGATGCACCAAGTTTATAAGCGGTCTTTTCTAATTCCTCGTTGCCGTGGCCGGTAACGAGGATTATTTTTGCCAATGGTTGCTCTGCTCGTACTACTGATACAAGCAACATACCATCTTGATTTTTGGTTCCTGTAAAACGTAAATCAGAAATAACTGCAAAATATTCATTTCTGTTCAACAAAACAATAGCAGCATCAATACTATCGCATACATCAAAACCAAAGCATTCGCTCTTGAGCAACTTACTGTAGGCAAAACATATTGCCGGTTCATCATCAACGATCAAAACCCGATGTTTTTCCGGCAAGAAATTGTCACCATATTGTGAATTGTCGTGATTCTCTTGAGAAGTCATATTCTGCTTTAATCAAGAATCATGCCGGAACTGTTAGGCTTATATTGCTAATGATATCATTGTGTTAGTGAATTATATAATGATGTGTATATAACTAATTGAGACTTAGTCTCAAAGTGAGACAAGGTGGTGAGAATGATATTAGGTGTCTTGAGGTTAAATAAAGAACAGTTGTAGTAACCAAGAGGAAAATCTATTGAGTGCTTTACTGTGGATTATATTATTTACGCATTTATCTGTTTCAGTCTTCGATAGAGAGTTGCCCGTGAAATATTGAGGCATTTTGCTGCTTTTTCGATATCGCCACCTGTCTGCTCCAATACGGCTTTGATATGAGTTTCTTCAACTACTTGAATGGTAAGCTGCTTTGTTGCAGGTTGATAAAGGCGCTTGTTCGTCAGATTCGAAAAATGTGCCTGACGAACTTTTGTGCCGTGCGGTGTAAGCAGCAGCGCGCGCTCGAGAACATTCTTTAGCTCACGGATGTTGCCGGGCCAGGGATAGTCCTTTAGCATCTTCATGATATCTTCAGTAAGAACCGCATAAGATGAACCTAATGATCGTAGCAGATAGTCTACCAGTGCTGGTAGATCGTCCATGCGCTCTCTAAGAGGTGGAAGATGGATAGTCATTATATTAATCCGGTACATGAGGTCCTGGCGAAACTGACCAGAAGAGACCAATGAATCCAACTCGTGATGCGTTGCGCATATCAGACGAAAATTACTTCTCAACAGCTTTACATCACCAAGTCTGCGGTAACTTTTGTCTTCTAAAACTTTGAGAAATTGCGCTTGAACATCAATGCTCATATCACCAATTTCATCCAGAAACATCGTCCCACGGTCGGCAATATCTAGCAGTCCTTTGCGATCTTGATCGGCAGAGGTAAAGGCGCCTTTGGCATTACCAAAGATTTCTCTAGAAAGCATTTCTCCCCTCAGGCTGGAGCAGTTTAGCTCAACACATTCATTTGATGCTCGTGACCCTTGCTGATGAATCCATCTGGCAAGCATCCCTTTTCCTGTGCCTGTTTCACCCGTTATTAACACCGGAATATCACTGGCAGCGGCTGCTATTGCCAAGCCATGTATTTCCTGCATGCCCCTGGCTTCTCCAATAAAAAAATCATATTTCTTTTCAAGTCGCATTCGAGCTGATTGTTGCTTTTTCAGGACTCCAATTTCAAGCATTTTGCGCATGAATACGGCTAGTGCAGCATTATCAACCGGCTTGGTGAGGAAATTGTCTGCCCCGCGCTGCATTGCCTCAACTGCCAGAGGAATGTCTCCTTGGCCGGTTATAACTATGATCGGAATACAGAGGTCGTTTGTCCGCGCTGTACCGATAAAATCAATGCCGTTGCCATCCGGCAGGTTAATGTCGAGAATCATTATGTCAAAACGACGGACGGCTAGTGCCGCTGAGGCCTCGGCAAGATTGGCCGCCTCGAAAACTTCATAGCCATCTTTTGAAAAATAGCGGACAAAACCAAAGCGTGTAGCGGCGTTGTCTTCAATCAACAAAACATTAGGTTTCATTTCAACTCCTCCCGGAATTGCGGGATGCAAACTTCCACAGTACATCCCGGTGGCGGACAGTTGTTCCAAATCTGCACGGTTCCACCCATGTTTTCAATAAAATGTTTGACTAGCGCCAGTCCGAGACCGGTGCCCTCTTTCCGGTCAGTATAGAAAGGATCTAAAACGTAAGATAGCTTATCTTTAGCAATGCCGCTTCCCTGGTCGATTATCTGCACGACCGCAATGTCTTTGGCCTTGCTGTGGTTGTTGTGTGTCAATTGCATTATTATTTTACCGCCAACAGGAGTGTGATAACCGGCATTCTCCAGCAGATTAAAGAATACCTGCTGAAGTTTGATACCGTCAGCTAAAACTAAAATCGATATATCGTCATTGTCAGAGGTGAGGAACCCACTCTTGCTTTTTGACATGCCGGTGGACTTCCAAAGATCAAGTGTTTCCCGGCATACGTTGTATAAATTAATAGGTTGCAGATTGCTAATCGGTATTATTCTCCCAAGGTCAAGGAGATCGTTCATCAACTGAACCAGGCGATTTACCTGTGTTCTAATATGCATAATAAACGGCTCAAATTCAGGATTGGAGGCTACCTCCTTTTCTCTGAACAGGGCCTCGGTTATAGTGAGAATGGCGTTTAGCGGATTACGTACCTCGTGGGCGACACCACCGGCAATCTGACCAATCGCCTCAAGTCGTTTGGCTCTGAGCAGTCGCTGTTCAAGTTGCTCCCGTTGATTCATTTCCTGCCGTAATAGTGAATTTATATCAGTCAGGTCACGGGTTCGTTCTATAATCTGTTGTTCCAATCCTGCCTGGATATCCTGAAGTTCAGATTCAGATTTCTTCCTCATTTCTAACAACTTGCGAAGTGTCTCAGCTCTTTTACGTAGGCTCAATAAGAATATACCCAAAACAAATGTGGTAACTACAACAACTCCTGCAATCGTCACCAGGATGATACTCTTTGAGAGAGGGGATAAAACTTCGCTTGAATCTATTTTTGCAACCATACCCCACTTGGTGCCGGGTATGGTTCTGATTGCACATAATACCGACATGTTACGATAATCCGTACCATCAAAGCTACCTTCCTGTCCAAGAGCTGCCCGCACCGCCGGCATATTCTGATCTGTGAGTGGCATCAGAAAGGGGGTATCCGTTTTATTCCGATGTCTGAGGCTATTCAGGAAAAGAACGGAATTCCCTTCACGCATAACTAGTAGCGTTTCAGCTGTTGAACTGGTTGTGGGCCATGCCTGGATGAGAGGATAAAGTCGCTTGGTTGGATCTATATCAAGTACAAGTACAGCTATGCAGCGAGCATGGCTGCCGTTTAAGATCATGATTGGAATTGCCAGGTTGATGTTGTATGAGTTGCCAATAGCGTCACTATGAAAATCCGAAAGGATTAATTCCTGTTCCTTGGCGGTTTCAGCAGCCAGGTCAAAATAATGCTTTGAAAGTGGTGTATTCAGATCTGAGTCGGAAGCAATTATCTTTCCATCCGGAGTAAAAAGAACGCCTTTGCTGTATTCACCGAGGTCAATAAGATTTGCCATCCAGTACTTGAATTCCTGGCGTAATTTTTTGTTTTCTCTGCCGGAAATGTAGTCATTAATCCTGCGTGCCATCATTGCGTTTGCGCGAATTGATGCCCCTTCGGCAAAGCGCTCCTTACGCCATTGAACCAACTGAGACGTCTTAAGGTAGGCGATTGTTGAGATTTCTTTATGTTTTTCTTTCAGCAAAAACTGTTTTTGCTGATGAATCAAGCTGTAACCTGTGCAAGTAACAAGAGCGATAAAAACGGAAATAGTGAGGATGTACCATACAGAATCAGTCCGAAAGGTTTTTGCTGTGGGCGAAATTGTCATAAGTAACAAGCTTAACCTCCATTTGAGGCGCATCTGGTGGCGATCATACCACTCAGAACAAGTCATCGTCAAAGCTATTCATCCTGAGATTGAAAGGAGGTTTAAGAACATATCTTGGTTTTTTTTATCTAATATAGACGTGAAATCAAACCAGACCATGCCTAACTGTTTGGAACTATTTGCGCAGACTGCAGAATTAAGTTATATAAAACCGTAAAAATTAAATTTGAAAGGAACAAACCCATGAAAAATAAACTTGTCGCACTGTTTGCTACCGTATACATGACCCTTAGCGGGGGTGCCGCTCTGGCAGAACATAAACCCGGACATATGGAAGGTCACCAGAATGGCGCAGGAGCTGCTGCCGAATCTATCCACGCTGATGTAAAAAAGCACCAAGCCTGTCCACACTGCGGTATGGATCGGGAAAAATTTGCTCATTCACGCATGCTGGTCACTTATTCTGATGGTTCGTCTGTCGGAGTATGCAGCATCCATTGTGTTGTCACCGAGTTAAAAGCCAGCAAAACCAAAACGGTAAAGCTTGTCGAGGTTGCTGATTTGAACACGAAAAAACTGTTTGATGCTGAAAAGGCTGCCTGGGTGATCGGTGGCAGCAGGAAGGGTGTTATGACACTAACACCGAAATGGGCTTTTGCAACAAAAGAGGACGCCGCTGCATTTATCAGTAAAAACGGCGGTAAGCTGGCTACCTACAAAGAGGCGCTGGCTCAGGCTGAAAAAGAGTAGCATCAAATGGAGCTTCCATGAAACTTATCGTCACAGCAGTAGTACTGTTTTGTCTGCTAATGGTGGCGTCCTCATTTGCTGCTGAAATGGGTGCTGATTCCGTCCCGCCTGGGGCCAAGTGTCCGGTTTGCGGGATGTTTGTTGCTAAATACCCGGACTGGACGGCGACGGTTCGCTTCAAGGATGGCACAATTGCCTATTATGACGGGCCGAAGGATATGTTTAGCCACTATTTGGACACAGCTCGCTATACTCCCGAAAAACGTCAGGCAGATATCGTAGCACTGTCTGTGAAGGAGTATTATCTTCTAACAATAATCAATGCACGTTCCGCCTTTTTTGTCTATGGCAGTGACGTTTATGGGCCAATGGGAAGTGAGTTGATACCATTTGGTACGGAGAAAGACGCCACCGCCTTCAAGCTTGACCACAAAGGGAAGCGTATTCTTCGCTTTAACGAGATCACGCGACAAACCATCAAATCTCTCAACTAAGGCAGCTATGCGTCGCTCTCTGCAATTCCTGTTGTTCACAAGCTTCGGCCTGCTCATCTTAATGCTTCTTCCGCTGCATGCTCACCGTGCGCAGCAGCTATCAGTTGCTGAGTTGAGAGGACAAAGTTTTCTGCTGAAGAGCCTGCAATTGACTGATCTCTGCCTTGTAACTGAAGCACGTTACACTCGTCACCCGGCCATGGCCGACCGCCACTCACCTTTTCAGGAACATCCTGTCGCGCTGGAACATTTTCCTTCGGGCTCGCTGATTCTGCCGCCCCTCCATGGACGAGATAAACCATGAAACGAGCCGTAGAGCGACATCTGAATATACTTGAATTCACTCTGGCGTCCTTGCTGCGCAGAAAAGTGAAAAACCTCTCGCTACTGACAATGTATCTGTTGGTGATCTTTATGCTAGCGTCTCTGGTGTTCTTTGTTACTGCCCTGAAGAGGGAGGCTGCCATGATTCTGAACGATGCACCGGATATGGTTGTACAGCGTCTGGTAGCAGGTCGTCAGGATCTGGTGCCTGCCGAGTATGCCGCTGAAATTACCCGAATCAGGGGAGTTACAGCGGTACGCCCGCGCTTGTGGGGCTATTATTATGATGCACTGAACGGTGCCAACTATACTGTCATGGCCAGTGACGACCCCAATACAACGTCGGATAAAGCAGCTATTGGTGCCGGCGTGGCAAAAGTGCGTAACCTGGCGGTTGGTGACTTACTGCCGCTGATAAGTTATGACAAGGCACCACTAATGCTGGAGATCGGCACGATATTTCCGAGCGCATCCGACCTCATCGCGGCTGACATGATTGTCATATCGCCGCGTGACTTTCATCAGCTATTCAATTTTCCGAGCGGACAGGCGACCGATCTGGCTGTCAGCGTGCGTAACGCGAAAGAGCTGCCGACCGTTGCGGCCAAGATTGCCGTTCAGTTTCCAGATTCCCGTCCGATCCTGAAGAGTGAAATTCTGCGCACCTATCAGTCCGTTTTCGACTGGCGTGGTGGAATGGCACTACTCATACTGGCATCTTCATTGCTCTCATTCATAATCTTCGCCTGGGATAAGGCCACCGGACTTTCTGCCGAGGAGCGCAAAGAGATAGGCATTCTCAAGTCGATAGGCTGGGAAACATCAGATGTACTGCTGCTCAAGTTCTGGGAAGGAATAGTGATCTCCTTGACGGCATTTTTGCTGGGGGTCGTACTGGCCTACGGCCATGTATTTTTTCTGTCAGCGCCTCTTTTCGCCCAGGTGCTCAAAGGGTGGTCGGTGATCTATCCGAATTTTAAGCTGGTGCCGGTTGTTAATGCCTATCAACTTGCCGTGCTCTTTTTTCTGACGGTTGTCCCCTATACAACTGCGACGATTATACCCTGCTGGCGAGCGGCCACAATCGATCCTGATGCTGCCATGAGGTATTGATGTGATAGAACTTTCAGGCATTACCAAGAGCTTCAATAGCGGCAAGGCGAATCAGTTTACCGCCGTGGACAATGTCACTCTGGTGATTAATCCGAAGCAAATCACGGTTTTTAAAGGGCCGAGCGGTTCCGGTAAAACGTCGCTCCTGACGATGATCGGCTGTATGGCCCGTCCTACCTCGGGTCGGATATTCCTGCGCGGAGTGGCGGCAGCGGTGCCGTTTCAACAGGATGGCGTGGAAGTCGTTGAAATTACCAGTCTGCCGGAACGCTTCCTGAACGATATCCGTCGTTCTACTTTCGGGTTTATCTTTCAGCAGTTCAATCTGGTTAAAGGGATCACCGTTCTGGAAAATGTCATGCTGCCTGCTTACCCGACCGGCGAGGGGAGGGCGGACTTCCGTGCCAGGGCCTTGAAACTGCTTGAACAGTTCGATATTGTCCGCCTTGCCGGACAACGGGTGGAGCTGCTTTCGGGGGGAGAGTTGCAGCGGGTTGCCATCGCCAGAGCCCTGATTAATAACCCATCAATTATCATTGCCGATGAACCTACGGCGCATCTGGATTCGAAGTTGTCACAGGAATTCATGACAATTGTCGGTTGCTTGAAGGGGGAGGGGAAGAGCGTGCTGATCGCCAGCCACGACCCTATTGTGTTTGATTCTCTACTGGTCGATTCGCAAGTTGAAATGCGTGACGGTGCTGTTGTGAACAGCAGGAGTTGCCGGTGATTCTCCAGCCTGCTGCACTCGCGCTGCAGCTGATCGCACTGCTGGTCTCCTTGATGGGAATATTCGCTGGATATTACGGTATAAAGATTCTTGGCCACTGGGATCCTGCCAGCGGCAGCGAAGGGCAGCTCGAGCTGGAACGAAGAACCTATCTGGTCTCAACAATAATGAGCTATATCCTCAGTTTTGAGCTCATGTCGCTTTTTCTGTTTATCTACACCGCTGACGATCTTCACTCTCTGTTTACCGGTGCCATGTGTGCTGCCGGCACCCTCGCAGTCAACTCCTTCGGTTATCCGACCCTTATCCTCAAAATATTGAATTTCCTGCTGGCAGGGGTCTGGCTGATTGTAAACCACGCTGACAACAGAGGCTATGACTACCCGCTGATACGGGTTAAATACAGATTGCTTAATTTGGTTGTGCCGCTGTTGTTGCTGGAGAGTGGTCTGTTATTCGCCTATTTTGCCGGCCTAAAACCGGACATCATCACCTCCTGCTGCGGTAGCCTGTTCAGTCATGAATCCGGCAGCTTCAGCGGTGATCTTGCTTCGTTGCCGCATCTGGCGATGCAGATCGCCTTCTTCTCCGGCATGGCGATTACGCTTGCAAGCGGGTTGTTCTTCTACTTGCGTGGGCGTACCGGCTATCTGTTCTCGATTGCTGTAACCGTTACTTTTCTGATTGCCATTGCCTCAATACTTTCTTTTATCAGTCTATATTTCTACGAACTTCCCACCCATCATTGTCCGTTCTGTCTGTTGCAGAAGGAGTACGGCTACATTGGCTATCTTCTGTACGCCACACTCTTTGGCGGAGCAGTGACCGGTATTGGGGTCGGCGTGTTGATGCCATTCAGGAAGGTCGGCAGTCTGTCCAGCATCGTTCCCGCCATACAGCGCCGTCTCACTCTTGTTGCATTTGTCTGCTACCTGATGTTTACACTGGTCACAATCTGGAAGATGATCTTCTCTGGGCTCAAGCTAGTTCCGTGAGGTGGACTGGGCATAGCGGTTACACAAATCCAGCTCATTGTTAACCTGTTTTTTGCGCTTGGTTGACAATGCTTGTTTGCTGTGCTATCGAGTTGTGCGGAGGTATTTTGTGACTATGCGTAAATTTGTTCAAAAAATGACTGATGATGTCCTGGCTGGGGCTGCCCTTGATGCTGTTGATGCGCTCAGATTATCCAAATTGAGTGGATCTGATCTGTATCTGTTGTTTGCCGAAGCGTCCCGCATACGGGAATATTTTAAAGGCAATGCAGCATCGCTCTGTTCAATTATCAATGCGAAGTCGGGTCGCTGCCCGGAAAATTGCGCCTTCTGCGCCCAGTCTTCGGCTCATTCAACAAACATAGCGGTGTATCCGCTGGTTGATGAGGATGAAATCGTTCGCTGTGCGAAAAGTTCTGAACTGAACGGAGCCGGATGTTACGGAATTGTGACCAGCGGCACCGGCATTCAGCCCGGTGAGGAGTTGGACAAAATCTGTCGTGCCGTGCGTAGTATTAGTCTGGAAATGGCTATCAAACCATCCTGTTCGCTGGGGATCATGGATTATGATACGTGCCTTAAGTTAAAAGAAGCCGGAATGGTTACTTATCACCATAATCTAGAGACATCACGTAGCTTTTTTCCTTCCATTTGTACGTCACATGATTACGAGGATGATGTCGAAACGATTCGTGCTGCGAAGCGTGCCGGCCTGGAAGTTTGCTGCGGCGGCATCTTCGGGCTTGGAGAGTCATTTGCGCAGCGGATTGAAATGGCAGAAACCTTGCGGGAACTGGATGTGGATTCTGTGCCGATGAACTTCCTTGACCCGGTTGAGGGCACCAGGCTGGCTAATGCACGTTTCCTGACTCCGATGGAATGCCTCAAAACAATAGCTATATATCGTTTCATGTTACCCGCAAAAAATATTACTGTTTGCGGCGGACGAGAAACAAATCTGCGCGAGTTACAATCCTGGATATTTTTGGCTGGTGCAAGCGGGATGATGACCGGTAATTATCTGACCAAGCCCGGACGTTCGCCGGAACTTGACCGGCAGATGCTGACAGATCTGGAATTGACAGTGGAGGTATGTGCGTGAGCAGAGGTATTTTTGTGACCGGAACTGATACCGGTGTAGGGAAGACGATTGTTGCGGCAACTCTGGCCCGGTTGCTGAAGATGAATGGTGTCAAGGTTGGCGTGATGAAGCCGGTTACTAGTGGCTGCCGTGATGAAGATGGACAGTTGGTTTCGGATGACGCCCTGTTGCTCTGTCAGGCGGCCGGTGTGCCGTTTTCGGAAGATGTCGCTCCGTACCGTCTGCGTGAGGCGTTGGCTCCTGCTGAAGCAGCCAGGTGTGATGGTGTCAGGGTCGATATTTCTGCCATAAAAGCTTCGTTTGACCGTTTAGCGGCTTCATGCGACTATATGATTGTTGAAGGGGCTGGAGGGTTGATGGTGCCGTTGTCAGGGGGGCTGTTGATCGCCGATCTGGCACGCGAGCTGGGGCTGCCTCTTTTGGTAGTGGCCCGGCCTGGGTTGGGAACGATCAACCATACTGTTTTGACCTGTTTTGCCGCACAACAGATGGAACTTCGTGTGGCTGGTGTTATTATAAACGGCATGCCTGAGCATCCCAATATGGCAGAGAAGGGGGCACCGCATCAGATCGGTTCGCTCTGCGGTGCGCCGGTGTTGGGGATTTGGCCGCAGCGTAATGAAGTTGATGAGATGGAGATTGTGGATGAGATGTCGGTCTGGCTTGATGGTCAGGCAGAGACGAGCATTGTGTTACGTGAGTTAGGTGTATGAGCGGAGCTCTGTTTCAATGAAAGTGGCGGCACGTTTGCTGTCTCGTTCAAAATCTTCAACAATATCTGCTAAAGCCGTATGCCTGCTGACTCCACCCAATGATTCACTGATGCCGGTTGCACGCAGGATCTCACGAGCTTCTGCATGCGCTTCGGCTACTTTGAACTGAATCCTCTCCCGTTCCAGTTCTTCTACAAGTTGCTGCAACATCTTGGCACCTGCTGCATCGATATACGGTGACGTTGAAAGGTCACAAACTGCCAGCTTGACAGTCGTGCTCTCGCGGTGAATTGCTTCAAGTACGGTTGAATTGATGGTGTCTACGTTAAAATAGAGCAGGGGTGCTTCAATCCGGAATAAAAATAGTCCGGGGAAACGTTCGTTGCGGGTATGACGCTCAGCGTCGCTGAATCTGGTGCTGCCGGGAATTCTGCCGAGTACGGATACATGCGGCTTTGCCATCATTCTGAGCAGGAAGAGGATTGAGACTATTGCTGAAACCGCAACTCCCTTCAAAATACCAAGCAACAGAACTCCTACAAATGCGACAAGAGCAACATTGAATTCAAGTCGGCTAATATGCCACAGACGTTTAAAATCAGCAATTTTCACAAATCCGGACACAGCTACAAGAACTATTGCGGCGAGAACACTTTCCGGAAGATTACGCAGCATTCCGGTCAGAAAGAAGAGCACCATTACAAGTGAGATCGAAGCAAAAATCAGTGAAAGCGGTGTCCGTGCACCGGCCTTTTCATTGACAGCCGACTGCGATAATCCACCTGCAACAGGGTAGCCGTGCCCGAGTGCCGCCACTAGATTTGCGGCTCCCAACCCCAGAAGCTCCTGACGTGGATCGACTGTGTAGTGATATTTTGAGGCAAATGTGCGCGCCGCTGCGATGCTCTCAACATAGGAGAGCAGAAAACAGGCAAAAGCCAGTTCCATCAGTCCTTCAATGTGCTGAATGTGGAAGGATGGCAGCCCTATTGCCGGGATGCCAGGCGGAATGAACCCTACAACCCTTACACCTTGCTCATTCAGTCCGAATCCTGAGACGACGGCAGTAGTAATCACTACGACCGCTAATGCCACGGGTCGGCCGGGAAACAGCCGTTCTCCGCACACCAGCAGCACGAGTGAGGCGACTCCAAGGGCTACGACAATACCTTTAGCACTGTCCAGTTGTTGAACAGTGACCAGCAGGTGTTCAAAAAAATTATCACCACCGCCCGGCACGCCGAACAGCTTGGGGAGCTGCATGGAGGCTATGCTTAGGGCTGCGCCAGCCTTGAAGCCGAGCAGAATTGATTCGGAAATGAAATTTACGAATGAACTAAGGCGCATGATCCAGGCTACAAGAAAGAAAGCTGACACCATGCCGGCTGTCATGGCGGCAATAGCCGCATATGTAGCGGGATCTCCAGCGGCCATCGTTCCGATTACGCTGGCTACCATGACCGAGATGGATGCAGTAGGGCCGATTGACAGGTGCCGGGATGAAGCAAAAAGTGCATAGGCGATGCCACTAAATATGTAACTGTAGAGTCCCGCTTGAGGAGACAGGCCTGCCAGTGTGGCATACGCCATCGCCACCGGAACGGCATACGCTGCGAGTGTAATCCCCGCAATCAGGTCCGGCCAGAGCCAAGCGGTCTGGTAGCTAGGAAGCCAGTCAATGATCGGGATAAGTTGTGTCAACATCCGTAGATAGTTTTTCATGGTTTCTGTCCTGTCATCATTAACGCATGTATCTTGTGTATAAGGGTTTGAGGAGTTAGTCAATGGCATAGTAGTACTGGATGGCCGGAATGGCTAATGCTAGATGTTAGTGTTGAAGAGATGAAGGGAATAAACTTGACTCCTTTACGTGTAAATAGTAATTTATAATCAAGATAAAGATCGCTATTTTAGGGGGAATTTATGCCAGATAAAATACAATCATTTGAAACTCTTACGCTTCATGCCGGCCAGACACCGGATCCAACTACCCTCTCGCGGGCGGTGCCTCTCTATCAAACTTCTTCTTATGTCTTCAAAAACTCTGAACACGCGGCCAATCTTTTTGGCCTGAAGGAGTTTGGAAATATTTATACTAGACTTATGAATCCGACCACCGACGTTCTTGAACAGCGTCTCGCCGCTCTGGATGGTGGTGTTGCGGCACTGGCCGTCGCTTCGGGTCAGGCTGCGATCACCTATGCAATTTTGAATATTGCAAAGGCAGGTGATTCGATTATCTCTTCTAATTCTCTGTACGGCGGCACCTACACTCTCTTCCATTATACCTTGCCGCGATTCGGTATCGACGTGACTTTTGTGGACAGTTCTGATCCGGAGAATGTGCGCCGGGCGATAACGCCGTCAACCAGGCTCGTCTATACCGAATCGGTCGGAAACCCGAAAAACAATGTTGATGATTTTGAAGCCATCGCCGCAATCGCACATGAGGCAGGTCTGCCACTTGTCGTAGATAATACGGTTACCACCCCCTATCTGTTCAAACCGCTTCAGCACGGTGCCGATATCGTAGTCTATTCGTTAACCAAATTTATCGGCGGACATGGCACCAGTATTGGTGGAGCAGTTGTTGATGGCGGAAAGTTCCCTTGGAATAACGGAAAGTTCCCCGAATTCACCGAGTCTGACCCCTCCTACCATGGTCTTAAATACTGGGAAGCTCTGGGAAATATCTCATATATCATGAGGATGCGTATCTCTCTTCTCCGTGATATGGGAGCCTGTATATCTCCATTTAACTCCCTCCAGTTTATTCAGGGGTTGGAGACACTGCATGTTCGAATGGCTCGTCATGTTGAAAATGCCCGAGCCGTAGCCAGTTGGCTGGAATCTCAGCCGACCGTTACCTGGGTTAATTATCCTGGATTGGCAAATCACAAAGATCACTCCAGAGCACTCAAGTATCTGCCGAAAGGGGAGGGGGCCATCATCGGTTTCGGCATTAAGGGTGGCATTGAAGCCGGTAAGAAATTTATTGACAATGTCAAGCTGCTGTCTCACCTGGCTAATATTGGCGATGCAAAATCACTGGTTATCCATCCCGCTTCGACTACACATCAGCAACTGACTGCTGAAGAACAGGTTGCTACTGGTGTGACTGCTGATTTTATCCGTCTTTCGGTCGGGATAGAATGTGTCGATGATATTATTGCGGATATCGAGCAGGCTCTTGACGCTTCTCAACGCTGATTCCCTCTCTTTTTTTGACGTATGTATGGGCAATCCTTGTGGTTGCTCATTTTTTTGTGTAATATCTCCAAAAAATGTCATGAAGTTTATCCTCATTTCAAATTATAGGAGTTGCCCAAAATGTATATGCTTACGATCCGTACCAGTTTTGCTGCTGCGCATAACTTGATGAATTATCAGGGCGATTGTGAAAACCTGCATGGCCACAATTGGAAAGTCGAAGTGGCGGTCACGGCCCGGGAGTTGGACAAGGCTGGTCTTGGTATAGATTTTAAAGTTCTTAAACGTGAAGCTGGTACGATTATAAACGAATTGGACCACAAATATCTTAACGATAATCCAGCCTTCAGTGATATTTCTCCTTCATCGGAACATATTTCTAAATATCTCTATCAACGCATTTCAGAACGTATGAACAATGACAATATCAAAGTCGATTCAATTACTGTCTGGGAGTCAGATAACGCGTCTGCACGCTACTATGAGTGATCCGCTCTATATCAGTGAAATATTTTCGTCCATTCAAGGCGAAGGTATGTTGGCTGGACGCAGACAAATATTTGTTCGTCTGATGGAATGCAATCTTGACTGTCGCTATTGTGATACTGACTTTGAAAAGTCAGATGCAGGTCATCTGGAATCTAAGCCCGGTTCAGGCACATTTATTAATCTTTCGCTGCCTTTACAGCTACATAGACTATCCGTTATATTTAAGGACTGGCAATCGCAACTGCAGGGGGCGCACCATTCGGTAAGTTTCACAGGCGGGGAGCCGCTTCTGCATGCAGACACTCTTGCGGAGTGGTTTCCTGAGATTAGAAAATCCATTCCGATTCACCTTGAAACAAACGGCACACTGCACTTTGCTCTTCGGCAGGTCAAACAATACGTAGATTATATCAGTATGGATATGAAACTTCCTTCGACCGCCGGCTGTGCAGAGCAGTTGTGGGATCTGCACAGGCTCTTTCTACGCGAGGCCCATGGAAGTAACGTTTCTGTAAAAGTAGTGGTGGGTGAGTTGACACCTGAAAGTGAAATTAGACAGGTGTGTGATGTGATATCTTCGGTTGACGCTACTACACCGCTTTTTCTGCAGCCTTTGTCGATGCCGGACGGTAGTATCGGCATTACCGCCGGGCAAATTCTGCATCTTCAAGAACTTGCGTCCTCCCTTCTGTCCGATGTGCGGGTTATTCCTCAAATGCATAAACTATTAGGTGCGCTTTGATTATAGAAACAATCATATTGGATTCAGATCTCAGCATTATTCTGCTTGATCAGACCAGTCATTATTTTGGCGGTTACTTTCATGTCAAAGTGCTTGTGCTTTGCGATATCCCGCTGAACCAGAGCTATTTTAAAGATGCTGCTGAATATAGACATGCCGTAGGTAAAATGGGAACGTCTGCTAGATTTGAACGGGTTCTTGAAAAAATGGCTGTTCCGGAATCTGAAATTGAATCCGTCCGTAGTCTGTTGATACAGGCCTTTCATGACACGAGCGAAGCATATTTATCGACGCCTGACTTTGCTCCCCGCTTTGTCCGGAGCGAGTATCAGAGATGTATGAAAAATCCCTCTAAAATTCTAAGTTTAAGGGCATAGCGTGTCATTACCAGTTGTAGCTATTGATAAACTGGCCTTTGGTGGCAATGGTGTCTGCCGTATTGACGGCAAAGTCTGTTTTGTGCCCTTCAGCTGTCCTGGCGACGAACTCTCGCTTCGAATAACAGCCCAGAAAAAATCATATTGTACGGCTTCAATAGCCGAAATATTGATTCCTTCTCCCGGCAGAACCGTTCCGGAATGTTCGATTTTTGGCACGTGTGGCGGTTGTAACTGGCAGCATATCAGCTATCCTGTCCAGCTCCAACAGAAGCGGCAAATTTTTACAGATACTCTCTGGAGGGGGGCTCGTGTTCAGGCAGAACTGGTTGATGATGTAGTGGCTGCGTCGAATCAGTATGGTTACCGGAGTCGTATTCAGTTCAAGGTCTCAGTTCAGAATGGAAAGCTTCATATCGGCTTTTACCGCCAAGGCTCACATCATGTGGAGGATGTCGAGGACGGTTGTCCCATAGCTGCGCCATTGATAAATATGGTGTTGAACTGTTTCAGAGATGTTCTCGCGTCTTATCCTGATGTGGAGTCGATTACCCAGCTCAGTGTCGATGCCGGTGACAGCGGGGTGATTGCAGTAATACATCATAAAGGTGTTGTTACTTCGAAGAGTAGAAACTATTTTATTGATCGGTCTGGTGATTTTGGACCATGTACGGGACTTTTTCTTAAAGCCGACAATCAGTCGTGCAGTGAAAAAATATGGGGTAGTTCTGATATATCCTATTACATGGAACGGTTGGACCCTGGCGAAAAACCGCTGGTGCTGTCTTATCCCCCCGGCGGATTTGCACAGGTGCACCAACTGCAAAATATTTCCATGTTGTTTGTTATAAGAAGACTCGGGACTTTTTTACCTACCGAGCGACTTCTGGATTTGTACTGTGGAAATGGTAATTTTTCGATTCCTCTGGCTTCTGAAATGGCCTCGGTGGTCGGAATCGAGGGGAGTGCAGATTCAATTCGGGCTGCAGAATATAATAAAGAGCTAAACAATGTTGCAAATATTCAGTTTATTTGTGATGATGCCGGTTCCGGTGTGCGCAAACTTGTTGAGCAGGGCATGAAATTTGATACGGTTTTGCTTGATCCGCCACGTTCAGGTGCCGGAGATGTCGTTTCTGGTATTGTAAGTCTGAAACCGGATAAAATTATCTATGTTTCGTGCGACCCCAATACACTAGCGCGGGATTGCGGCTTGTTGTCCGGCTTTGGTTACAGTGCTGTCAGGACTGTTCCGATCGATATGTTTCCGCAGACCTACCATCTTGAAAGTGTAACTTTACTCTGCAGGTCTTAGAAAGGTTTTTTTATGAATTTTATTAGCCGATGGTTTTCGAAGTCTCCGTCCGATTTATTGACTAAGGGAGACAGGTATATGGAGTCAGATAGTTTTTTTGATGCCAGGACCTGCTATGAGGATGGTTTTAAGCTCTGTCCCGGTGATGAAACTGGTGGCGCTCTGAAAACAGTTTTTTTAGAGCGGATAGACGCTGCTAATTGTAAGCTCGCCGAGCTAAACCTTCAAGAAGCTGAATTTGCTCATTCACGTGGGGATACCGTAAAAGCAATTGATCATCTTGAACTTGTAAAAACGCTTACCACTGACTTGGCTTTACGGAAAAAGGCTGAAGAATTGATTCTCAGCTTTACTCCACAAGATGATAATCATGATGAACCGGCCAACACCACCCCCTCGTCATGTGGATCGTGTTCCAGTTCTTCTTCCGGATGTTCTTCCGATAGCATGCCTTCTGACGATTCTTTGCCACTACTTGAGTATTATGAACTGCTTATCCATCAATTGCCGGCAGATCAATACCAGCGTTATACCAAGCTGGAAGAAAGTTTTGCGCATGCATACGTCGCTGCCAGCAAGGACAAACATCTCGAAGCGTTATCCGGTTTTGAGAGCTGTGCTGATACTTTGCCGCAAGATATCTTTTTGTATGAAAAAGGAAAAGTATTGCACAGGCTTGGAAAAGATCGTGAGGCTGAGCAGTGTCTTCGCAAAGCGGTCCAGCTGAATGGTGCCAATTCACTGGCATGGATAAATCTGGCACTTGTACTGCGGGAGAGTCTTCGTTTTAAGGATGCTCTGTCGATAATCGAAACAATGATAGCAGAACAGATTATGCCAGAAGAGGCGCAACTGCTTCGCGCTAGTATATTTGAGGCAACCGGGGACCATGAAAGTGCCGTGAATCAGTATGTCGAGCTACTGCAGACACCATGGGCTCGTCCTGCTGCTGAAAAACTGTATGGATTACTTATGGAAGTTGGTCGTAAAGATGACGCCGTTGCCATTTTTAAAAAATATTTGAAATCATGTCATTGATGCACGTATCCTGCCTATCAGGGATATAAATTGTTCACTGTTTTATTTTCAGCCGTTACGGCTACGATTATGGAGGGGTTATGAACAAATCAGAACTTATTGAACAGTTAGCCGTGAAAAAAGATTTACCGATCAAGCGGGCAGAAGAGCTTGTCAATCTGATTTTCTCTTCTATGGGCGAAGCAATGGTAAAGGGCGACCGGATTGAAATTCGTGGCCTTGGTAGTTTTGTTATCAAAGAGTACGGAACGTATACCGGTCGAAATCCAAAAACAGGTGAGCCGATCAAGGTCAGTCCCAAAAGGCTGCCTTTTTTCAAGGTTGGTAAAGAACTGAAAGAAATGGTACTCGGTTAATCAGTTGCTGCTATCAGGGAAGTCTTGATGAATGATTATTGTGCCGCCATTGATTTCGGGACTAATACTGCTCGTTTACTTATTGCCGTACGCTCGCCGAGCGGAATTGTTCCTGTTCGCGTAGAGCGGGAAGTTGTTCGTCTTGGTGGTGGTTTTACAGATCAATACGGATTATCTGTTGAAGCTATTGAACGCGGTTTGACCTGCCTGCGCCGGTTCTCGAAAATCATCTCAGAGTATGAGGTGCTGCAGGTTAGAGCATCCGCAACAAGTGCGGTGCGAGATGCCGTCAATGGTAAGGCGTTTGTTGATGAGGTGTTTCAGGAAACCGGCATCAAACTTGTTGTCATAGATGGGGACTTGGAAGCTCGTTTGACTCTCAAGGGAGTAATATCAGGGCTGGATTCTGAAAGTGATTCGTTTGTGGTTCTTGATGTGGGTGGGGGGAGTACAGAGTTTACGGTATCATGCCAAGGTTCTCCTGTTTTTATCAAAAGTATGCCGATCGGTGTAGTGCGACTTACAGAAGGTTTCCGTACTGATATAGAGATGTTTGAACGTGTACGGGCTGTAATAGATCAGCTGGAGAAAGATTTGTCCTCAGCTGGAATTACCGTATCTGGGGATTCCGAGTTGGTCGGAACGGCCGGCACCGCGACAACCATTGCAGCAATAAAGCTGGAGATGGTTGATTATGACTACCGCAAGGTTAATAATTTTACCGTGAGTGGTAGAGATGTATCTGAGATTTTTCGGCGTTTGTCGCGGCTTACCCCTCAAGAACGACTTTCGATCAAAGGGGTTGAAAAAGGACGTGAAGATCTTATTGTTGCCGGTTTGGTAATCATTACTTCAATTATGGAAAGGTTTGGTTTCAAACGGTTAAAGGTCAGTGATTTTGGCCTGCTGGAAGGATTGGCACTCTCAAGTAACGAATTATGATACCGATGCCTAGTGGTTGCGAAATATAGGTACATAGGAGACGAGATGCTTGATAAACGGGGTTGTGGCGTACTTTTGCACCCTACATCGCTACCGGGACCAGGTGGTATCGGTACAGTTGGCAAGGATGCATGTCGTTTTGTTGACCTGCTTGCGGCAATGGGTATGTCTTATTGGCAGGTACTTCCTCTCACACCTCCGGCATGTGGCAATTCTCCATATTCAGCTTTTTCGGCTTTTGCGGGTAACCCTCTTCTGATTGATCTTGATCAGATTTTTGAAGATGGTGATTTGCCAGCAATAAGCTACGAAGACTGTCCTGATGATACCTGTGTTGATTTTGAAGCGGTTACTGAAAAGAAAATGGAGATACTTCAGGCTGCGGGCACAAACTTTTTACTGAACAATGCTGCGCCATGTAAACAGGAATTTTGGGATTTTTGCAACACGACTCCATGGCTTCATAACTACTCGCTTTTTATGGCGCTGAAACACCGATACAAGGGTAAGCCCTGGGTCAAATGGCCGGCTGGATTTGCCCTGCTGATGCCGGAAAAATATGAAAAAGCTTCCGTTGAACTGGGCAAAGAGATAGGCATTCAAAAATATATTCAGTGGCAGTTTTTTAGGCAATGGAGGAAATTGCGAACATATGCAGCGGATAAAGGGATTGCTATAATCGGCGATATCCCTATTTTCGTTGGCTACGATTCTGCGGATGTGTGGAGTCAACGCGAGCTGTTTCTTCTTGATTCAAAGGGCAAGCCGACCGCCGTTGCAGGAGTGCCTCCCGATTATTTCAGCGCGACAGGGCAGTTGTGGGGCAATCCTCTGTATGATTGGGAAGCTTTGGGGCGCCGGAAGTACGATTGGTGGATCGAGCGTTTTAAGTCAATGTATGGGCTTTTTGATATTATACGGGTCGACCATTTCAGGGGTTTTGAAGCGGCCTGGCAGGTACCAGTCGGAGAAAAAACAGCTATCAATGGTACATGGATCAAGGCTCCGGGAACAAGTCTGTTTGATGCGGTATTCGCTGCTCTCGGGAAATTGCCGATAATTGCCGAAGATCTGGGCGTTATTACGCCGGAGGTTGAAGCTCTACGTGATCGCTATGGTTTTCCTGGAATGAAAATTGTGCAGTTTGCCTTTGATTCAGGGCCATTAAATCCATATTTGCCGCATAATCATCAAAAAAACTCCGTTGTTTATACCGGAACACATGACAATGATACCACCGCTGGCTGGTACAATTCTCTGCCTGATGCTCGACGTAGCAGGGTGAATTACTATGTGGGGAGCAGGGGGGATGACACCATCGAATGTCTCATTCGTACGGTATTCATGTCAGTTGCTGATACTGCAATTGTTCCACTACAGGATTTAATCGGGTTGGGAAGCGAGGCTCGCATGAATGTTCCAGGCACAGCATTCGGTAATTGGGGGTGGCGTTTTACCTGGAATATGGTTGCTAGTGATCTTGCCGCTAACGTTCGTGATCAGATGGAACAATATGGCAGGTATAATCCTTCTTGACAATTTAAGCATATTCTCTATACTGACTTGCTTTAAATTATAACCGCTATGATATCGGATGGTGCATGTGAGACTTGTTGTAGACCATATTAAAGATACGCCAATTGCAATCAATCTTGACGAGCCTATTGAGACTTTCCCGCTTCTTTTAGGCATGCAGAATGATAGTGATTGTCGCATTACCGGTAACATTCAGGGGGATATAACTGTTACACGCGAATATGACAACATAAGAGTTACCGGAAGGGTGTCTGCGCCTCTGGCACTGACCTGCTCACGTTGTCTTGCGGAATATACATCTTTTGTAGACACCAACTTCACAATCTTTTTTCGGAAAGAGAACGCAATAACATCATCCGCTGAGGATGAACTTGAGCTTGGCGAAATGGATCTGCTTTCTTCTGCCTATTCCGGCGACGAAATCGATTTAACTCATGAAATAGAGGAACAGGTTGCGATGGAGATTCCGGTAAAGCCTCTTTGTAGTGATGCTTGTAAGGGGCTGTGTCATGAGTGTGGCGTAGATTTGAACACCTCCATCTGTTCATGCAGCAAAGAACCTGTTAGTCTTACTTTTAGTGCACTTAAGGATTTTAAAGTAACCCAAAAATAGAGCGGTGGCACGAGAACGTGTATCACCAGAAAAAGGAGAAACACCATGGCTGTACCCAAGAAAAAAACATCCAAATCACGCAAAAATATGAGAAGGGCTCATGACTTCTTAACAACACCGTCATTATCCATCTGTCCTCAATGCAAAGCTGCAAAACTGCCTCATCGGACATGTCTTGCCTGTGGAACATACAAGGGTAAAGAGGTTATCAACCTTTCTTCAGCACAAGCCTAGAGAACTTACCACGTGTCACTTCCGAAACAGATGAGAGTTGCCGTTGATGCAATGGGCGGTGACAATGCGCCTGTTATTGAAGTTGAAGGTGCTGTTGCTGCGTGTCGTGAATTCGGACTTTCGGTCACGCTTGTCGGTGACCGTGTGCGCTTGGAGGCCGAACTTGCCAAACACTCTGCCAGCAAGCTTGATATTGATATTTTCCATGCAAGTGAAGTTGTCGGTATGCATGATTCCGCTTCAGATGCGGTAAGGAAGAAGCGGGACTCTTCCGTACGCCGGGCATTTGAGCTCGTCAAAGACGGTAAAGCATGTGCTGCTGTGAGTGCCGGAAATTCCGGCGCAACTATGGCCTCAGGCATGTTTGTTCTGAAGCGAATCAAAGGGATTGAACGTCCTGCAATAGCCCAGTTATTTCCTACCCTCAAGGGGCAAACTCTGGTTCTGGATATAGGCGGTAATGTAGATTGTAAACCGCTGCATCTCGTCCAATTTGCCATCATGGGAGAGGTTTATGCTCGCTATGCCATGGGTGTTTTTTCACCAAAAGTTGGCTTGCTTTCCAATGGTGAAGAGGATTCAAAAGGGAATGAACTCACAAGGGAAACTAACGCCATTCTGCGCAAAACATCTCTAAATTATTGCGGATATATTGAAGGCCGGGATATTTTTGCCGGAGCTGTAGATGTGGTAGTTTGTGATGGCTTTGTAGGAAATATTGTCCTGAAACTTTCTGAGGGGTTGTCTGACGCTGCCGGCAAAATGCTGAAAAGGGAGATCGTTAAGAGTTGGATCTCCAAGATTGGCTATCTTTTTGTACGTGGTGCATTCGGTCGTTTCAAAAAGCTTGTAGATTATGCAGAATACGGCGGCGCACCACTACTAGGAATTAATGGTGTTGGCATGATTTGTCATGGTGGTTCCAACGTCAAGGCGATCAAAAACGCGATACGGTTTGCTCATGAATACGCTAAAAACGGTGTCTCTGAGCATGTCGCCGAAAAATTATCTGAAAATCATTCTGTCTTGATACAAAGGGATAACCAGTCTCCCAGTCCTGCAGAGTAATGGAGATGCAATCGTGAATGTCAGAATTGCCGGAACTGGCTCTGCTTTGCCTGGAAAAATTCTCACCAATGCTGATCTCGAAAAGATGATAGATACAAGTGATGAATGGATTACTACGAGGACCGGCATTAAAGAGCGGCGTATTGCAGCTGACGGTGAATATACCTCAACCTTTGCCGCAGAAGCAGGTCGTAGCGCTCTGGTAATGGCAGGGGTTAAGCCTGAAGAAATTGATCTGGTTATACTTGCTACTGTTACTCCAGATTTCCCTTTCCCTTCTACCGCCTGCATTGTTCAGGATCTTCTGGGCGCCACAAATGCGACAGCCTTTGATCTTTCGGCTGCATGTTCCGGTTTTATCTATGGATTATCAATCGCAGAAAAATATCTTCGCTCGGGCGCTGCGCAAAAAATCCTTGTAATAGGGTCTGAAGTATTATCACGTACCGTTGACTGGCAGGATCGCAATACCTGTGTTCTGTTTGGAGACGGGGCTGGTGCAGTCGTTCTGGAAGCAGCTGATGGTGATCATTCTCTTCTTTCAACGCACACGTTCAGTAACGGAGCATACTGGAATCTTCTTTATCAGCCGGGGAGCGGCAGTCGTAATCCGGCGACCGATAGCCGTACAATTGACGAACGGTTGATCTACCTGACTATGGAAGGGAATGATGTTTTCAAGCATGCTGTCCGTGGCATGGAGGACGTTGCTATAAGAGCCCTTGATGCCAACGGTATGTCTCCATCCGACATTTCTCTATTGATTCCTCATCAGGCAAATCGTCGCATTATTGATGCAACTGCAAAACGACTCGGCCTTGATTCCGATCGAGTCTTCACAAATCTTCATCGTTATGGCAATACCTCCTCCGCATCAATTCCTATTGCACTGGATGAGGCAAACCGCCAAGGGGTTCTAAAACCTGACAGTAAGCTGCTGCTGGTGGCTTTTGGAGGCGGTTTTACTTACGGCTCTGCGCTAATAAACTGGTAGTAAAACCAAGTAATATCGTGATATAAGGATATTTATATGTCTAAAACAGCCTTTATTTTTCCTGGGCAAGGTTCCCAGTACCCTGGAATGGGAAAGGAATTGTTCGATACGTTTCCGGTTGCACGGCATCTTTTTGAAGAAGCCGACGATGCTCTTGGGTTTAAACTGTCTGCACTCTGTTTCACGGGGAGTGAAGCAGACCTTAAGCTGACTGCCAATACTCAGCCGGCGATATTGACAGCAAGTATTGCAGTCTTGAAGGTTGCCCAGCAGGAAGCCGGTTTGAAAGCAGATTTTGTGGCTGGTCATTCACTTGGCGAATACTCGGCCCTGGTATGCTCAGGAGCTCTCTCTCTCGCTGATGCGGTAAAAACTGTGCGTGCTCGTGGAACATTTATGCAGGAAGCGGTTCCGGTCGGAACTGGAACAATGGCTGCCATGCTTGGTGTCGAGCGGGATGTCCTCGAGGAGATCTGTCGTGATGCTGCTGAAGGCGACGTAGTTTCACCCGCCAACTTTAATTCTCCCGGCCAGATCGTTATAGCCGGTTCGGTTGCAGCCGTAGCGCGTGCTATTGAAATTGCTAAAAGTCGTGGTTTTAGAAAAGCCATGCTGCTGCCGGTCAGTGCCCCATTTCATTGTGCATTGATGAGACCTGCCGCAGATCGCCTATCAGTAGTACTGGAGGTTATCAACTACAATGAGATGATTCATCCGGTAGTTAGCAATGTGGAAGCGACAGCCAACTGTGACAAAGACAGGATCAGTGATCTACTGGTCTCTCAGGTATGTGCTCCGGTACTCTGGGAGCAGTCTGTTATTGCCATGGCAGCTTTGGGAGTTGCCAAGTTTATTGAGATTGGCCCTGGCAAGGTTCTGTCCGGACTTGTAAAGCGCATCACAAAAGAAGTAACAACCGCAAATGTGGAAGACATTGCTACTTTAAAACTGTTGGCGAGCTGATTTCGCTCTAATCTAGTTACTCATTACTTTTGTCAAGGGAAACCACTATGCTCGACATCAATGAAATAATGAAGATTTTACCCCATCGTTATCCATTTCTTATGGTTGATAAGATTCTGGAGATTGAACTCGGCAAAAGTATAGTTGGAATAAAAAACGTTAGCATCAATGAGCCATTTTTTCCGGGACATTTTCCAGGCCATCCGGTTATGCCTGGGGTGCTGATCATCGAAGCGATGGCTCAGGTAGCCGCTATTTTAGCCTATTCCTCAGATGAAAGCGTCCGTTCCAAGGTCACGTATTTCGTCGGCATTGACAATGCTCGTTTTCGCAAACCGGTTATGCCTGGAGATCAGCTCCGCTTTGAAATTGCAGCTACCGGATGCAAACGGGGTATCTGGATTTTTGATGCCAAGGCCTTTGTTGATGGAAAACTGGTCACAGAAGCCGAGTTGAAGGCGACATTTGCTGATAAAAACAACTAATATTTAAATTATTGCGAAAGGATTGATCATGCCTAAAGAAAAAGTTGCGGTTATCACTGGAGCATCACGCGGAATCGGCCGAAGTATCGCACTGGCACTGGCAGCCCAAGGTGCAACAATCGTGGCTGTAGATATGGATCAAGCGTCCACCGAAGCAGTTGTTGCTGAGTTGCAGGCTGCTGGCGGTAAGGCTCTGGCGGTGGTCGGTAATGTGACCGTGTCGGCAGACGTAGAGCGCGTGTTTGACGCAGCCACCGAGGCATTCGGTCGTGTTGATATTCTGGTCAATAATGCCGGTATTACCCGTGATGGACTACTGATGCGCATGAAGGATGAGGATTGGGATGCCGTCCTTAATGTAAACCTCAAAGGAGCTTTTCTCTGTACCCGTGCAGTTTTTAAGGTCATGAGTAAACAGCGATACGGGCGCATTATTAACATTGCATCAGTTGTTGGGCAGATGGGCAACGCCGGCCAAGCTAATTATTGCGCCAGTAAGGCCGGACTGATCGGTCTTACCAAGTCTAACGCCCGTGAGATGGCAAAACGAAGCATCACTGTCAATGCTGTTGCTCCTGGTTTTATTGCCACTGCCATGACCGATGCACTTTCAGACAAGGTTCGCGCCGAGCTTACTGCCCAGATACCACTGGAGCGTCTGGGCAGTTCCGATGATATTGCCAATGCAGTTGTTTTTCTGGCTTCTGAAGCCGCTGGTTATATCACTGGCCATGTTTTATCAGTAAATGGTGGGATGTACATGTAGTGCCGAATGTGGTTCCAAAATTTGAAATATCGATTGACTTTTAAAGTTTTCATGCTTAATTAAACACAAAGCATTTATACACGAAACCTGAAAAGGTTTAAAATCACATGGAGGTGGAAGATGTCTGATATCGCAAAGCGGGTAAAAGAAATTGTTGCAGAACAGCTTGGGGTCGAAGAAGCTCAGGTTTTAACTGAGTCTTCTTTTATGGATGATCTTGGAGCAGATTCTCTTGACACAGTTGAGTTGGTTATGGCTCTAGAAGAAGAGTTCGATATTGAAATTCCTGACGAAGATGCAGAAAAAATCCAGACAGTGAATGATGCCATCGAATACATCACTGAGCACAGCTGATGACACACCTGGGGGGGGGCGCAAGCCCCTCTCTTTTCATTTACCATGACAGAAGTTATCGTTACTTGGAGCTATTTATCATGAGAAGAGTTGTAATTACCGGTGTTGGAGCTATCTCACCACTCGGATGCGGAAATGACAAAAACTGGGATGCACTTATCTCAGGAAAGTCCGGCATAGGTTTAATTACCCGTTTTGATACGAGCGATATGCCGGTCAAAATTGCTGGCGAGGTCCCTGATTTCAACGCTGAAGAGTATATCGATAAAAAAGAGATCAAGAAAATGGATCTTTTTATCCAGTACGCTCTGGCAGCAGCTCATTATGCTATGGAAGATTCCGGATTAGTGATCAATGATGAAAACGCCGAACGTGTAGGTGTCCTGGTTGGTGCTGGTCTAGGCGGATTACCGACTATTGAAAAGTACCATACACTTCTTGCTGAGGGTGGTCCCAAGAAAATTTCTCCGTTCTTTATTCCTATGTTAATTATCAATCTTGCTCCCGGTCATATTTCCATTAAATACGGCGCTAAGGGTCCAAATATTTCTTCCGTATCAGCGTGTGCAACCAGTACTCATTCGATTGGTGATGCCTATCATATCATTAAACGAGGCGATGCAGATGCCATGATCGCAGGTGGTGCAGAGTCAGTAATTACACCGCTTGGTATTGGCGGTTTTGCAGCCATGAAGGCACTTTCCGATAGAAACGACGATCCAACAACAGCCTCGCGTCCCTTTGACAAGAACCGTGATGGTTTTGTTATGGGTGAGGGTGCCGGGATTGTTGTTCTTGAGGAGTATGAATCTGCCAAGGCGCGTGGGGCTAAAATTTATGCCGAGATTGTAGGATATGGCCTGACTGGTGACGCCTACCATCTGACCGCTCCGGCACCTGGTGGTGAGGGTGGTGCGCGGGCAATGAAAATGGCGCTCAAAAATGCCGGAATTACTCCTGAACAGGTTTCTTATATCAATGCACATGGTACATCTACTCCGATTGGTGACATGTACGAAACCATGGCCATCAAGAGTGTTTTTGGTGATCACGCCAAAAAAATGCTGGTCTCTTCAACTAAATCCATGACCGGCCATCTTCTTGGCGCCGCAGGCGGCATAGAAACAGTTTATACCCTCATGGCAATGGAAAAAGGTGTTGTTCCTCCCACAATCAACTACACTGAACCGGATCCGGAGTGTGACCTTGATTATGTCCCAAATACTGCGCGAGATGCAAAGCTGGAATACACAATGAGCAACAACTTCGGTTTTGGCGGCACGAATGCTACCCTTCTGTTTAAGAAACTATAGGAGGGAAACATAATGATCATTATCGGAAGTGACCACGGTGGATTAAACCTCAAAACAGCCCTGAACAGTTATTTGCATCGTAGGGGAATTGAAGTGACAGATGCCGGGACCAGCGGCGATGCTTCTGTTGATTATCCGGATTTCGGCCAGAAAGTTGCCGAAACTGTTATTGCAGGAGAGGCGGAGTTGGGTATTCTGATATGCGGAACAGGAATTGGCATGTCGATTACCGCCAACAAGATCCCCGGTATTAGAGCAGCTTTGGTTACGGATGTTTTTATGGCCCGTATGGCAAGGGAGCATAATAATGCCAATGTGCTGGTCCTAGGTGGTCGTGTCCTTGATGAGCAGAAGGCCTGTGATCTCGTCGGCGCATGGCTTGACGCAACATTTGAAGGCGGTCGCCATCAGGCGCGTCTGGACAAGATAACAGCGCTTGAAGAAAAGTATTCCTAATCCAAAGATATTTTTAATCTTATAAATATCTACAGGCGGGACCTGCTAAGGCATGTGTCCCGTTTCTTGTTTGCAAAATGTCATCGATAAAAAGAACTTTTACAAGGAGAACCCATGTCAGTCCTTTCCCAATTTGATCCACAGGTAGCTGATGCCATTCGCCATGAGACTGAGCGTCAGGAATTTAATCTGGAGTTGATTGCCTCTGAAAATTTTGTTTCAGAAGCTGTTATGGAGGCACAAAGTTCGGTCATGACCAACAAGTACGCCGAGGGTTATCCCGGAAAGCGTTATTATGGTGGATGCGAGCATGTTGATGTTGTTGAGCAGTTGGCCATAGATAGGGCCAAGGAGCTTTTTGGCGCTGATCATGCCAATGTTCAGCCACACTCTGGTTCCCAAGCCAACATGGCTGTCTATTTTGCTGCATGCAAGCCCGGCGATACGATCCTCGGGATGAATCTTTCGCATGGCGGGCATCTCACACATGGCAGTCCGGTTAATTTTTCCGGTCGTTTCTACAATATTGTCCCATACGGAGTTTCACCTGAAACCGAAACGATAGATTATGCTGAGGTAGAACGTTTGGCTGTGGAACATAAACCAAAAATGATTGTGGTTGGCGCCAGTGCATACCCCCGAATAATCGATTTTCCTGCTTTCCGAGCAATTGCCGATAAGGTTGGTGCTCAGGTCATGGTTGATATGGCTCATATCGCCGGTTTAGTTGCCGCCGGCGTTCACCCCAGTCCGGTTCCGTATGCCGAGTTTGTCACCACAACTACCCATAAAACCTTGCGTGGACCTAGAGGAGGTATGATTCTCTGCCGTGAAGAATTTGCCAAGGCGATAAACTCCCAGATTTTTCCTGGTATCCAGGGTGGGCCTCTTATGCACGTTATCGCCGCCAAGGCGGTCGCATTTAAAGAAGCACTGCAGCCGGAGTTTAAGACCTATCAGCAGCAAGTCGTTAAAAACGCCAATGCGCTTGCAGAGGCTCTTGTAAAACGTGGCTTTAAGCTAACAAGTGGCGGCACTGATAACCACCTCATGTTGATGAACTTCTCTGGTACTGAGATAACCGGTAAGGCTGCCGAAGAAGCTCTGGACAAGGCTGGCATCACTGTCAACAAGAACACCGTGCCGTTTGAAACACGCTCACCTTTTGTGACTTCAGGTATTCGGGTTGGGACACCAGCCTGTACTTCCCATGGGCTTAAAGAGGCCGAAATGGACCAGGTTGCCGGCTATATCGCCGACGCTGTGGCGAATATTGGCAATGATCAAAAGCTGGATGAAATAAAGAGTCAGGTAAACAACATGATGAAAAAATTTCCACTCTACGCCGACAGGCTTGCCTAATTATCAAATATCACGTAGTAACGAGACCCACTGGACATGTTCCGGCGGGTCTTTTTTATGTTTTGAAAATAATTGTGGTAGAGGAAGCGATGTATGTCTGAAACGAGCCCTATAACTACTGAACAATTACGCCAGTGGGATAAACGCCACGTCTGGCATCCGTTTACGCAGATGCAGGAATGGGAACGTGACGAGCAGATTATTATCGTAAAAGGGGAAGGGTGCTGGCTGATTGACACGGATGGCAAGCGCTACCTTGATGGTGTTGCCTCCATGTGGACAAATGTTCACGGTCATTGTCGCCGGGAATTAAATGATGCTCTGAAAGAACAGGTCGATCGCCTTGAACACTCGACACTGTTAGGACTGGCTAGTGAACAGAGTATTATTCTGGCTGCACGACTGGCTGAAATCACTCCACCCGGGCTGGACCGTTTCTTTTATTCGGATAACGGCTCAACCGCCATGGAAGTTGCGGTCAAGATGGCCTATCAATATCAGGTACACAAGGGGCGACCGGAACGGAGCCGCTTCATAACATTCAGGAATGCCTATCATGGCGATACACTTGGTGCGGTGAGCGTTGGAGGGATCGGTATTTACCACACTACCTTCAAACCACTAATGTTCGAGACACTGCAAGCTCCGTCTCCATACTGCTATCGTTGTGAGCTTGGCTGCAGCAGAGACTCATGTAACATGGAGTGTGTAAAAGCACTAGAAGAGCTTATGGAGCACAATCTCGGTCAGGTTGCCGGACTTGTGATTGAGCCTCTTGTCCAGGGTGCCGGTGGGATGATTGTTCAACCGGCAGGGTTTTTAAAGTCTATCCGAGATCTTTGCGACCGGTATGGTATTTTGATGATTGCTGATGAAGTTGCAACCGGTTTTGGAAGGACTGGCGAAATGTTTGCCTGCAACCATGAGTTTGTAGTTCCTGATATAATGGCAATTTCAAAGGGCATAGCCGCAGGTTACCTCCCTTTGGCTGCAACTGTTACTGGTGATAATGTTTATTCTGCATTTTTAGGCCCTTATTCAGAGTTGAAGACATTTTTTCATGGCCATACTTTTACTGGTAACCCATTAGCCTGTGCCGTTGCTCTAAGGAGCCTGCAACTCTTTAAACAGGACAATCTGTTGGCAGAGCTTCAGCCCAAAATAGCTTGGCTGAAAACACGTTTGGATTATTTTATGTCAATGTCGCATGTTGGTGATGTTCGGCAGTGTGGTTTGGCCGCAGGTATTGAGCTGGTTGAGGACAAGGAAACCGGCACGCCGTATCCGTGGGAGGACAGGGTTGGTATCAGAGTTTGTCTTGAAGCTCGTAAGCGTGGGGTTTTCTCTCGCCCCTTGGGAAATACAATTGTCATTTTTCCACCGCTGGCTATTTCAAACAGCGAACTGGAAATGCTTTTAAATGTATTGCAGGAATCAATACGTGTTGTTACTGAATAATCATTGATTTGAGGCTACATAATGGATGAAACAATTAAGATTCTGGTGATTGATGATGATGATTCAGGGCGTGAAGCTCTGACTATGTTGTTGAAGTCTGCAGGATATGAAGTCACATCAGCAGCAACTGGAGAAAGTGCGCTGGACTTGATAGAAAGGGGGCATTATCAGGTTATTGTTTCCGACCTGTTCCTGCCAGACAAAAGTGGACTCGACATTTTACAGAATGTACAAAAAATCTCTCCTTCTACAGAAGTTATAGTTGTAACCGGCCATGCTTCGGCCCAAACAGCTGTAAGAGCCATGAAAGAGGGAGCTTTTGACTATATTACAAAACCGATAGATTTTGATGAGCTTAAAATAGTTGTTTCAAAGGCTTTGGAGAAACAGAAGCTGCTTTCTGAGAACATGTATCTTCGCAGGCAGCTCCAAGGACGCTTTGAATTCAGTAATATAATCGGTACTTCTCCTGCTATGAATCTCGTGTTTGAACGCATGAGCCGTATTGTAAAAAGTGATTCTTCGGTTCTTGTCACCGGCGAGTCAGGAACCGGTAAAGAGCTCGTTGCCAGGGCATTGCACTATAATGGTACCCGCAGAGATCGACCATTTATTGCAGTAAACTGTAGCGCTATTCCAGAGGCTTTATTGGAAAGTGAGCTTTTTGGCCATGTCCGTGGTGCCTTTACCGGAGCTGTAAAGGATAAACCGGGGAAATTCGAGACAGCCAACCATGGTACTATTTTTCTTGATGAAATAGGTACACTGCCTCTTCACTTGCAGGCAAAACTGTTACGGGTTTTGCAGGAGCATGAAGTAGAGAGAGTGGGTTCTAACAAAACTGTAAAACTCCATGTCAGAGTAATCTCTGCTACCAACTCCGATCTTGAATATATGGTAAAATGCGGCGTCTTCCGTGAAGATCTTTATTATCGCTTGAATGTCATTCCGCTGCACCTTCCACCCCTGCGAGAACGACAACAAGATATTGTTTATCTGACAACTTTTTTCCTTGAGAAACAGTGCCGCCTGATGGGGCGCACACCTTGCAGTATCAGCAAACAAGCGCTTGAAGTATTAGAACTGTATTCCTGGCCAGGTAATGTACGCGAGCTGGAAAACCTGATTGAGAGAATGATCGTTTTGACGGATGCAACGGTTATAACTTTAGATGATGTTCCGGCCAAGATCGTTGGTGAAAAAAGCGCTGACGAAGCGCTCTCTGTTACTATGCCGAATCATGGATTAGATTTGGTTGCGACTATATCCCGAATTGAACAATCTTTGATTGATCAGGCACTGGAATCTGCAGGAGGGGTCAGAGCGAGGGCTGCTGCTCTGTTGGGTATAAATCGGACAACGCTGGTTGAGAAGATAAAAAGGTTGAAGATAGAAAAATGAATTGGACTATCTTGGCTATCGAGTTCAAATTGAGAATTACGGTGATCATCTCCGACATTAGTCTAATGAATTGTCAAGTGCAGAGGAACCCTGGCTATAAAGGCTGATAATCATGACAGTACCAAGAACAAACATAGGCAGGCTGAGAAGTTGCCCCAATGAAAATACCCCAAAAAAAGTTCCTAATTGGGCATCCGGTAATCTAAAAAATTCAATAACAAAACGAAACAGGCCGTAGCTAGCGCAGAAGGTCCAAGCCTGTATACCTGTTACAGATGATCTCCGTGCAGCAAAACGGACAACAAGAAAAAGTACTATACCCTCTAATGCCGCCTCATAAAGCTGAGACGGATGACGTGGTACTCCACTTCCGTCCGGAAAGACTATCCCCCAAGGCATATCAGTTTGTCTGCCGTAGAGCTCTCCATTGATGAAGTTTCCGATTCTACCCAGCCCCAAGCCAACCGGTGCGCATTGTGCTGCCATGTCTATCAGTTTGAAGAAAGGAATGTTTTTCCTGTTGGAATACAGCAAGAAAGCGGTTATGACTCCCAAAAATCCGCCATGAAATGACATGCCACCTTTCCAAAAAGCGAAGACTCGCAACGGGTTAGCCAAATAAAATTCCAGATTATAAAAAAGTATGTAGCCTATACGCCCACCCAGCACGACACCCATCGCACCGTAAAAAACCAGTTCCGCAATGTCATCAGCGGATAAGGACAGCATTTTTCTGTGAGACTCTGCTCGTAAAATATAGTACGTGGCAATGAAGCTGAGAACATACATTAACCCGTACCAGCGAAAATGAAGTGGGCCAATGCTTAGAAATATGGGGTCAATTGATGGGAATTGCATGGTTTTTCTCCCGTTTTCAATTAATGGAGTGCTTATGTTTATGGTAAATTTTCCGTTTTTTACTTGAGTTGATCAACACGTACGCCAAGTAGCCAAATATCGCCGTATTAACTGATAACACCACGACCTTTGCCCACGTTACACCTTTCAGCAGTTCATACATTTCAATCGGAATATAAATTCATCTGAGTAATCCCCCGGCTCTGCCGGGGGATGCTTACTACTAATAGTCTCATTTTTGAGATTCCATGTTCATTTGATATTTTTTATCATAACTGCATATATCAACGATATGCAATCGATGTAAGGTCCCGCTCCCAAGCAATCATAATAAATTGAATGGGAACGGTACCCAGAGTTTGAGTAGCTAAACCAACTCAACCAACATCATTTTGTTACGACAACAAATTCATCACGACGATTTTTAGTCCATGCTAACTCATCATTTCCCTGAACTGCGGGTTTCTCTTTACCGTAGCTGAGGATCGAAAGACGGTCTGGTTTGACACCTATGGTGACCAGGTATTGTTGTGCCGCTTTGGCTCGTCGTTCGCCAAGCGCAAGGTTGTACTCTGCAGAGCCTCGCTCGTCACAATTACCCTCAATACGTATTTTTAACGTGGCTTCCTTCGCCAGTGTCACCGCATCTTTGGTAAGTGTGCTACGTGAGGATTCAGACAGGTTGGCGGAATCAAAATCGAAGTAGATCTTTTCCAGCGCAGACTGCAGTTCAGCTATGGATGATAATTTCTGTGATTGTTGAGCAGATGCGGTCTGTGAAGGTGTGACCTGCGCGAGTGGAGGGGTAACGGCTTGCTTGGATGAAGTTGCGCTGGTTTTTGATTCGGTTGACTTAGACGGATCAACATTCTTGGCAACAGTTGCCGGTACAATTCCTTCATCCTTCTTAACAACGTCCTGTTTTGCACACCCGGCGGTTATGAATGCGGCAATAAGAAACACAAAAATACTATTAAACGATATGTGCTTTAACATGAGTGATACTCCTTTAAATATAAGAGTGAAAAATCAAATTTTTATTTATCTTCCTGTCACTTGATCAGGCAGATCATCTGAAAAGTGAACCGGATGATCAAGAACATCATAAATCCCGCTTCAATCGTTACAGCGAAAGCTAAACCGGCCAGCATCATGTCCGGAATAGCCAATAGCGGATGTCAGTGGGTGCCACATATATCAGAGCGCCACATCGATCATGGTTTTGGTGGCAGTGTAACTTTCGATCAGTGAATCGGCAAAAGCTGATTCACCTACCAACGCCTCAATCATTGGCTGTTTATAGACGAGAAAACGCACCTGAGTTTTGCCATCACGGGTAAATGCCATGACAAACTTTGGCATCAAGACCGCTCGCTCCGGATTGGTTTGCAGGCTTACCGCTGCCTTTTCAGGCTTGCAGATCTGGATCATATGCAGGTCGAACCCCTGGGTGACCTCAACCCCATGAGTGCCGAATGTGTGTGCCATCTCCATGCTGTTTTCATTATGGATAATAAAACCACGCTCTTTTCCAGCACTCTTCAGATCTGTGACAAATTGCCCGAGCGGTTTTTCTGTCTCTTTTTGGTAAAGTTCTGCCCATTGCATTGGGTACTCTCCTCTCCTAGTGATTAGATTCAGGCGGCACGTTCCACAAAATCACGGACAAATTTATACGCCAATAGTGCAAACGGCCACATGTGCCAAACCATCATTTGGATATGATCTTGTGGAATACGGGTGCACTGTTGTGCCTTATTCGGAGTCAAACAAACTACGGAATTAAAGATGGTAACTTATGCGAGAGTGGGTGTAGCCGGGGGAGCTCGTGGAGGAAATGGGCTCAATGACAAAAGGGGTACTGGTGAAAAAAGGGGGTGTACTTCAGGGGAATACTCTTCTGTGACAAGAAAAACGATGGATGGCTGGCTTGTTATACCGCAGGGATCTACAGCTACCTTTGCTATAGATTCCAGCATATTGTGGGCTGGAGTTTTATCCAGAACCGCACGTCGCATCGGCTTTGGTTTATGCGGACGCGAAAAATCAGGTACCCTCATTCCCATAAACACCAGAAATAAGGGGATCATGAGGGTTATGAAGCGAACATAGCGACTATGTTTTGCAAACATATTCATTTGCGCATAATATCAGTTTTAATTATTCAATGCAAGGCGGTTGAAATGAGCTGGAATTGATACGTTCACGGGGTAATTACTGACACATGGCAATCGTGAAGGCAATATTACTTGGACAATGCGATCTCATACGAATCATCGTGAATTAATCAGAAGCGAATTTCTACTCGCGGAACGGCTGAGGGACCGAAGCCTGAACGGAGAAACTCTTATATTGTTTCTAAACAGTCCAAGCAGTACACTAATCATGAGGTGATATAAAGTTCAGAAAAGTAGACACCAAATTTTGCTTTGATCTGGGTAAATTGTCACCACGTGCTGTTTAGAAAACGTAATGCTGTTAGCAGGTCCAGTTCCGATGCACAGATGGTTTCAAGTAGTCTGGTAAGCTCGCATAATCCTTGGGTTTGAACAGAGCCCGCCTTGGAGATTGGGATGCCAGATTTGAACTGAAATTATGAGCATCAGAGCTCGAATGGGAGGTTAAGATGGATCCTGAAACCGGTGCCATAGCCCAAAAGGAATTTGATCGGGCACAACTGGAACTTGACCAGAACAATGTCCTGGCTGCACTTGCCTGTCTGGAGCGGGCACTAAGTATCTGGGACGATCCACTCTGGCATTCACGTCTCGGGTTCTGTATTGCCAAACAGCGTGGACAGATTACGCAGGCATTAAAACTGTGTCACACTGCAATTGAACACGATCCTGAAAATTCTCTTCACTACCTTTATCTAGGAAAAGTCTATCTTGTCGCAGGAAATACTAACGAAGCACTTCAAGCCTTCAGGCAGGGAAAGATACTTGGTGGTGGTACTGAATTGGAGCTTATGCTGAATGCAATCGGGACCCGAAAACCTCCGGTCATATCTTTTCTCTCACGAAACAACCTGTTGAACAAATATCTGGGTATTATTCTTGGTCGTTTTGGTTTGAGATAGTGACGTTACAGAAAGCAGAAGTAGAAAATAAAAAAGGTGCCGTTAAGGGCACCTTTTTTATTAATGGCGGGGTTGACGGGGCTCGAACCCGCGACTTCCAGCGTGACAGGCTGGCACTCTAACCAACTGAGCTACAACCCCGTAATAACATGATCAATTTAACTTTACACTTATGTCATAAAACGAAGCTTTTTGTCAAGCTGCTTATTCTGTAAGTTGAAAAAAAGTTTAAGCACATTCAGAATAACCGCAGACGTGGCAGACTGAGCAGCCGCCCTCATGTTCAACGATACCGCCACATTCCGGGCAGGCTCCGCGTTCATGGCGTGTAGATTCGTTTTCGATATCATATCCGCTGTCAATCAGGTGGTTCTGGATCGCTTTTGCAACCGCGTCAGCACATGAAAGCACGCGGTTGTCGCCGAAACCGGATGGACAGTGACAGGAAATGCCTTGAAGCTGTTTCACAACTTGACGGGCCTGGATGCCACTGCGCCAAGCAAGTGAGACCAGGCGGCCAATTGCTTCACTCTGGGATGCGGCGCATCCGCCAGCCTTGCCCATAGTGGTGAAAAGTTCGAACAAGCCGTTTTTGTCTTCGTTGATAGTAATGTATAGTGGGCCACAGCCGGTCTGCATCTGATGAGTAGATCCTTTAAGAGCTTTGGGACGTTCCCTTTTGACGGCTTTCTTATCATCTTCTAAAGGCGTCGCGGCAACGGCGGCTTGCTCTTCTTTTTTGCCTGTTGAGAGTACCTGTTCGTCTCTGGAACCGTCCCGATAAATTGTGACACCCTTGCAGCCTGTTTCGTAGGCAAGCATGTAAACTTTTTCAACATCCTCTATAGTTGCAGAATTTGAAAAATTCACTGTTTTTGAGACGGCATTGTCTGTATATAGCTGGAAGGCGGACTGCATCTGAATGTGATATTCAGGAGATATTTCGTGAGAGGTTACAAACACGTCGCGGATATCGGCCGGGATTTCAGTGATGTCGGCAACGGTGCCGTGCTCTGCTATTTTTTTCATGAGGGCTTCAGAGTAGAAACCCCGCTCCTTAGCCATTCTTTCGAAAATCGGATTGACCTCAACCAAGACGTTCTTATCCATGACTGTGCGGATGTAGGAAACGGCAAAAAGAGGTTCAACACCTGAGGATGCATTGGCAATGATGGAGATTGTCCCGGTCGGAGCAATAGTTGTGACGGTTGCATTTCTTTGCGGAGCAGCTCCTTTCTTGTCAAAAATCGAGCCTTTGAAGTTAGGAAAGGAACCCCGCTTTTTGCCCAGCTCTTGGGATGCCAGGTGCCCTTCGTCATTGATGAATTTCATCATCTTCTTTCCGAGTTTTACCGCCTCGTCAGAACAGTATGGAATTCCCAGTAAAATCAACATGTCAGCCCAGCCCATGACACCCAGCCCTATTTTGCGGTTGGCGTGAGTCATGTCATGGATCTGCTGTAGAGGATAATTGTTAGCTTCAATTACATTATCAAGAAAGTGTACGGCGTTGTGAATGGTTTCCCGCAGTTTTTTCCAGTCTACCACCCCTTCTTTGATAAACGTACCCAGGTTGATAGAACCAAGATTACAGGATTCATAGGGGAGGAGGGGTTGCTCTCCACAAGGGTTAGTCGATTCGATCTCGCCAACCAGAGGGGTGGGATTGTCGCGATTCAAACGGTCAAGAAAAACAATTCCGGGCTCGCCGTTTTCCCAGGCTTGCCTGACGATAAGCTGGAATACCTTACGGGCGTTAAGGCTGCCACTGACCTTTTTGTCACGGGGATTAAGAAGATTGAACTCCTCATCCCGTTCAACGGCCTGCATGAACTTTTCGGTAAGGCCGACTGATATGTTGAAGTTGTTGAGCTGCTTCTGATCGGATTTGCACATAATGAAATCCATCACGTTGGGGTGATCAACCCTCAAAATTGCCATGTTTGCACCGCGTCTGGTGCCACCTTGCTTTATTGTTTCTGTAGCGACATCAAATACACGCATGAATGAGAGAGGGCCACTCGATATGCCGGTCGTAGTACTAACTACATCGTTGGCCGGTCTCAGCCTGGAAAATGAGAAACCGGTGCCGCCGCCGGATTTGTGGATTAGTGCTGTATATTTGACAGCGTCAAAGATCTCTTCCATAGAATCGCCAACCGGTAGAACAAAACAGGCAGAAAGCTGCCCTAGTGGGCGACCGGCGTTCATCAGTGTAGGGGAATTGGGGAGAAATTCAAAGTTGGTCATCATGCTATAAAAGGTGTCTGATAAATTTTTTACATTCGCTTTCTTGTCGAAAGTTTTATCTGCCGCTGCAATAGTGTCAGCTACACGGCGAAACATGTCGGCTGGTGTCTCAAGTACCTTGCCATTTTCATCACGGCGAAGGTAGCGCTTTTCCAATACGGTGGCAGCATTTTTTGTCAGTCCTGGGATCGTGTCAGACGCGGAACTTTTTTTCATAACGGAACTCCTTGTTTTGTAAGTAATCTGATAATTTTAAACTATTGAAAGTGGTGTGGTTGAAGTCATAAACCACAATATTTTGTGGAAGGTGATGAAATAAACCACAACATATATGTACTGTCAACAAATATATTACATAAAAATATAACACCTTGAAAGGACTTGAAAAGCTCAATACCCTGGTTTGTTGATCGGTTTATTAGCCCAGATAAGTCGCAATTTAAGTGTGTTAACTAAATCACTTTCTGCTAAACAACATTAAATTTACAGTTTGAACTAATCATGATATTTGTTTAGGACTATTTGAGAGGTGCTGGCGAGTGAAATTTTTTTTTGCGATATGCATTTTTTTATGGATGACAACAATTTCACCGGCAGCCGAACAGACTACAGCATTATATGACGGAGTGGTGATTACCGAAGATGTTACTTGGCGAGGTTCAATACTCGTGCGCGGCTCTGTTGTTGTGGCCCCTCAGGCAACCCTGCGAATCGATCCTGGAACAATAGTCCGTTTTGCATCTACTACCGCCCAACTGCTTCCGAACCTGGTTGTTCAAGGTCGTATATATGCCGCTGGAACCTCCGAAAAACCTATTGTGCTGACATCTGATAGTTCCAGACCGGTTCGCGGATCCTGGGGTGGCATTGTCCTTCTCTCGACGGAGAAACACAATCTGTTGGAGCGATGCCGAATTGAGTACGCTGAAACCGGGATTGATTTACGATTTTCGACAGTTAACCTGAAGTCAGTTACGATTGTTCAGGCACAGACGGCTCTGCTGTCGCATGACGGTGCTGTGCAGATGACGAGCGGAAAGGTCTCCGATTCAGAAACCGGCATTGAAATCTTCAACAGTGAATTTGATGGCAGGGATATGATGGTCGCCTCCTGTCAGCGTGGCCTTGTATTGAACAAATCCGCTATTGTTTTTGCGTCGCTGAAAGTTACGAACATTCAACAAACAGGACTTGAAGCTGACGATTGCCGAATTAAGATAACTGGCGGAGAGTTTTCCGGAAATATGCTTGGAGCAAGAATCAATGGTGGAGAAGGACAGATTGTCATGTCCCGCTTTCTGCGTAACAAGCAGGCCGCTCTGCATCTAAACGGCTCTCGTATTAAAATTCTGCGCTGCCTTTTTGCTGAGAACTCTCTGGATGCTCTTCGGGTTGAAGATGGCCGAGCGCTAATATTGAACAATGCCTTCGGCTCAAATGTCAGGTATAATCTCTACAACGCCGGTAGTGAAATTGTCAGTGCTCGGCAAAACTGGTGGGGTTTGACAGACAAGCCGTCGATATTACAAAAGATTTATGATGCTGCTAGTGATAAAAATACCGGCATAGTCAATGTTTTTCCGTGGTTGGGCGAAAAACCACAGTTGATGCCATAATAAGGGACTTTCAGTGTATCTAGATAATGCCGCTACATCATTTCCCAAGCCTGAGACAGTGTATGAATCAGTTCTTTATGCAATGCGTGATGTTGGCGCTTCTCCCGGTCGGGGCGGTTATCTCCGCTCTCTGGAGGCTGGGCGAATTCTGTTCCAAGCGCGTGAGGCGGTTGCCAGGTTATTTTCTATTTCCGATTCGAGCCGGGTTATCTTTACTCATAATGCTACCGGAGCGCTAAATCTGGCGCTGCAGGGGACCATGGTCGCAGGCGACCATGTTATTACTACTTCCATGGAACACAATTCCATGTTGCGCCCGCTGTATGCACTACGAAACAAGGGTGTTGAGCTGTCGATTATCAATGCAGATTCTAATGGAGTAGTTTCTGTTGAAGATATTCGCCGTGCACTGCAGGTGAATACACGAATGATAGCTGTTAGCCATGTGTCAAATGTTTGTGGTGCGATTCAGCCTATTAAGCAGTTAGCCGAACTTTGCCGCGAAGCCGGAGTCCTTTTTCTGGTTGATGCTGCGCAGTCGGCGGGATGTTTGTCCATTGACGTCGAAAACTTAGGCATTGACCTGTTGGCAGTTCCCGGACATAAGGGGTTGCTGGGGCCGCCCGGAACGGGGTTGCTGTATGTGGCGCCTCAAGTCCGTCTCAAACCCATTATTCAGGGGGGGACAGGCAGTCATTCTTCTGCTGAGGAGCAACCGCTCGTAATGCCGGATGGTTTTGAGGCCGGTACTCATAATATCCCAGGCATCGCCGGTTTGAAGGCCGGAATAGAGTTTATACTTGAACGAGGTCATTTGGCGGTTTATCAACATGAGCAAACACTGCTTAACCTGGCGGAAGAAACTCTGAGAAAAATTCCTGGTGTGACGATCTATGGCCCGAAAGATCCGGTCGAACGTTGTTCAGTACTCTCCTTTACCGCTTCCGGTGTTGATTCGGCGCTATTGGCCGCAGAGCTTGATCAAGGTTTTGATATCTCCGTCAGGGCCGGACTTCATTGTGCCCCCTTGGCTCACCGCACACTGGGAACTTTACCGGGAGGCACGACTCGTTTGAGCCCCGGTTGGTTCTCAACAAGCGAAGATATTGCTTTGTTTTCTAAAGCAGTCGTACAATGCATCAGCAAAATTCGAAAACAGTTTGAAAAATAAGTTCAGTCTCGGCACCCTGCCGTTATCCTCGTTTATCCAGAAAGGGAATCATGAAGAACTTCATCCTTGATACAAACGTAATGCTCCACGATCCACAATCACTTTTCAAGTTTCAGGACAACAACATTATTATCCCGATTACAGTTATTGAAGAGATTGATCGATTCAAAAAAGATATGAACGAAACCGGTAGAAATGCCAGGATGGTTTCAAGGATACTTGATTCGTTGCGTGAGAAGGGTTCCCTTGCCTCTGGTGTTACCATGCCTGGTGGCGGCACACTGCGGATTGAGATGTTTTCTGAAAAGTATTTCAAGAATCTGCCGGTTGATCTGCGAGTAGACAACGGGGATAACCGGATAATTGCTGTTGCTCAGGATGTACGCGATCGTTTTCCTGACGCGGTAACAATTTTTGTGACCAAAGATTCCAATCTGCGTATCAAGGCTGATGCTATCGGGCTGATAGCGGAAGACTACGAATCTGATAAAGTTGATATTCAGGATCTTTATTCCGGTACAAGAACAATTGAGGTGCCACCTGATGCAGTTGATAGATTCTATGGACAGGGGTGGCTTGAGACGCCGGTTGAAATGGCTCCTAATGAGTTCATAACGATTGTTGACAGCGCAAACTCAGCTCATTCTGCTATTTGTCGCAACGACCCTGCCAACTCCCGCATCGTACCGGTTCGCAAGGTGCCAAAAGAGGGGATTTGGAGTCTTTTCCCACGCAACAGGGAACAGTCATTTGCTCTTGATGTACTGATGGATGACAGTATCAAGTTAGTGACACTGGTAGGCAAGGCCGGAACCGGCAAGACGCTGCTGGCTATTGCTGCCGGTCTTCATAAGACTGCAGAAGAAAATATCTATAATCGTCTGCTGGTTTCGCGTCCGGTTTTTCCAATGGGCAAAGACCTTGGGTTCCTGCCTGGTGATATTGAAGAAAAGTTGACCCCCTGGATGCAACCGATTTTTGATAATGTTGAATTACTGATCTCCGGGCATGAATCTGAAAAACGGCACAGCAAGGGCTACAAAGAGCTGATGGCTATGGGGCTACTCGATATTGAACCATTGACCTATATCCGGGGCCGCTCGATCCCGAATCAATATTTGATCGTTGACGAAGCTCAGAACCTGACACCGCACGAAATCAAGACGATTGTTACCAGAGTCGGTGAAGGGACCAAGATAGTGCTGACCGGAGACCCGTACCAGATCGACAATCCGTATGTGGATTCCTCGAGCAACGGTCTGACCTACCTTGTTGAAAAATTCAAAGGGGAGCGGATTGCCGCCCATGTGACGTTGACTAAAGGCGAACGTTCTGAGTTAGCCGAGTTGGCCGCCAATCTGCTGTAACCAAAACAACAAGGCTTACCTAGAATGCTTCTTCTCTCCATTGAAACATCCTGTGATGAAACGGCCGCCGCAGTTGTACAGGGCGGCCGTGAAATCCTTTCCTCTGTCATTTCATCTCAAGTTGCCATCCATGCCATGTACGGCGGTGTTGTCCCGGAGATTGCTTCCAGAAAACATCTGGAAGCAATAGCGCCGGTCATCAGTCAAGCACTAATGGATGCCGGTATCGGCATGGAAGCGCTTGAAGGGGTTGCGGTTACCCGTGGACCCGGGTTGTCCGGGGCACTTCTGGTCGGTTTTTCGGCAGCCAAGGCTATCGCTGCCGCTCGAAAAATCCCTTTTGTCGGTGTGCATCACATAGAAGGTCACCTGTTCGCGACATTTCTGGAAAAACCGGTGGATTTTCCTTTCCTGGCGCTTGTTGTGTCCGGCGGTCACACTCATCTGTATCATGTTGAAAATTTCGGGCATTATAAGACTCTGGGCAGAACTATTGACGATGCTGCCGGTGAGGCTTATGACAAATGCGCCAAAATTATGGGGATGCCTTATCCTGGCGGACATTTGATTGACCGGATGGCTCAGAGTGGTAAACCCGATGCGATTCGTTTGCCGAGGCCGCTCCTTCGTGACGGTACGCTTAACTTCAGCTTCAGTGGTTTAAAGACTGCGGTCCTGCAGCATATAATGAAGAATCCTGTTTCAATTCCGGGTCAGGACGCAGACGACCTGTGCGCTTCTTTCCAGGAGGCTGTCTGTCATGTTCTTGCGGCAAAAACTGAGGCGGCTATTCGGCAGACCGGTGTTGCTCGACTGGTGGTTGCGGGTGGGGTTGCCTGTAACAGCGGTTTGCGCCTTCGTATGGCGGCACTTTGCGAACAGTTGGGAGTTGAACTCTCAATCCCGAATCCCTCCCTGTGTGGCGATAATGCGGCTATGTTGGCGGTTCCGGGCGACTATTATCTTTCAAATGGTCTTGCCTCCAACTTGTCACAGGATGTCACCGCGACTTGGGATATGGACAGTATAAAGGAATTATTAAAATGAGTTCAACTCGCCGCCCTCTGAAGTCACTTGGACAGAACTTTCTGGTTGACCAGAATGTCATCGACAAAATTATTCAGACTGCCAATATCCAACCTGATCAACCGGTACTTGAAATTGGTCCTGGGCGAGGTGCTTTGACAACGCATCTTGCCGAGCGTGCCGGAAGGCTCGTGCTGATTGAATTTGACCATGCGCTGGCAGCCTGGCATCGGGATCAAAATAAGGACAATCAGCATGTTACCGTTATTGACGCTGACGTGTTGAAGGTTGACCTTGATGCACTTCTCTCTGAAACTCCTCAAAAATGGAACGTGGTTGCCAACCTTCCCTATAACATTTCGACCGAAGTCCTGTTCCGGCTGTACGGTGTCCATAGCAAGTTGGCCCGCATGACCCTGATGTTGCAAAAGGAGGTTGGTGACCGTCTGGCCGCTCCGCCTGATTGCTCTGCGTACGGAGTCACCACTGTGCTACTTGGATTATGGTTTGACATTACACGTGCTTTTGTGGTGCATCCCGGCTCTTTTCATCCCAGCCCCAAAGTAGATTCGGCTGTCCTCAATTTCATTCCCCGTTCTGAGGCGCGAGCTGATGTTGGTGATGAGGATGTGTTCAGGAGTGTAGTGAAAAGCGCCTTTTCGATGCGCCGCAAGACGCTGATCAACTGCCTCAAATCTGCCGAATTCGCCAAGCATGTTGATTGTGTTGAGTTGCTGGAGGCATGTGCCATAGATGGCCGTAGGAGGGGAGAAACACTTTCTCTGGAAGAGTTTGCGGTGCTGTCGCGATGGGTGACGAAGATGTTGGGGGCGGTTGTAGTGTGACAGTGGGGTGTTGACCGGAAAACCGTCCATTATACAGAAAAGAATGTTATTCAGCGTTACTATTGCAATTAATACGGTAACTTGAGCCAGTTTTGTCTTGCAGTCTAAGTCGATGGAATGAAATGTTTTGGAAGATCACCGGAATTCCGGTCAAATACGTTAGGTAAATCAAAATGACAACAGAAATAACGGCAAAAATAATAAATTCAATCGGCCTCATTTTGGACATTGTAGGGGCTGGACTTGTCGCATGGGAAGCACTTTACCGACATGAAGGGACAAAGTTCGGACGGCCAAAATATCAAGATGCCGCCGACAACGCATCTTATCCACCGAGAGAAAGCCCCACATACAAAAAATTGGAACAAGACAAATACAGAAAAATGAAAATTGGCCTCTGGGTGTTGCTTGTCGGCTTTGTTTTTCAAATCGCATCAAATTGGCTGCCTTATTTTATTGAAAATAAGACAACCCCCAAGAATAGCCAAGAGACGACCATTCCAAGAACTCCAACCAAACCGACACAGCTGACACTGCTCTCAGGATTTCTCGATTTTTCGGCACTTCACCGGAATTTTGGCTAAATCTTCAGACTGCGTACGATATGAAAATAACCAAGCTGATCGTTGGCTACAAAGTAGAAAAGGAGGTTCACTCCTTTCTTCACAATATGCCGTGTTTTTTGCATGTTTGATGTACTTGCCGGAAAACAGGCTAAAAAAGTCTGCTGTATAAGCCGGTGGGTGAAAGATTCAACTGCTTCTAAAAAGGATTGATACATAGTGACCGATGGACGAGGGCTTGGGGTGACGGAGTTAATGTGGTTAGCTAAAAACCGAAAAAACGGGAGTAATAGGGACATCGACCTATTGTTCAGGTGTCAAGGAGGCTTGCCTCACGCTACTCTCTGTGTTACAGTCGCTTCATAAAAAGGGAGGATCTCCACAATGCCACAGACCATTGCCGCTACCTACGAACATGGCGTGTTCGTGCCCCGCATACCGGTTAATCTGCCGGAACATACCGAGGTAAAGCTTCTGCTCCCCAAGTTAACAACAAAACGGAATCAGATATCCAAAGCAGAAATGAGTTTTCTAGCACTGCGCGGCATCAGTCATAATCTTGCTGGGACAGACTCCGTTGAAATACAGAAAAAGATCCGTAGCGAATGGCGCGGTCTGTGACTGTCTGCATCGACACTAATGTACTGCTCGGCTTTTTCAATAACGAGCCTGAGAAGGTAGAAAGCTGTACCGCTTTTTTCCAGTTTCTTTTCACCAAACGCATCAAGTCCGTTGTTGCCACCATCACCCTCTTGGAACTGGCTGCCATTCTCACCTCTGCCGATCAATCCGCTGAAGCTGAACGAATCGTCGAATCAATAGAATCTCTCTCCCTATTCTCCATCGCAGAATTTCGCAATGGGTGGATTCTGCGTACAGCCGCCCTAAAAAAAGCCAATCGACTGGCTATCGCTGACGCGATCATTCTGTCAACAGCCATTGAGACCCGTTGTTCCTACCTGATCACCTTCGACACAGATTTCAGGAGTGTCGGAGAAATCCAAGTATTAACCCCACAGAAGTTTCTTGAATTGCAAAAATTGCCATAGGGCTTGTGTGGAGGGAATGCGGGCAAACAGGCTAAAAAGTCTGCAGTGTAAGCCGATGTGTGAAAGATTCAACTGCTTCTGAAAAGGACTGATATTTAATGAACGATGTAATGGCATATATCACCATTCTGCTCCTTCTCGCCTGCTTTGGGCTTCTCTGTACTCTGTTCATGAGAGGCAGGCGTGTGGCGTCTGGAAACGCCGACCTGCAGCAACGCATAGACGGTATTGAAAAGCTTCTGGAACGTCATGAGCGGACCCTTCGGGAAGAGCTTGTGCGAAGTCGTGAGGAAGCCCATGACGGTTCCCGCCGCATGCGGGAAGAGATGACCGGCGGCGTAACCGTGCTGGGCGATTCATTATTGAAGAGGATGAGTGATATTGCTGGCCTGCAGAAAAACCAGCTGGAGTTGTTTGCGGCACAATTGAAGGAGCTTACTTCGAGCAATGAAGGGCGACTTGATAAATTACGTGAAGGGGTCGATGCTCGGCTAAAGTTGATTCAGGAAGATAATGCCCGTAAGTTGGAACAGATGCGGGCTACCGTTGATGAAAAACTGCATGATACCCTTGAAAAGCGACTGGGTGAATCATTCAAGCTGGTCAGTGAACGCCTTGAGCTTGTGCAGCGCGGTCTGGGTGAAATGCAGACGCTTGCTAACGGTGTTGGGGATTTGAAAAAGGTACTGACCAACGTCAAGACTCGCGGTACTTTCGGGGAAATACAGCTGGGGAGCCTGTTAGAGCAGATCCTGGCTCCAGGACAGTATGAATCAAACGTTGAAACCAGGCAGGGGAGCGGCCAGCGGGTTGAATTTGCTCTGAAACTCCCAGGGCGCGATGGCACTTCGGATGGCATGGTCTGGTTGCCACTGGATGCCAAGTTCCCTCAGGAAGATTACTTGCGACTGGTGGAGGCCCAGGAAGCTGCAGATGTTGCAGCAGCGTCTGATTCCAGAAAACAGCTTGATCGCTCTGTGCGGGATATGGCCAAAACTATTCGTGACAAATATCTTGATCCACCGCATACAACAGATTTTGGGGTCATGTTTCTGCCGACTGAAGGGCTGTATGCCGAAGTGCTTCGTTTGCCGGGGCTTTTTGAAGCTCTGCAGCGCGATTTCAAAGTCATGGTAGCCGGCCCGACAACACTGGCAGCCCTGCTTAACAGCTTGCAGATGGGGTTCAGGACGCTTGCGATTGAAAAACGTTCTGCCGAAGTCTGGAATTTGCTGGGGGCGGTTCGTACGGAATTCTCCAAATTTGGCACGATTCTGGAGAAAACGCGAAAAAAACTTGTGGAAGCTGGAAACCATATTGATTTGGCCGCTACCCGAACCAGGGTCATTGAACGTAAGTTGCGTGACGTACAGGATATTCCGCATCAGGAATCAGGCGTAATTCTGGATGATGTATTGGAGAGTGAAGAAATTTCCGAGATTACAGAGGAGATCCAAGAGCAGGGGATTTTACCATGATGCTTGAAATTAACTCCGATTATCCTCAGCCGCACCAGATTTCGCGGATTGTCGAAAGCTTAAAAGATGGTAAGGTAATCGCCTATCCTACTGATACAACTTATGGCATTGGCTGTTCGATTTTTTGTAAAAAAAGTATAGAACGAATCTATCAGATGAAACAGCGAGATCGTCGCAAGCCGTTTTCGGTTATCTGTTCATCACTGTCGGAAATATCGCATTATGCCAAGGTCAGTAACTCAGCTTTCAAGATTATTAAACGCCATCTTCCAGGACCATATACATTTGTTTTTGAAGCGACTCGAGAAGTGCCGGATTTGCTGCTGACCAGGCAGAAAACGGTCGGAATTCGTATTCCTGATAACCGAATATGTCGCGACCTTGTTTCCGCACTGGGTAATCCGATTATAACCACCAGCGCAAATATTTCCGGTGAAGAGCCGGAAGGAGATCCACGCAACATTGCGGATACATTTGGTAATCAACTTGATTTTGTCATTGACGGCGGAATTCTGACAACGGATGTCAGTTCTGTTGTGAGTCTGATCGGTGCTACTCCGGAGATTTTACGGGTCGGGCTTGGTGATGTTTCATGGTGCGGAAAGTGAGTGCGGGGGTAGAGTGTGCGTAAACGTACCGTAAGAAATGGTATGCGACTTGTCATGGCGGCTTTGATCCTGATTATTCTGGCCAGTTTTTATCACGTACAGATCTCTGATCTGTTTTCATTTTCTACCTCTGTAGAGAGCCGAATATATCGTCTCGGAATGTTCTGGGCGGCAGCCATTGGTGGCTATGGCGTTGTGGTGATTGCTTTTGGTTTCGCACTATCACCTCTTAAAAATGATTACCAGGTTCGGCTCAAGCCCCTTTTTATCGGTATTTTTGTTATGATGTTCATCTTCTTTTATCTGCTCTCCTCTTCTTTTGAGGAACCGCTTAGAGACGAACAGAGGCGGCTGCGCCCTGGGGAGACGATTACTATTTGAAAAAATGTCTGTATATTTGAAGTGAGGCACCCACATGCAGAATCCGAAAATTCCTGATCTATTACAAACTGAGAACCCTGACGAGTGGCACGGCCTGAAAGGGCGCATTTTTTCGTTTATCCAACTTATCTACTCAATCTCAATAAATTTTTCTGGTCATCAGGGGGCAATGCGAGCCTCTGCACTCACCTATACCACGGTACTTTCACTTGTCCCATTTCTGGCAATCGCTTTTTCAGTACTCAAGGGTCTCGGAGCACAAAATACGCTTGAGCCACTACTGCAACAAATTGCCGGTGATTCTGAGGAAACAATATCCCGCCTTGTCGCTTATGTAAATAACACCAACATGAAGTCGGTGGGGGCGATAGGTCTTGTGATGCTGATTCTGACTGTAGTCTCTCTGATGGGAAACATTGAGGAGGCATTCAATGCTGTCTGGGGAGTGCGTGAGACCCGTTCGATTCATAGAAGATTCAGCGATTATTTAAGTGTTGTTATCGTAGGACCGATTTTGCTGCTCGCTGCAACCAGTATGACTTCTACTCTGCAGAGCCAATGGATGCTGCAGTGGTTAATCCATAATACCTATCTTGGCGATGCAATTCTGCTGCTCTTCCGTTTTTTGCCGTATCTTAGCGTCTGGATTGCCATGGTTTTTCTATACATTTTTATACCGAATACCCGGGTACGTTTTGCCTCTGCCGTAACGGGCGGCGTTATTGCCGGTACCGCCTGGCAACTGGCGCAGTGGGGTTACTTCCATTTCCAGGTAGGGGTAGCCAATTATAACGCTATCTATGGGACTTTGGCTGCACTGCCCATTTTTCTTGTCTGGATTTATACGAGTTGGATAATTGTGCTTTTCGGTCTTGAAATCGTGTTTGCTCACCAACATCGTGGACACGGTTTACTCGGAAGCAGCACTTTTAGTTTAACTTCTACCGCTCGCGAACAACTGGCGGTGGCATTACTGGTGCAGGTGAGTCTCCAGTTTCAAAAAGGTGGTGTCCCTCCGTCTGCGCAGTTTCTGGCTGATGAACTAAATGTGCCGCTGCTCTCGCTTGAGACTGTTTTTGATGATTTGGCTCAACTGGGGTATTTGGTTGCGACCTTGGGACGCGAGTCCGGATGGCTGCCGGCGCGTGATCCGTCTGAAGTTCAGGTGAGTGAAGTTATCGGGGCTTTACGTGGTGTTTCTTCTCTGCAAGCGGCAATACCGGCTCTTCAGCTTGCCGAAAACGTCATAAGTCAGGGGTGGGATGGTAGTTGTGCTAATCTTAAAGGGGTTACGGTGCGCGACCTGCTGAAAAGAGTGGTGACGTAAGAATTTATCCTGCGCTAACGGAGATGTACCAATGAATAGAAGCTTTTTGGCCGCTATGCCGGGAGAATCGCTTGATGCGCTTTACCGCCAGTGGCAGCGATCAGTTGATTCGGTTCCTGAAGAATGGCGGCTCTTTTTCTCTGGTTTCGAACTCGGATTAAATAGCGGGTCCGGCAGTGATGGCGGATTTGGTGAACAGGCAGCGCTAAAACTTTCGGGCGTCCAATCTCTTATCTATCGCTACCGTTCTATTGGCCACCTCCTGGCATGTACCGATCCACTCTCCCCTTGTCAGCTTTTCCACCCCCTGCTGGAGCTGTCTATCTTCGGACTCGATGAAAATGACCTCGATACCCTCTTTGCATGCCGTCGTTTTCTGAAACCTCGTGCAACTTTACGAGAAATCTTGGAAACCATGCGTGAGACCTATTGCCAGGAAACAGGTATTGAATTCATGCATATTCAGGACCCGGATGAACGTCAGTGGCTGATCGACTGTATGGAGCCCTGTAGAAATCACCCGGTTTTTTCAATAGCTGAAAAATTGCATATTCTGGAAAAACTCCACCAGGCTGCACTGTTTGAGTCTTTTTTGCATCGCAGGTTTGTCGGGCAAAAACGTTTTTCTCTTGAAGGTGGAGAAATTATGATCCCGGTTCTGGATCGGATCCTCAGTGGGTGCCAGAATGCCGGAATCAGTGATGTTGTAATGGGGATGTCGCATCGCGGAAGATTGAACGTACTGGCGCATATATTACGAAAGCCGTATGAGACACTTTTTGCAGAGTTTAAAGAGAGCATTTCCCCCGGTTTTATGGGTGATGGTGATGTGAAATATCACAAGGGACATTCAAGTGATATTGATCTTGACGGCTATCAGGTACATGTGACCATTGCCGCAAACCCCAGCCATCTTGAAGCGGTGAATGCTGTTGTTGAAGGTAAATGTCGTGCCAGACAGGACAATTATGGCACTGATGGCACCGGACTGGTGCTTCCGGTTCTGATTCATGGTGATGCTGCTTTTGCTGGGCAGGGTAGCGTTATGGAAGTTCTCAATATGTCGCAACTGGAAGGTTATGGCACCGGCGGGACAATTCATGTGGTGCTTAACAATCAGATCGGCTTCACAACTCTTCCCAGGGACTCACGATCTACATCTTACGCAACGGATATTGCCAAGATGCTCTCCTGTCCAATTTTTCACGTTCAGGGCGAGGCTCCGGAGTCTGCACTGCATGTTGTCGATATTGCCATGGCATATCGACAGGCATTTCATCGTGATGTGCTCATCGAACTGATCTGCTACCGCCGTTACGGTCATAACGAAGGAGATGAACCGGCGTTCACCCAGCCGAGAATGTATCAGCAGATTGCCGCCCGTCCCCCGGTCAACCGCATCTATGAAACTGTTCTCGCCGAAGAAGACGGGATATCTACGGATACGCTGGAGATGCTTGAACGGGGTGTAAATGAAACATTGGAGTCTTCTTTTAATAAACCCCCAGTAGCGGATCCGGTCGGTTTTGCTGAGCAATGGAGCAGCATCAGCGCTGAATACAGCTCCGAGCCAGTTGAAACCGCCGTTTCAGCAGAAAAACTGGTAACTGTTGCTAGGCGCATGGCTGTTCTCCCGTCCGGTTTCATGCCGCACGCAAAAATTGGTACTCTGATTCAGAAACGTTTTGAGGCAATTCAGAAAGGCGTCGGGATTGATTGGGGGAATGCCGAAACTCTCGCGTATGCGACGTTACTGGATCAGGGATATTCCGTTCGAATCTCTGGACAGGATTCAAGGCGCGGGACTTTTAATCATCGTCATTGTGTTGTAATTGACTTTAACGATGAACGCAGTTATACGCCCTTGGAAACAGTTGCTCGCGATGGGGCCGTTTTTCAGGCATGGAACAGCTCGCTATCTGAATTTGGTGTGCTCGGCTTCGACTATGGCTATTCTTTGGAAACGCCTGGGTGTCTTACGCTCTGGGAAGCCCAGTTTGGTGATTTTGCCAATGGTGCCCAGGTTGTTATCGACCAGTTTATTGCCAGCGGTGAAACCAAATGGAATCGTGCCAGCGGTCTGGTGATGCTGCTTCCTCACGGGTATGAGGGGCAGGGGGCCGAACATTCCAGTGCCCGTATCGAGCGCTATCTGCAAATGTGCGCGTCAGAAAACATGATCGTGACCTGTCCGTCGACACCCGCACAGATGTTCCACCTGCTCAGGCGTCAGATGCTGCAATCGTTTCGAAAACCTCTTATGGTGTTTACTCCGAAGAGTCTGTTGCGCCATCCGAGTTGCAGTTCAACCGTTGATGAATGCTGCAGTGGCACTTTTCAAACCTGTATTGTTCCACTTGGTGATATTTCTCCAGCCCGGCAGGTTCTGTTCTGTAGCGGTAAAATATTTTATGAACTGGAAGTGGAGCGCGTCCGGCTGGAACGGAGCGATACTGTAATTGTCCGGATTGAACAGTTATATCCCCTGGACCTGGATGCCATACAGGGTGTCATTGATATGTGTAGGCAAGAGTGTCGGTTTTATTGGGTCCAGGAGGAACCGGAAAATATGGGTGCTTGGCATTATATGGAACGACATTTCAATATGTTATCCGTTTCTGTCGAGTATATTGGCCGTCCGGAGGATTCCTGCCCTGCTGTCGGGTCTCATCATGTTCATGCTGAACAGCAGGATGACATATTGCGTAAGGTTTTTTCTCAATAAGTTATGGATAGCGGTTTACTGAACTTACACCCCGTTGCTGTTGACAATTACCGGTAGTCCGTGTAGTTAGTTGCTAATTAATTCAGAAGGATAATCATGCTTAACCTGCTTTTAATATCAGATAGTCCAAAGGCTGAATACATAAAGAGTGTGCTTCAACCAGTTCTCAAGGTCATTGTCAATGTTGTGACTGATTTCGATCACGGCTTGAAGGATGTTTTTGAAAAACGTCCTTCAGTCATATGTATTCAGGATCAGATTGGTGGTGTTACCGGTGAGAGTGTTGCCCGCCACATCCAGATGCTGCTTGGAGACAGTGCCCCGACATTTATCCTGCTCCACGCAGGAAACGAAAATATTAAAGCAATCAATGGGTTGTATGAACATCTAATTGATTTAAGTCAGTCTGATGATGCAGTAGCGGAAGAAATAAAAAAAACACTGAAATTTCTACTCGGTGATCAGTGGGGTAAAGTTTATATTCCGCCCAAACCAGAACCGGTTTCAGTTGAATCACCAACTACAGTTATCAAAGAGTTACGAGAAGAAGTAGATACGCTTGAAGATTCTTTCTCATCCGATCTGGAATTATCCGAAGATGCTGGCAAAGCTGTAGAATCCTGCAGGGCAGAAACTATCAATGATGAAATGGCGGAATTGCTTCCGGTGGAGGTAGATAAGGTTTGCCGTGATGAAAGTCCCGTTGCTGAATCTGCAGCTGTCAGTAACAAATTGGAAGAAGCTATTATTGATGAACCAAAACATGAAACTGCTGAGTTAAAGCCGTCATCGCCTGTCATTACCGAGCCACTTGCTTCACCTGAGGTTTTTACCGGTGTAACACCGTTAAAAAAGGTAGAGGTTTATACAGCCGTATTTAATGATAGTAAGTTGGCTAAAGCACCGGTAGTTGCATCTTCGACACCACCTGCCGCAGAATTTCGTATCAGTCAAAATGCCAATCAGATTGAAGAACATTTTCCGGAAGAACTGCTTCTGGCATTTGAAGAGAACTATCGTTCAGAGCCCATGCTATTGCGGCGCACTGTTGTTATCGTATTAGTTTGTGCTATTTGCTTTTTAGGAGGATGGTATCTCGTCAAGCAAAATTCTCAGATAGTGAGCTCGTTGACGCAGCGGTTTTTGCTCTCATCGGGGGCAAAGCAATCGCCAGTAACGGTGCCGGTTGCGGTAGTTGTGCCTTCTGTACAAAAAACAGTTACGCCCCCAGAGGCGGCGCAGCCGACAGCTCCTCCGCCGCTGCCGGCTTTTATTCCTAAAGAAGGTCATGACAGCACTTATGCGGTAAAAAACCCTGGTTGGGAACGTTATATAGGCGAAAGCAGTGAATATAGGGTATTCAGCGCTTCGGGGCGCATTCTGGCGGTGCAGGTGCTGGCTATAAAAAACGCCACAATTTCAGAAATATTGATTAAATCAATTCTGCAGGAATTGGTCGGAAGTCAGGATTACCTGATAACATCTCGAAACACTAAAGCAAACGTACATGTCGAGAACGGTAAAATACAGAATAAAGGTGAAGTAAAAATTTATAGAAAAAACGGGTCTGTTATGGCCTTTGTTGTGTCGGTTAACTAGTTTATTCCTTGCCTTTCATACACGATAATCCACTGCATATTAAAATTAAGCTTTTTGCGTACTGTTGCAAGTACGGAGACAAAATGACTATGTTTGTAAAGATTAGAAATCTATTTTTCACTGCCGTTTGTACGAGCATGTTGCTGGGTGTAACCGGCGCGTATGCGGTTATGGATTCGCGCTTTGAACTTGATCCACAGACTCTGGAAGGTTTGAAGAAAATTGCCAAGCCTCACCATGTCGGCGGAAAACGCTCTTACCGCACCCACACAAAACAATCATCATCAACGTCTGACAAAGTAGGGGTCTATATAGTAAAACCTGGAGATCACCTATTCAAAATTTTGATGCGTGATTATGGTCTTAGCAATAAAGAGGCTGAGTCATTTATTGAAGAAATAAAAATCGAAAACAATATTTACGATATTAAATGGCTAAAAGTTGGTCAAAAAATCAATATTCCTCCGGTTCGGCGTGGTTCTGATGGTTCAATAGAGCTGTTTAAAGGAGTGAGGGCAGACAAAATCCATAATTCTGGTTCAGGTACCATTCCGGAGCAATCCTTTAAGCTCGAATCTTCGATTAAAGTGCTTTCCGAACAGGAAGCTATTACCAGGGTCAAGGATGTTTGGGCCCGGATTGTCCCATCGAAAAACGAGCAACAGAAACCGTTGACACTACAGACATCGGCCTTCTCTTTGACCCTTGATCCGGAGCGTTATCCTTCTTTTGCCCGTATGGATGGTGGGCGCATTGTGCTTGACCAGAACGGCACTATTCCACCACTGGTAAAATCATTAATTGAAGATAAGGATGCCTCAGTAAAAATTGTTGGTGAAGCACCGTCAGGATCGAAACGCTTTATGGCTTCGTTGCTTGCAGCGGCTGGATTTTATTCTGTTGAGGAAAACTTCAGCATGGAATTTGGAGTGGATCCAAAATTGACAGTTCAAGCTGATTTTAAAGTTGAAAAGACGGCTGAAAGTCTTATAAAACAGGATGTTGTTCTGGTGAACAGTGGCCGAACTTCACTCCCCGCCTCCATTAGTGAGTTTCTCAAAAAGGATGGTTTTTCGCTCTATGAGCCGTTTGCTTCAGTAAAGGCGTTTGCACAGAGCGACTCACGTACGATCTACTACATATCCTCAAAAAAACAGCATGAGATGATTGATTCTATCCTGTTGGCACTTTCAGTTGCGTCAGAAAAAGATCGAAGAGTGGATGTCTTTGCGGCAGACAACAACGGCATCTCTCTGGCGGTTAAAGCCGAGCGCTATTTTGAGAGTGGTGGACAACGTTATGTCGTTACCAGTTTCGATGGAAATCCAATAAATTATACCCTGTTCAGAATTCTTGAAACTAAAGGCTATAATGTTGTCATTCTTGAGGCTCAGGACGATTTTCGCAAGATATCAGAAAAAATATTAACTAGAATGAAGATAAAAGGTGTCTTTGCGAACTATGATCTGCTGCAGGATAAGTCAGCTGGTTATTCGCTTCAAATATCCGGTTTCAAGTTGGATAATGCATTACTTCCCGGAGGTGGCATCTTTTTGACAGATCGTGCCATGGATCGTATTATCAGAGATGTTTTCACAGAAAACGGATTTAATATTGATAATAGGTGAAACCGTTTTATTTTATCTATCAATCTGCTATAACGCTCGTACCTTATCAAAGGGCGAGCGTTTTTTATTCGCATTGGCAAATTAGAAGTTTTTTATGTGCTTTTAGTGAACTTAATTATGTTTATCAGGGCTATGGAGTACGTTGAATATGGAGTTGAAAAAAATTGGTGAGTTGCTTGTCGAACAAAAGCTGATTACTCTGGAGAATCTACTGGAAGCGCTTGATCTTCAGAAGGTTTTCCCTGATCAACCTGTTGGACAGCTACTTTGTAAGCTTGGCTTTATAAAAGAAATTGATCTTGGTTTTGTACTTGACCAGAAGAATAAGCGTCGCAAATTAACCGATATTTTGCTTGAGAGCGGCCTCATAGATCAGCAAAAAATTTCCCATGCCCGCGAAGTTGGCAAGCAGAGCGACATTTCTCTTGAAAAAGCGCTGTTAAAGCTGAATTATGTTGATGAAGAAGGCCTTTCAAAAGCTATTGCCAGCCAGTATGACATGCCGTATATCCATATCGATACCCAGAACCTTGATATTTCGCTTTCAAATTATATAAGTGCAGTCTACGCCCAGAAACAGCGCATCGCCCCTATTTCTAAAATTGGCAATACACTTACTCTGGCAATGGCCCAACCGCTTAAATTACATGCTATCCGTGAACTGGAAGATAGCATCAGGCTAAAAATTATTTCTGCAATTGCTACCGAGACTGGTATCTCCAAGTCTCTCAAGCGATTGTATAATATTGATACTGTAAATGCCATAACCGCCCTTGATGAGGTTAATCTTGATCTGGTTCCGGACAGTATTGTTGATCTTTTGAGCAAAAACTCAGCTGGTGATGAACCGGACGTTGAGGAAGAAACCAAGAAGGTAACAGAAAAAGACAGTGTCATTGTTAAGCTGGTTAACAAGATCATATATGATGCTTATATGAACAAAGCCTCCGACATCCACATTGAACCGTATCCGGGCAAAAAAGATGTTATTGTCCGCACCAGGGTTGATGGTCAGTGTTCAATTTATCAAAAAATTCCCTACAAATATAAATTTGCTCTCCCTTCACGCATTAAAATAATGGGTGATCTGGATATTGCAGAACGAAGAAGACCTCAGGACGGGAAAATCGAGTTCAAAAAATTTGGCCCGCTTGATATCGAGCTGCGTGTCGCTACCATGCCAACGGTAGGAGGACTCGAAGACGTGGTTATCCGTGTTCTCTCAAACAGTGGCCCGATCGGTTTTAAAGATCTTGGTCTGACGGAACGAAACTTGCGCATTTTCAAGGAATCATTGATTCGCCCTCATGGTCTGATACTGGTAGTAGGTCCGACAGGATCCGGTAAAACTACGACTCTTCATTCCGGACTTTCCTTGATTAATCAGACCAATCGTAAAATATGGACGGCAGAGGATCCGGTTGAAATCACTCAGGCCGGTCTTCGCCAGGTACAGGTTAATCCGCGGATTGGTTTTACCTTTGCGGCGGCGTTGCGCTCTTTTCTCCGTCTTGACCCGGATGTCATTATGATTGGTGAAATGCGCGATGAGGAAACCGCCAGTACGTCTGTCGAGGCATCATTGACCGGACATCTGGTTCTTTCAACACTTCATACCAATTCAGCGTCTGAAACTGTTACTCGTCTACTTGAAATGGGGCTTGACCCATACAGCTTTTCTGATTCACTCGTTTGTGTTCTTGCACAAAGACTCGCACGTCGCCTCTGCGTTGATTGCAGGGAAAGCTTTCATCCGTCTGAGGTTGAGTTTGATGAACTGGTTGATGAATACGGCAGAACTACTTTTGTAAATACCGGGTTGAGTTTTGCGGATGTTGTTATGTTCAGGGCGGTCGGCTGTGATAGATGTGCTCATACCGGCTATAGGGGACGTCTTGGCATCCATGAAGTGCTTGAATGTACAAATGAATTAAAAAGTCTAATCAAGCGGCGCGCAGATACGGATCATGTTCGAGAACAAGCTGCCCGTGATGGCATGACTACACTTAAACAGGATGGCATTCTCAAGGTACTTTACGGCCTAACTGACATCCATGAAGTACGTCGAGTCTGCATAAAATAACAGTTTACAATAAAAATATGCTTGCATTCCTCGCTTCAGCATGGTAGGTAGAAACACAATTTATGTTCACTCAGTAAGTGAGCTCGCAAGGCTCACTTTTTTTTGTCCAATCGGGTAAGGTTATGGCCACTCAAAAAGAAGATACATGTACAGTCGTCACTAAAATCGCTCAACCGATTCTCGAATCGATGGGACTTGAACTCGTTGATATCGAATTTGGAAGAGTCGGTCCTGATGCTGTGTTGCGTCTATTTATTGATAAAGAGGGTGGCGTAATGCTTGACGACTGCGCTGGATTCAGTCGCGAGTTGTCAAGCATTATACCGCCTTCTTTATCGATAAACAGACGCAGGACGGCATCGGGGCCGACTCTGCCGAATTCGATATCAACCAGTTCAAGCCCCATGGCTTCCAGTATCGGCTGGGC
>JANXYR010000012.1 GCA_025355965.1 Geobacteraceae bacterium
GGCTGACACCGCAACGGTGTCAGCCTCTCTTTGTGTTCAATCTCTGCTTTCAATAACTATTTTTTTGTTCTAAGGCCGCTTCCCGCAGGTGACCAGGGGTAATCCCGCAGATGCTCACCCAGCTGGTCTTTCGTATAAGAATTAACCCGCCTCACTGCAAGTGTCACTACTATCACAAGTGGGAGTGCATACATCAGCACGCCACAAAGCGCCATGAACTGCTCGCCAATAATCAGAGTCATCGCGATGTTGAATATCAGTACGGACAGATATAGCGTCGGTCCTATCATGGAGTGGAAAGGAAGATTGACAAGACCCGGCGCGGTTTCATCAAGACGCCGGATGTCAATCAGCTGAAAGGCGGCGATCAGGCAAAAGCTGGTCAGGAGCCACCCAGCATAATTGGAAAGAGGCACACCGAAATGGATCCCCGCCTCGCGGTAGCCATAAATCTGCCCCAGAAACCAGCGCCTCCCCTGAAGCGCGACCGGATCAATAACAATGTCGAGGCAGGTTTGAAGAAAAGACCCCAGCAACAGTGCAGCAAATGAACGCCGGATACGACGGGTTTCCAGCGTTGCGATGTTCCAGCGCCAGGCTTTAAGCGGCGAGATTATAAAAAGAGCAGTGGAGTAGCTGCAATAAGCTAGAAAAACATAGGAAAGCGAGTCGAAGAACGGTACCCCCGCAACCCATAGCTCGCGGCAGCTGGTGGTATCGATGTAATAGTACCAGCCATAAGGGAAGCCGGTGTTGATAGATAGCCACTCCGAGCCAAAGGCGATAAAATAGCCGACCAGAGTAAATGTCAGGGTTCGCTTCCATCCGACATGTGGTACGCAGACCAGCAGAAACGCCGCGAAGAAAGCAAATACATAGGGGCGCATCGTAACGGTGCCAATGGCTATTTCAAGGAAGTGGAGCATTTTATCAATCCCTTGGTACTCAAGTGGTATTGACCGGAGTACACGTCCAAAATATGTTTCAGCTATAACTCCGCCAAGAGTCGACACTATAGCTAAAACTCCCAAATAGCGCAAGGCCGCACCAGAATCGGATGCGGCCTTGAGCTATTAAATGGTCTGACAAAATTCACTGCCATGCGACTCTTGGTAATTATTTTACCGCCTTTGGCTTCACCAGTTGTGCCGCATTGCTGCCCGCTATCCGGCCAAAGGTGATCGTCTCGGAGATTGAGTTACCACCCAGACGGTTGGCGCCATGAACCCCGCCAGTCACCTCACCGGCAGCAAAGAATCCGGCAATCGGCTTGCCATCCTTGGCCATAACCTGACTGCTTGTGTTGATCCTCAGGCCACCCATGGTGTAGTGGACTCCCGGTTTCACCTCAATGGCGTAGTACTTGGCAGTCCGCAGGGCACGGGGCATGTCCGGACGTTTAAATTCGGCATCGTCCTTTGCATCCACCGCTTTGTTGTAGGTCTCGATCGTTGCCTCAAGTGTATCGACCGGAACTTTCAGTGCTGCGGCCAGTTCCTTGAGCGTGGCCCCTTCCTTTACCAGATCCAGATGGAAGTAACCGTCAATCTGCTTCAAGCTTTTGCGAATCCCTTCGTCAAAAATCATATAGGCTGATTTACCGGTTTGGTTGAGAATCGCCTCGGATGCCTTGTCGCGAGTGGTCAGCTCATTTACAAACCGCTTGCCTTCGTGATTGATCAGGATCGCGCCGTTACCACGCACCGCTTCGGTGATCAGGATACGGCTACCGGCTGCAACGGTGGGATGAATCTGGATCTCCTTCATATCCTTCAGTTCGCCACCGGCCTTGGCTCCCAAATCCAAGCCATCACCTGTTGCGCCGGGCTGGTTGGATGTGGTCATCCCTTTGAATTCAGGACGATAGTAGGCAACCTTTTCCGGGTTGGCAGAGAAACCTCCGGCTGTCAGCACCACCGCCTTTGCCTTTATGGTATATAGTCCACGATGGATGCCATTGACCTCAACGCCGGTTACGCGCCCCTTGTTGTCCTCAATAATCTTGACCACCGCGCTGTTGACTCTGATATCGATCTTCCGGTCAGCGGCATTTTTGCGCAGCACACTCACGATGTGTGCCCCCACGGCATTACCACCGGTAGGGCGATGGGTGCGATAAACACTGGCACCAGCCATACGGCCTACGTCGCTGATGTCAGCTCCAAGGGAAGTCAGCCAGGCAACCGATCCGGCGGAATTCTGTGCAAGAATCCGGACCAGTGCCGGATCATTCATGTTTTTGCCGCCTTTCATAGTGTCCTGATACATCAACTCCACTGAATCCTTAATACCTTTTGCACTCTGGAAGGTCGTTTCTGCAGCGTTCATGCCGCCTGCCGCCAGCATACTGTTACCGCCGGTAATCGGCTGCTTTTCCAGCAGGATCACCTTTGCGCCAGCATCGTGGGCGGTAATCGCTGCCGTCATACCGGCCGCACCGGCACCGATCACCACCACGTCAGCTGTCTCAACCTGTTTTTTGTCCCTTTTTTTTGCCTTCAGTGGGACAACAGTTGGAACGGTTCCCGACACAGAACCGGGGATCGGCATGTCGTAGGAGTGGCACTTGAGACAGTAAGCCTGTGAGGAGTTATGGCCACTATGGCAGGCCGTACAGTTGATTTCACCAAGGTGTGATTTGTGGGGGTTGATGTGCCCCTTTGCCTTGGCAGACATGGTGTCAAGGGTACCGTGACAGCCGATGCAGCTCAAGTTGACCCCTTTTTCGCTATCATCCACTGTTATCTTCTTTGCCGAGCCGTGACATTCGGCACAACCGATCTGCTTGGCCTTGTGCAAGTCGGCCAGCAGAGCGCTTTCTCCTGCCAGCGCAGTGACGCAGGGCAGCAGTATGGCGAGCAGCCCTAACAACACGATGCTTCGTCCAAATGTTTTCATGTAATCTCTCCTCTCTTGTATTAGTTATAACTTCATGCGGCCTACCGGAAACCGGCAGGCCGCATGAAGTTATTGATAAAGTGTACTGCTCTATTTGACTCTGTCAATCAGAGGGTACGATTTAGAACATGATACGTGAAATCGTGTAGGCAACCACCGTGGAAGTGCCAACTCCGATGAAACCGGGAACCATGAAACTGTGGTTCAGCAGGTACTTGCCGATGCGGGTCGTGCCGGTACGGTCCATGTTGATGGCGGCCAGATCGCTCGGGTAAAAGGCAAAGAAAAAGTAGGCGTAACTGGCCGGTATCAGCCCGAGTAGCAACGGGACCGGCAGGCCGAGAGCGAGTCCCAGAGGGAGCGTGATGGCAAGGGTGGCAGCCTGGCTTTTGACAAAGGCGGAGATGCAGAAGGTGGCGATGGCGAAGGTCCAGGGAGCCATTTTCACCATGATGCCGATATTATCCACCAAAAATTTCTTGTTGGCGGTGATGAAGGTATCACTCATCCAGGCGATGCCGAATATGGAGACGACCGCTATCATTCCGGCGATGAAGACGCTGGAGTGGGCTATATCTTTGGCCTTGACGTTGGCAGTAAACATGATGAAGGAACCGAAGCCAAGCATGACAAACTGGACGACCGTGGTCATTGCTATCGGTTTGTTACCGGCCCCAAGTGGCAGCAGTTCAGGAACGCTGGCCAACAGGATGATCGAACCGACGCCGGCAAAGAACAGTAAAACCGAGATCTTGGCTGAAGTGGAGATCTTTTTGTCCAGAGTGGTAAAATCTGCATCCACTGATTTCTTGAAATCAGGGTCCTTCAGCCGCTCCTGATACTCGGGATCCTTGTCCAGATCCTTGCCACGGTTGAAACTCCAGGCAGCGGCCGCGAGTACGCCGATGACACCGGCCGGCATGGTGACCATGATAATATCGATGAGCGTCACCGGATATCCGGCCTTGGCGGCAAACCCGAGAAAGAAGGTTACTGCTGCAGCAACCGGGCTGGCGGTGATGCCCATCTGCGAGGCGACGCTGGAGATGGCCATGGGGCGTTCGGGGCGGATCCCGGTCTTGAGCGCTACATCGGATATAACCGGCAGCAGCGCATAAACGGCGTGGCCGGTGCCGCAGCAGACCGTTAGAAAGAAGGTGGAGAGCGGCGCCAGGAACGTCACGTATTTCGGGTTAGCCCGTAACATCCTCTCCGTCAACTGCACGAGATAATCCAGCCCTCCCGCCACCTGCAGGGTTGCCGATGCGGTCACCACCGCCAGGATGATCAGCATGACGGCAATTGGGGGTTCGGAAGGAGGACTGCGGAAACCCAGAACGAGCAGTGAAACTCCCAGGCCACCGATCAGGCCGAGTGCAACACCACCCCTGCGGATACCGATGAGAACGGCACCCAGTACGAGTACGAATTGAATCCAGAACATTGCCATGATAGTCCTCCACGGTAGGAAAAAAGATCGGCGAAGCCTTTACGGCATCGCACTGGTTCTGTCCATACAGGAGCATCGACCGTGCCAATAATGAATGTTTTGGTAACCGGCTATAATTACAACATAAAATTACAATATCCGGATTGGAGGCGTGTGCATCTTCCATAATCGGCGGTTATGGTAAATATTATATTTGTAAGGTTAATGGCAATGATATCGGCAACATAGATAATAATATAACCTGAGGTTATCGTTATAACCTCAGGTTATGGGTGTTTATTCTCTACGTTGGATATGCGTTGCCGGTCTTTTAAAATATCTGGCAAACCTGATTTCCCGCCTGCGTAGTCGGTCGTTGCCGGAATGGAATAGATAAGGTATTCTGCTGATATGACTGTTCAACATCACATCCTCGCTAGACGTTGCTGGATATTCGATCTGGACGGGACACTGACCGTTCCGGTTCACGATTTCCCGGCTATCCGCGGTGAGCTCGGAATGTCAGAGAATGACTCAGACATTCTCCTGTTCCTCTCTTCCCTTCCGTCCGAAGAGGCCGCTGTACGGCACGCCCGCTTGATCGAGATCGAGTACGGGCTGGCAGATAGGACCACCGCCGCCCCCGGCGCCGTGCGGCTACTTGACCAGTTGCTCCGTCGCAATGCCCGCATTGGCATCCTCACCCGCAACACGCGGGAGATAGCCCTCCATACTCTTGGCCAGATCGGCCTAAAGGGGTACTTCACCGCCGACGACATTCTCGGCAGAGACGAGGCCGTACCCAAACCTCATCCGGAAGGGATAGAAAAACTTCTTGCAGCCTGGGGAAACCTGCCGGATGAAGCGGTCATGGTGGGAGACTACCTGTTCGACCTGCAGGTGGGGCGAGCTGCCGGCACCGCCACCATCCATGTAGACAGCAGCTGTGCCTTCCGTTGGCCGGAGTTGGCCGACATTGCGGTGGCTACTTTGGAGGAGCTGGTAGAGGCGATGTCAGATGATGGAGCTGGGTATTTCACATGCCAAGCCTCTATCCAGCAATAATCGGAAGGACTAATGTGAAGGTCGTACCTTTACCGACTTCGCTTTCCACCTGAATCTCACCGTTGTGCTTCTTGATGATATCGTAAGCTATACTGAGGCCGAGACCGGTACCTTTACCCACATCCTTGGAGGTGTAAAACGGCTCGAAGATCCTGTTCAGCTTATCAGCCGCTATACCTGTGCCGGTGTCTGATATCGTCACATAAATATTGCCATTGTCGCTCGAAGTTCTGATGCTAATCTCGCCTTGGGTCTCCATTGCTTGGGCTGCATTTACCAGGATATTCATAAAGACCTGATTCAGCTGCCCAAGATTACAGATGGTGTATGGTATCTCTCCATACTCTTTTGTCACGATCGCATTGTATTTGAGTTCATTCCAGACCATCTTGATGGTGCTCTCAAGGCCTTCATTGATATCCTCCGCCTTAAAGTCGGATGCATCAATGCGGGAGAAACTCTTCAACTCCTGCACGATCTTTCTGACCCGCTCTGCTCCTTCAAGAGACTCTTGAATCAGATTATCCAGATCGCTCAATATATAATCAAGTTTCAACGTTTTCTTTTGCTCCTTTAAATCATCCGCTATCTGGTGAACATCAGCATTGAGCAGGAGTTTTTCGATCGCTTCGGATTGAAAATTTGTAAAACTGATTACCTTGTCCGTATATTTTTTGAGAGAGTTTAGATTGCTGATGATAAACCCCATCGGATTGTTTATCTCATGTGCAACACCAGCCGCCAGCTGGCCTATGGATGCCATCTTGTCCTGCTGTAACATGCGGGACTGAGCGGATTTGAGTTCGCTGTATGCACCTTCAAGCTGCCCGGTGGCCTGTCTCAATTCCTGGTTGGCCGTTACCAACTCTCTAGTGCGGGCAATGACGCGTTGTTCAAGCTCCTCGTTCAGTTCCCGAATGGCCGTTTCTGCACGCTTACGCTCACCGATATCCTGAACGATGCCATCTATATGGAGTATTTCCCCTTCTTCATTGAAGGAAGGGCGGGTGCTCAGCAATACCCACATTTTGCTGCCGTCTTTTCGGTAAAATTCCACCTCAAAACTCTTCACATCCACCCTGTTATGCAGCATTTCGAACATTTCCCTGCGCCGCTGCGGATTAACATAGAGTTGATGTTCGATGTCGGTAATGCTCTCGATCAGTTGCTGAGGGGTGTCATATCCTATAATGGCTGCGGTGGCGGGGTTGCAGCTGATGAATCTCCCCTCGGGGGTGGACTGGTAGATGCCTTCGATGGCGTTTTCGAAGATGCCGCGGTACTTCGCCTCGGCAAGCCTTTCCTGCTCAAGGGCTTTCTCCATATTGGCGTAAAAGGTGTGATTTTCAACCGCTGAGATGAGTAGACCCACGAGATTAACGATGCCGAGCAGCGCACCCTCGTTAGCACTGATTCTGTGATAAAACTCTGCATTCCCGCTCGAGTTTCCGACCGCCAGGAGAGTATGCAGATGTTTGTGGGAGCAAATTGGATAGATCAGAAATTCGTTCATAAGCAGTTTGGAACGGTATGCCACAAACTTGTTTTTGTCTAAATCCGCCGTACAGAGAATATATTCACCCCCCTCTTGAAGAGGCGACAGAAAAGGATCGTCCTGATTGATGACAAGATCCGCGACCAAGTTCTTTTCCTCTTGATCGTAATACCCGTCAATGGCACAGGCGACGTAATGGTCGGTATTATCGAACTGCCTGAAGAAAATGACCCGTTCATATTCAAGATTGTGGATAATATAGTCGATTGAATATTCGAATATTTTCCGGATATCAAAAGTTGCATTAAATTTCCGGTTCAAGGCATAGAGCTCTTTATACTCCTTCAATTGCGCATCGAGTTCTTCCTGATACGCATAGAGCTTTCCCTCCGCCTTGACCAGCTTCTTAACCTGCTGAGAGAGGGTCTCTTTTTCCGACCTAAGCGCTGCGATTTCGACAGCCTCATGGGTATCAGTAATATTATTGGTTTCTACCATGGGTTTTCGCCGTTTGGTCGTCAGTAAACGGCAGTGACAACAGACGTGAAGTTGTGAAAACAATTATAATTCGAGATCGGCCCGATTTCGCCATAGGAGTAAAAGCCGATCCAGGGGATATCTGCTCCGATGTCGTCCTGAAGTGATTTGGTCAGCTCCATCTTTTCATGTTCCCGGAAGACCACCTTTCCACGCCCCACGCATTCGAACTGCAGAACGAATTTCGGCTTACTGTCCCCTGTTTTATCCTTTATCTGGCTGGATATGGTCTGCAAGCCTCCGCTTATCAACTCCTTGTCGCGGCGAACAATCCAGAGTTCATCTCCGTCCCGGACATCCGACTGGATAGTTACCGAGCCGTCCTGTTCGTTCTTTGCCACCATATACCGGATAACGTATTCTTCATAACCCTTCCTGATATGCTCCGGAGTTTTGAAGCCGAGACAGAGGTTTAAAGAGGTTTTGTTCCATTCGCTCTGCCACTCTTCCTCAAAATACTCCTTCATGGCTTCAAGTGCCGGGATCTCATCAATCTCGAAGATGATGTTTCCCTCACTGCGCGTTATGGTACGTTTGGCTCCAACTGGAACACAGCCGTGATTGATTCCCCAGGCAATAGCCCCTGTTCCCGACATGACGACGCAAGAAATACCCTCGGAAAAGACCTCGTCATCATGATACTGGTAGGTTTTTTGGGATGCCCAGTTGTCTGCGGCCAAGCCACCGAAAACAGGCAGAGGAGTTTCGCGCCGAATGTTTTTTTCGAACGTAGCGAGGAACGGGTCGAAATCAAAGACCAATCCGTCGGCAAAAAGAAAGCAGGCAATACTATCTGCGGCCAAAAACGGTTGAATTTTTGTTCCCAGCCGCTCTCCGGCGATAGCGGCCTGTTGGCCAATTTCCTTGACTCTGGCGTTATTAAAGCGTAGCTCGTCTGAACAGATCACCATGACGGTGACCCCGAAGTTGGTTTCGGCAACCGTTTCCTGTGTTATGATTCCTTCGCCTGAACAACCGCTTAAAGGAGCTCTTGCTGTTGCTTCCCGTATTGAGCGGATGAGAACCTCCTGGTTGTAGCCAACCGTAGCAAAGACGAAAACAAAATCGGGTTTTGTAACCCCCGCCTGCTCCATGGCCTTCAAAGCGGCCTCTTTCCCCGCTTCAGCCGGGTTCCTGTGTATGCTGTACCCCACACCAACCGCTGTCCCCATTTGCACCCTCCCAGCTTTGACGATTCTTCACATAGAAAGTTACACTCTAGTCCACTTTTAGGAATTTCGGCTAATTGTATTTGTATGCAAAACAATTCGCGATGTCAGACTTGAAATACTTCATAGAAAAAGTAATTAAATGCGTTCAGGCTATTTATAACTCCTCGCATATCTCTATCCGCCATGCAGGGCTGCTGTTGAACCGGGTCACTCCTTCAGCATCTTCAAACGTTTGGAAAGTGCTGGCTGCGAAATGCCGAGCAGTCGCGCAGCCAGGGTCTGATTGCCGCTGGCACGGTTCATGGCCTCCATCACTAAAAAAGCGGCTGCGTCACTGAATGTCGGGAGCTCCTCGAAACCTGAAAAAGGATTATGACGTGAGCTATCGGCTCCGCTGACCGCACATTTGGATTTCAGGCTTTCAATCGTCGCAACAAAGGTATCCATCGAAAGCATCCGGTCGCGGTTTACGCTGACCGCATCGTAGACCATCGCTTTAAGTTCGCGGACATTGCCTGGAAAACAGTAAGTCGCCAGATATTGAGCCAGCCCCTTTGGCGGAGTCGGTTTTTTCTTGTCTAGCGCCCGCGCCGCCTCCTCGAGAAAATGATCGAGCAGCAGGTGGATGTCACCCAGTCGCGCCCGTAATGTCGGTAGATGTACATGATGGGTGCGCAAACGGTAATAAAGGTCACGACGGAAGGAGCCAGCTCCTTCCTTGGCCGCCAGGTTCTGGTGAGTAGCGACGATGATCCGTGCCTTGAGCCGCTTCGGCAGGTCGCTGCCGAGCGGAAAATATTCCCCTTCCTGAAGTAGACGCAGCAGTTTGACCTGAGATGGGATACTAAGGTCGCCTATCTCGTCCAGGAAAAGAGTGCCATCGGCCGCCTCCTCTACCATTCCCCGCCTGACCTGCTCGGCGCCGGTGAAGGCACCACGCAGATGGCCAAAGAGTGTGTCGGCAAAGACCGTGTCGTCGAGCCCGGCCACGTTGACCGTCACCAGTTTCCCGCGGCAACCACTCAAATTGTGGGCCGCACGGGCAATCAACTCCTTGCCGACACCGCTTTCACCGGTGATCAGCAGCGGTTGTGGGCTTTTGGCCACCGCCTCCACATAGGAAAAAATATCCAGCATGGACCGGTCAGCGGTGACGATGGCAGAAAAAACCTCGGGGTGACGAAGCTCCCGGGAAACGAGACGGCTCGACATTTCCTGGTACTCCCGTTTCATTTCCACCATCCTGACCGCCCTGAGCACCGCCCCCACGATGCGGTCCTCTTCATCTGTCTTGATGCAGTAATCAAAGGCTCCCAGTTTCATGCAGCGAACTGCGGTCTCCAGCTGGTTCAGGCCGCTAACTACAATGGCACAAAGCTCTGGATGGCATTCAGTGATCTGTTCCAGCAATTGTTCACCCGACAGGTGAGGCATGGTCAGGTCAAGCAGCACCAGACCGATCTTGCCCTCTTCGAGGATTGCCATGGCCTGGCGGCTGTCGCTGCAAGTCAGAATATTACTGATGCCAGCACAAGACTCGAGAGTCAGAGCCAGGGAACCAAGCCAGGCCGGTTCGTCGTCCACCAGCAGAATAGAGAACGTTGGATACAGTGTCTCGCTCATGTGGTTTGCTCCTCCTTGTATACCGGCAGTGTCAGTGTGACGACTGTCTCACGCCCTGGAATTGAACCGAATTCCAGGATGCCACCATGCTCTTTGATAATTCCGGCTGAAACAGATAGGCCGAGACCGGTGCCCCCCATGTCCCTCTTGGTAGTAAAAAACGGATCGGTCAGGCGCGCCAAATGTTCCGGCGAGATGCCGCTTCCCTCATCCCGGAGACGAAATGTTACAGTTTCACTTCCCGGATCGTGACCAGTGGTGAGTTGGATGCAGCGGGTCGGCTCCGGAAGTGCCTGGCAGGCGTTGAGAATCAGATTAACAAGAACCTGCTCGATGCGCTGGGCATTGCCGCGTATTGTGGGAAGATATGGATCGTACTCAGCGCTAAAGCAGGTAGTCGCCTTACGGATGGACGGTTCCACCAAGCGGACAGCCGCCTGTGCAACTGCGTTCAGATCGACATTTTCGTTACACGCACTATCGCCATGCCGGGCAAAATCCTTCAGGTCGTCCACAATTCGCTTGATCCGTTTGCCGGCATCTTGCAGTTTTTCCAGGCTGCGTGGGATTTCCTCACGCATGCGCGAGTAGGGGAGCCCCCCGCAGCTGAAGTCGCCGTTCTCCCGGTAGTACAGTTCCAGAACCTTCGCCGCATCGGCATGAAAACGTTTGAGAGTGGGCACCTCCAGCAGAATCAGGCCGGTAGGGTTATTGATCTCGTGGGCCACACCTGAGACAAGTACCCCCAGTGCGGCCATTTTGTCTGCCTGCAGCAATTGCTGCTGGTTAAGACGCAACTCCTCCTCGGCATGGCATCGATCTGCTACCTCACGGGTCAAGTCTGCGGTGCGCAGGGCAACCTGGCGGTGAAGAGTGCGGGACCAAAGGGCAAAGCCGCCCAGCAGGAGAACAAGAGGGCCGACCACTATTGCGCCATACTTGGCTAGCAATCTCCAGGAAACATCTGGTGGTTCAAGGACGCCAAGCCATTTGGCATAAATCTGCTCATACTGGCCGGTCTTTTTGAGAATGGCCAACCCTTCGTTGAAGCGTGAGATAAGCTCTGTATTGCCTTTGTCAACGGCATAGCAATAACGATGGGTGGCGACGTTGCGCACAACCGGCATCAGGTTGGTCAGCTTAAGTTCGCGAATGATGTACATGCCCGGTACGATGGCAACAATGGCATAATCGGCATTCCCCGCAGCCAGTTGACGCAGCGCGTCGGCTGGCGTATCGGTCAGGGTCAGGTGACCACCAAACCTGTTGCGAACCAGGTAATCATGCATAATCCCGCTGCGATGCACCGCCACCGACCTCCCCTCCAGCTCAGCCAGAGTGTTGACGTTCGGTGAATCACGGCGGGCAAATACGGCATGGTTGACGACAGTGTGGGGCAGTGAGAAATCCACCTCTCCGACACGCTCTTCCGAATATGACATACCTTGCAGTACATCGACTTTTCCGGACTGGAGGGCATTCCTCATCTCAGACCAGGCGCCCAGACGGATTTCCACCTTCATACCCATCACTTCGGCGATGGCTCTGGTAAGTTCAACGTTGTAACCGCTGGGCTGACCGTTTTTGTCGATAAACTCATAGGGGGGATAGTCACGGTCGCCACCGACTATTATGATAGTGGCACTTTTGAGAGGAGACGGTACGGCAGAAGCAGTTATAGGCAAGAGAAGACACAGGCTAAAGATGAGTAACAGCCACACCTCTGTTTTCACTTGAAAAAGCATCAGTCGCGAGGAATCGCCAACATACGGTCCAAGGCCAGTTTGGCCTTGAGGCGGATATCTTCCGGGACGCTGACGACCGGCGTCATGGTCTGGAGTGAAATCAGCACGTCCTCCAGTGAAGTAAGCTTCATATTGGGGCAAAACAGCGCCGGTGACGCCAATATGAATTCTTTGCCGGGGCTCTCAAGCCGCAATTTATAGAGAATGCCGGCTTCCGTGCCGATGATGAATTTCGAGGCCGGGCTGGTACGGCAGTAGTCATACATGCCGCTAGTGGAGCAGATATGATCGGCCAGGATCGAGACCTCCGGGGCACTTTCCGGATGACAGATAAAGAGCGCTTCGGGATGTTCCGCTTTTTTCTGCAGCACTGCCGCCGCGGTCATCCGCTCATGAGTCGGACAGAACCCTTCCCAGAATACGAACTTTTTCTCCGGGACAAATCTGGCAACCCAGCGACCGAGATTGCGGTCCGGGACAAAGATCACTTCGTCCGCCTGAAGTGATTGTACCACCTTGATCGCATTGGCCGATGTGCAGCAGATGTCGGAATGTGCTTTGACCTCGGCTGTCGAGTTGACATAGGTCACGACCGGCACACCGGGATGTCTTGACTTAAGACTCTCCAACCCTTCTGCAGTAACCATGTCTGCCATCGGACAGCCGGCATCGAGGCGGGGAAGCAGCACCTTCTTGCCGGGCGAAAGAATCGCGGCCGATTCGGCCATGAAATGTACGCCACAGAAAACGATGACGTCGGCATCGGTTTTGGAAGCCTCAATGGATAATGCCAAAGAATCACCGGTGATGTCGGCAATTTCCTGCACCTCATCACGCATGTAGTTATGAGCCAACAAGACGGCGTTGCGCTCTTTGAGAAGGTCTTTTATCTGCTGTTTTATTTCGTTACTCATGCTTTCAGCTCCTGTTTCAGAGTCTACGTCTACCATGGGTCAAACAGGCTCCAAGGCAGACTGTTCCCACTGAGTTGGTTGGCCGGCACACTACCTGAAACTCATAAAAAATACAAGAATTGACGACGTTTACCCGGCGGTTACCTGGCGTGAAACAGTGCTTCTCAAATTCATCTTGACAGGGACAATGCATCAACTCTAGTTTGCACTCATGATGCCGCTGCAGCTAAAACTCCAAAAGGAGTCACGAGTATGAAAAGTACCGCTAAAATTGTAGTTCTGGATGGTTACACTATAAATCCCGGCGATAACCCATGGAGCCGGCTGGAGACATTAGGCGACTGCACCATTTACGACCGCACCCCGCCCGAACTGAAACTGGAGCGGGCCAGAGACGCGGAAATTCTTCTGCTCAGCAAGGTCAAGCTGGATGCCGCCACCCTGAATGCCCTGCCGAAACTCAGGTACATATCGATGCTGGCGACCGGGTACAACAACGTAGATGTTGTTGCTGCCGGTGCGCTCGGCATCCCGGTATCAAACGTCCCTGCCTATTCCACCGAATCGGTAGCCCAGACAACGTTTGCACTGCTGCTGGAACTAGCTGTGAACGTCGGGGTACACGACACGTCGGTAAAAGCGGGCGAGTGGGTACGTTGTCCGGACCATTCATTCTGGAAGACACCAATCATTGAGCTTGACGGGTTGACGATCGGGATCATCGGTTACGGCGTCATCGGCAAAGCGGTGGCCCGTATCGCTACGGCATTCGGCATGAAGGTGATCGCCTATGCCCCCCGGATCCCGCATGACCCCGGCCCAACCCCGATCAGTTTTGTCCCCCTCGAGGAGCTGTTTGCCACCGCCGATGTGGTGACACTTAACTGCCCTCAGACCACGGATAATACCGGTTTCGTCAACGCCAGCCTGCTGGGGTGCATGAAACCGAGCGCATTTCTGATTAATGTAGCACGAGGAGGGTTGGTAAACGAGGTCGATCTGGCAAACGCCTTACACACCGGGAAGATTGCCGGAACCGCTCTGGATGTGGTGGCCCATGAACCTATGCTGGCGGGAAATCCGTTACTGTCTGCACCCAATTGCATCTTTACCCCGCACATCGCCTGGGCCTCCTTAGCCGCCCGTCAGCGACTGGTAGGTATTGTAGCCGCGAATGTGGCTTCCTATCTGGGCGGTTCTCCGATAAATGTGGTGAATGCTCAATACCTGGGTTCATCAAGCTGACTTTGTCTTTGTAACGGAGCCTTTCCACTTGACAAAACAGCCCGAAGTGGCCAGATAACTTGTTGTAAATTTAAAATAAACTACTATTATTACGAAATACTTATAGTTGGCATGCACGACACGGCTAAGATACGCAAACGTTGATTAATACATATTTTTATCAATTCACTCAAAAGTGCGGAGCATTAAGAAATGATCGACATCCATTCTAAAAAGCTCGAAGATCACGTTGACGACCTCGAAGCGACATTCTCCTACTGGGGCAAACGGGAACCATACTTCTCTGTTCTTACAGCGCCGCAGTTTCTCTTGCGCAACATGAATGACCAGGGCAGCATGAATGATCAGGCGCTCAAACATTTCTACAACTTGGGAGCATATGATATCAGTTTTGCCCTCGAAATATTAGAACGCAATGGGGTTAAGATCAACCCTACAACGGCCTTTGATTTCGGTTGCGGCCTCGGAAGACTCACTTTTGCATTGGCAAAGATCTTCCGCTTTGTCATAGGCTGCGATATTTCCGAACCTCACCTGGAAATAGCCCGTGACAATGCATGCCAATTTGGCATAAACAATGTTCATTTCATTAAAAGCAGTACAAACCTGCTTGATCGACTAAGTCCTGAGTCATTCGATTTCATATACAGTCGACTTGTACTTCAGCACATTCCTCCCATTCTATCCAGAGCCTATATTCGGCAGTTCACTTCACTTCTCAAAGCAGGCGGGCATATGCTCATTCAACTTCCAACTGCATCCCCTGATTACACGTTCAATCCCGAAGCCCCAAAAGCTTCTGCATCCAGCCAAATGAATGGTCATAGTGGTGATTGCGGAAAGGGGGAAGACGCAGACACTAGTGAACGTAAAATCCAGATGTTCACCTTAGAAATAAGGGAGGTGCTGGAAGCAATCAATGAAGGCAAATGCCGGCTTACCGATCTCGTGTTTGAAACGGACAGAGATGGTTGGACTTCGCATGTCTTCCTAGTAAGAAAGGATCGATAGGAATTAGTGATAAATGGCAAATATCATTCTTCTAGCAATATGTCTCCTTGCCGGAATAGGGCTCAAGAAAACTGGTCGATTCCCAGCTGCAACCCCTGCAGCTTTAAATGGTTTCATCATCCATATCTCGCTACCAGCACTTGCGATTCTCCATATTCACAACATGAAGGTTGACACATCGCTGGCATTAACTGCCGCTATGGCCTGGATACTGTTCGGCATCGCATGGGGACTATTCAGCATTGTTGGAAAGTTATTTAAGCTTGATCGGCAGACCATGGGCGCACTAATTCTGGTTGCAGGTCTGGGCAATACTTCCTTCGTTGGGTTGCCGATGATTGAGGCTTACTTTGGCAAAGAGTATCTTGGTGTCGGTATCATTGCTGATCAACTTGGATCTTTCATGGTACTTTCCACTCTCGGCATCCTAGTGGCAACTATGTGTTCATCTGGCGATATCACTCCCCGGCAAATGGCCCGCAAGGTGCTTATGTTCCCGCCATTCCAAGCACTGATCCTTGCATTCATTCTTAAGCCAATCGCATTTCCAGTTTGGGCTGTTTCAATATTGGAAAAATTGGGAGGCACCCTCACGCCACTGGCGTTGGTTTCAGTCGGTTTTCAACTTAGTTTTGGTGGCATGGAAGAAGAATTCAAAGCCCTCGCAACTGGGCTTGCCTATAAATTGTTGTTAGGACCAGCCATGATCTACTTGCTTTATGTGACTATGTTGGGGACCACGGGAAAAGTAATACAGGTCACCATATTCGAAGCGGCTATGGCTCCGATGATTACCGCAGGAATCATTGCAATTGACCATGATCTCAGGCCGAAATTGGTAGGACTGCTGGTAGGGATAGGAATACCCCTATCATTTGTCACTCTATATTTTTGGCACAAGTTTCTAAGTTTTATGGTTTGAATGCAGATAAATACCCCTTGCCAAACTTCGAGCAGAGGGCTAATTAAAAAAAATTAGCAAGTGGGTTAGCTTGAGACTAAAAAAGGCACCCTGACTTGTTAGGTCAAAGTGCCTCTCCAGCAGTAATGCTGGTGGACTGCTATTTTAGTATACTCAGGCTAGCCTCTGACGGTGGCAAAATTAAATGCTGATTAGAACTTAAAACAATACGGCAAAGTTAGCGAAAAAATTAGTTGCATTTCCTGTGATATCCTCTTTATACGTACTATTACTATAAGTTGTCTTTGTAGTCGTAGTCCCTTCTCCAGCCCAACTACTGCGTCTAACGCCGATCGAAGGGGATAAGATAACATTATCGACTTTGAAGTTAAGACCTGTCACAGCACCAACTCCGAATTCAGCATAATCGAGCTCAGTCTTGATAGTAGTTGTCCCTGTTCGACTAGAATATGTATCACCGGAATAATAACCGATTCGTATTAATGGACCACCCCACCAACGGAACTTTTCATTTTTAATGAAAGCAAAACCAAAGATATTTTCAGCGTATATACCATAACTTTTTTTCTTGGCATCGTCTTGATCTTTAATCTCTTGCTTAGCCAACCCTACATTTAGGCGATAGTTGAAAGTTTTCTCGTTTGTTGGAGCTGTATCAAGGACGAAACCAAATGCAAGAGCATTGAATCATTATCCCATGAATAGTAGTCGCTCTCCCATCTAGCATCACCTGAACCACTTGATACATCAATAAACCCGCCAAGGCCAATAGCGAAAGAATTTTGAGACGACAATAAAATAGTAATAAATGATGCTACTAATAGCCAGGTGAATCTTGGCATAACTGCTCCTTTTAAGTTAGCTTAGTGTAATGTTGAGGACGGTGTTTTCCCACAAAAAAATGATGCTTGCTTCAGACAAGTAAAATTTCGACTTCATCTTCTTTCCTCCGATTAATTAAAATTTAATATCAATAAGAGTGTGTTATGAAGCAAATAGACATTTAATACAATCAAAAAATAAATTTGCAACCTGAAATTGTATGGACATGTTTTGAACGTTACCCTCACCACTCCGACCTCACTCCCCCGCCTTTCCACTTGACAAAATCCCCCGGAAGGTCTAGAAAAAGCACTCTTCGGGATGTAGCGCAGCCTGGTAGCGCACCTGCTTCGGGAGCAGGGGGTCGCAAGTTCAATTCTTGTCATCCCGACCAGTAAATTCAAGCACTCACAACTAATTGTTGTGAGTGCTTTTTTTATTCTGGCTTTCCGTACAACCTTTCATGCAAGAAAAACAAAACGCCGTGAAGCCTTGAACAAGTCTATTTTATGAGCGCGCTCATTTTCTTATTGTCTTCGTCATTGAATGCAGTTATAGTGAGCGCGTTCATATTAAGTGGGTTAGAAATAATTTCAACAAACTTATCCTGCTTTTTATGGCTAATGGAGGGAATTAATGCGCATCAGCGAACAGGCGAAACAGGAAAACCGGGAACGTATCCTGGAAAAAGCGACCGAGATATTCACCGACAAGGGGTTTGAGGAAACCACCACCCGCGATATCGCCCTGGCATCCGGGTTGGCAGCCGGTACCCTGTTCAACTATTTCCCGAGCAAGGAGACCCTGGCAATGACAATGGTCACCGAGGCCCTTGGACAGGGACGGGAGGATTTTCAGCGTCGCCGCAGCGGTAAAGAAAATCTGGTCGAGGAACTCTTTCTGTTTGTCGCCTCAGGCTTGCGGCGGCTGCGCCCATTGCGCCCGTTTCTCGGCCCGGTTCTGGAGCGATCTTTAAGCCCTTTTCCGCGAAAAAACGTTTGTCAGGAAGGGGAAGCCGCGCGCCAGGAACATCTGTATGCCGTACAGGGGATCATTACCAGCCACGGTTTTACCGAGGCCTCTGATTATGTGGCCATGACTATATACTGGTCACTCTATCTCGGCATCCTTGCCTTTTGGACCAACGACACCTCCCCCAACCAGGAAGAAACCCAGTCCCTGATCGACTATTCAATCCGCATGTTCGTTCAGATTATTTCCGGCACTGTGTCGGGCAAAGGAGAAGCGCATGCTGCTTGAAGAAGTCAAAGAGACGGAGTCCGTTCAGATGAAAATGCTCCTGGATGCCTTGCCGAAGTGTAGCGCCACGGATCCTACCGGTTTGCGCTTGGCGCGATTTATCGCCAGTATATCCAATAAAAAAGTGCCGGTCAGTTCATTGTCCAGGATCTGGACTCTCGGTTCTCTTCAGGCCAAGGTAACCGCCGGTTATCTTGCGTATTGGCTGCGCAGCCGTTTCAGTGATGCGGAAGAAAAGCAGCGGCTCAAAAGCGAGGCTCATCTGGCCGCTGCGCTGCAACTTTTCGGCACTATGGGTTATCTGCGCGGCGCTGTGATGAAGGTAGGCCAGATGCTGGCCAATCTCCCAGAGGTCGTGCCGGAGGAGTTTGCCGAGGTGCTTTCGGCACTGCATTTTGAGGCTCCTCCGATGCACTATTCCCTTGTTCGGGAGGTCTTTCTGGATGAGTTCGGGCGTGAGCCGGAAGAACTGTTCGCCTTTTTCGACCAAAAGGCCTTTGCCGCCGCCTCTCTGGGGCAGGTGCATCGCGCCCGTTTGCATAGCGGCGAGGAGGTGGCGGTAAAGATCAGTACCCAGGCATCGCCCGAACGATCAAGAGTGACCTGCGCACCCTTCGCCTCTTGCTCCAGCCGCTTTGTCTGACCATCGATTGGCAGGACACTCTCGCTAAACTGGCCGACATCGAGCGCATGCTTTTCATGGAGACCGATTATACACAGGAGGCCATTTTCGGCAGGCTGGCCCGAAGTGCATTTACAGCAGCAGATCGGGTGGTTGTGCCGCAGATTTATGACGAATATTCCACCGGAAGGGTGCTGACCACCGAGTACCTGCATGGTTGCCATATAAACGACTTCCTGACAACAGATCCAGGTCAGAGGGAGCGGGATCATTTTACCCACCTGCTGACGGTTGCTACCTATCGGCTCTATTATCGCCTGCACTGGCTCCCGGCAGACCCTCACCCCGGCAACTTCATCTTCATGGATGACGGACGGTTAGGGCTCATCGATTTCGGCTGTACCCTGGCCTTAAGCGACGAAGAGTGGGCCTTTTCAAATGTGGCGATCCAGGCGGCGCTCGACCGGGATCTGCCGGTTCTGAATCGCGCCATTGCCAGAGCCTGCCGCTTCGATGACCCCGACGATATGGAGCCGGATCATCTGGAAGTTATCCGGAGCGGCTTCTACTGGTTTATGGAGCCGTGGCAGCAGGAAGGGTTATTCGATTTCGGGGACAGGGATTTCTTCCTGCGCGGCATTGACAACGTTATTGAAGCGACTCGCAAAGGCTACACCAGAAGCCTTCCCATGACCATCTGGTCCAACCGTTTCACGTTCGGGGGGAGGGCCTTCTGTTACAAGCTGAAAGGGCGCTGCGAGTTCAGAAAGATCTTTTTGCGGGAGTCAGCTTGGCATCATAACTCCCCCTAGCCCCCTCTTACCTAAGAGGGGGAACATAGAATGCCTTTTCTCCTCCCCTTAAGCTAATGGAAGGCCGGGAGGGGTTATGATTCGACCTTAAAGGAGACCAAATCCAATGTTGAAACTCCATGACGTAACCAAAACCTACGCAGGAAAATCTGAGGTAAAAGCTCTCGCAGAGATCAACCTGACCATCGGGGCGGGCGAGATGGTCGCGATCATGGGCCCTTCCGGCTCCGGCAAATCAACGCTGCTTAACCTGCTGGGAGGACTCGACGTGCCGACTTCAGGGCAGGTAGTAGTGGCAGGGACAGATCTGGCAGGGAAGAGTGAAAAGGGGCGCTCCCTGTTCCGTCGCTCCAAGGTTTCCTACATCTTCCAGGCCTACCATCTTATGCCGACGCTGAAGGTAAGCCAGAACGTCGCCTTGCCGCTGCATCTGGCCGGAATGGCGACCGGGGAGATCGAAGAGAGGGTCGCAAGGGTGCTCAAGGAGGTCGGACTTGAGTCGCGGGGGAACCATCTCCCTGACGAACTCTCCGGCGGGGAACGCCAACGGGTCGCCATTGCCAGGGCCCTGGCGACCGATGCGCCGCTGCTCCTGGCCGACGAGCCTACCGGCAATCTGGATTCGGCCCGCGGGGAGGAGATCCTGCAACTGCTCAAGACGATCAACCGGGAGCGTGGCACCACCATCGTCATCGTTACCCACGACCGTAACGCCGCCTCTGCCTGCGCCCGCTTGATCAAACTGCGGGACGGCAAGGTAGAGGGGGACTCCGCCCTGTCCGGAGGTGCGGCATGAGGTTTCTGCTCCGTACTCTCTCTCTTTCCTACGTCAGGCGCCACCTGGCTAAGACGATCCTTACCCTCCTTGGAGTAGTGGTCGGAGTGGCCACCTTCAGCTCTATCGAGAGCGCCAAGGGGACTCTGACCAAGGGAATACGATCCACGGTTGACCGGGTTGCCGGCAAGGCCCAGCTTCAGATCAGCATGGAGGGAGGGGTGCCGGAGGAGGTGCAGGAACAGGTACGGGCGCTCCCCGGAATCCGTGCCACTTCGCCGGTCATTGAGCAGATCGTCACCCCTGAAAAGGGTGAACTCGGCAGTCTTATGGTGATCGGCATCGATCTGCTGGGGGACCGGGAGATGCGGGATTACGGCTTCGAGGGGGATGACGCCGATCTGGACGATCCGCTCCTCTTTCTCGCTCAGCCCGACTCGGCCATCTTTACCCGTCAGTTTGCCGGTAAGGCCGGTCTGAAGATCGGCGACAGCATCGCGCTCAAGGTTCCCAAAGGAGTGAAGCGAGTCACGGCGCGGGGGCTCCTCACTCCCAAAGGGTTTGCCGAGGCGTTCGGCGGCAACCTGATGGTGGTGGATGTGTATGCCGCTCAGGATCTCTTCGGCCGGGGGCGACGCTTCGACCGGATTGATGTGCGCCTTGAGGATGGGACCAGCGTAGCCCAGGAAACCGCTACCCTGGTGAAGGCGCTCGGTCCGGCCTACCGGGTGGAAACTCCGGGGAAGCGAGGCGAGCAGATTGAGAAGATAGTTGCCAATTTTGTTGCAGGTTTCAACGTCTCCAGCGGGTTTGCCCTTGCAATCGGCATCTTCCTGATCTTCAACGCCTTCAATGTGGCGGTTAACCGGCGCAGGCGCGACATCGGCACCCTGCGGGCTCTTGGGGCAACCCCCCGTCAGGTACAGCTACTCTTTCTTACCGAAGCGCTGGTCATCGGTATTGTAGGCGGTCTCTTGGGCACACTGGCCGGTACCACCTTTTCCCAGGCTTTCCTCAAGATGATGGGACAGACGTCCGAAACATTGTACGGCGTCACCAGTTCGGGGACAGTGCGGCTTCCGCCTTTAGTCGTTCTGCAATCTATGCTCCTTGGCATTGTTGCCTCGCTGGTCGGCGCATGGGGACCGGCGCTGACCGCTTCCCGCATTCCACCCACCGAGGCGTTTGCCAAGGGCGCCTTTCAGGCTCGACCACCCGGCAGGTCTCTTGTGCGGGTCGCTGCCGGAGTTGTCGCACTGGGAAGCACCATTCTTATGGCGCTTCGACCGCCGTTCGGCGGCAATCCCTTCATTTTCACCGAGCTACTGTTGGGGGGCGCCGGGATCGTACTCTTGGTGGGGCCGCTCTCACGGCTGCTGCTCCTCTGTCTTGTCCCCCTGGCGACCCGCTTTGCCCCGGTGGCGGGGCGGCTCTCCGGCGATGCTCTCCTCGGCAATGCCCGCAGAACTTCCGGCACTATCATGGCTATGGCCCTTTCTCTCACCTTTGTTCTCGGTCTGGGGGGGTACATGGGATCGACCAAAAAGGCTCTTGATCACTGGATGGTAGATGCCCTGACCTGCGACCTTTTTGTGCGGGCATCGGCTAATTTCAACCGCCCCGATTTCCTCTTTCCCGGCGGGCTGCACGATGAACTGCTCAAGGTGCCGGGAGTACGGGCCGTGGAAAGTTTTCGCGCGACCCGCCCGCTTTACCAGGGGCATCAGATCCAGGTCACCTCCATTGAGATCGCCCCGCTGCTGGAACGGATGAAATACGACTTTACCCAGGGGAATGTCGAAACGATGCGCCGTGGGCTGACTCAGGAAGGAAAATGCGTAGTGTCAGACAATTTTTCACGGCGCTATAAACTGGGGGTTGGGCAGCAGGTGGAGCTGGCTGCCCCCGGCGGAAAAGTGCGCTTCACTATTGCAGCCGTGGTGCGTGACTATGGTTCCGACCAGGGGACTGTCCTAATGGATCGCACCCAGTTCCTCCGGTACTGGCAGGATGACCGTGTCGATATCTACGACGTCTCGGTGCTCCCCGGCGCCAATGTAGCCCAGGTGCGCGACCTGATCCGCGCCAGGCTGGCAGGCCGTTATCCGGCGCTGGTTTCCACTCGCCAGGAGTTCATTGCCGAGATTACCAAGGCGATCGATGCCTTTTACGCCCTGACTCGGGTCACGCTCTTTCTGGCGCTGCTGGTCGCCTTCCTGGGCATTGTCACCGCGCTCCTCATCTCGGTAGCGGAGCGGACCAGGGAGATCGGCATACTTAAGGCTCTGGGCGCCCTCCCGGCCCAACTTGCCCGGGGTATCGTGCTGGAGGCGCTGCTTCTAGCGCTGGTGGGGCTGATCCTGGCGCTTCCAGCCGGCAACCTCTTTGCCTCTTTCATGGAGGGGCCACTCGCCGAGCTGTTTACCGGCTGGATCATGCCGCATCACTATCCATGGGAGATTCTGCTGCAGCTTCTCGTTGCCATGCCACTGATTTCGGCCTTTGCCGCATGGATTCCGGCCCGTCAGGCGGGGCGGATGAAGATTGTTGAGGCGATTGAGTATGAATGAGGTTGATACAATTGACTAAATTTATCCCCTCTCCCTGAGGGAGAGGGCTAGGGTGAGGGGAAGCAGTGCTTGACACTCTACTACTCCACCCCTCATCCGGCCTTCGGCCACCTTCTCCCATAGGGAGAAGGGATATCTGAGATCGTATTCTTGCTATGGGAGAATGATATGTTCATAAACAAATTGATACGAAATGCCCTTCTTGGGCTGACAGTTGTTCTTATGTCCGCCCTCTCCGACGGCGATGTCTTTGCCGGTGCGGACGCCCGCGCACTCCTCAAGGAATCGGAGAGCCGCCACCGTACTAAAACCCAGCAGTACGCCGGGGAACTGACCGTGGTAAACAAGGATGGCAAGATTCGTAAGAAGGGGTGGAAAAGCTTTCGGGAAGGGTACTCCGGGGACGCGAAGAACCTGATCCGTTTTACCGATCCGCCTGAAGTGAAAGGGGTGGGATTCCTCTCGTTATCGCGTCCGGGGGGGCAGAACCCGGATCAGTGGCTCTATCTCCCATCCATGAAACGGGAGCGGAGGATCGCCACCCAGGACCGGGACAGCTCCTTTGTCGGCACCGACTTCAATTATGAGGATATGGAAGAGTTCGATCATGAGAAATACAAAGTAGCGCTGCAGGGGGAGCAGACCGTAGAGAGTCAACCATGTTACATCATTGAAGCCATTCCCTTTGAGAAAAGTGGAAAATCAGTCTATGAGAAAAAAATACTCTTTCTGCGTAAAGACAATCTCTACCTGCTCCGGGAAGATCTGTACCGCAAAGGGGATAAGGAGCCGAGCAAAAGAATGATCCTCTCCGATCTTCAGCAGATCGACGGTCATTGGGTGGCGCGGAGGATGGAGATGAAAGAGTTAAAGAAGGGGAGCACGACGACGGTGCTTCTGAAAGAGATTGTTTTTGACCGGCCCCAGGCCGCCGGCCGTTTCACGTTGCAGAACTTGAACCGGGAGGGAGGCGATTGACCTTCCGATTCCAAATCAGAGCGCTATCTTCGTTGGCTCGTCTTCGGCATCTCAGCGTACTGATAGTACGCCTTCGCCGCCTCAATCCTCGCCGCCTCGATTTCATCTTTGATTTGAAATCGGAATTACTACACTTGTTTTTGCTGATCCTGCTCCTCCCGCGGCCGGCCCTGGCCCAGGAGTTTTCAGGGTACGCCGAGGCAAAGGGGTTTGCGTACGCCGAAAGGTGGGACAGCCGCGACAGTTGGGGGCTCGGGTGGGGCACTCTCTTCGCCAAGTTGGAAGGAAAAACGGGTGACGCTCAACTTACGGGCTCACTGCGCGGAGAATGGATCACATCGGACGAAAAGGGCGCGCTTGCCTTTGACCCAGCCGACAGGAAAATCAGGCGCTCCCCGCTTTCAGTGCAAGACTTCTGGATGCGCCTCCCTCTCGGCCCTTCCCATGACCTCCAGTTGGGGCGCTTCCAGCTCGGCTGGGGGAAGACCGATGGCTACTCCCCCGCTGACTCATTTCTACCCCGTGATCTTACCGACCCTTTTTCAGACGAGAAGATACCGCTCTGGGCACTTCGCCTGAGCGGTTCTAATGGCGCGCTCCGCTACGAAGCTGTCGCCACCGCTTTGACGACTCCCTGGCGTCTGCCCCTGCTCGGTTCCCGGAACGCTCCGCTGACAGCGGAAGCGGTTCCCGCAGGGACGCTCTTCAAGGAGGTTGAATCGTCACCTCCCGACGTAGGCTTTTCCGCTCTGCGCCTCCTCGCCACCTTTGGGGAGTGGGATCTGGGGGTGTGGGGGAGAGCCGGGGTGCGCCCCGCGCCACTGTTGAATTTCCGTTTCGATCAGGCAACACCAGCCCCTTCGGGCACCGTTATCCCGGTTGAGCGGCGTTATGCCAGGGAGGAGGCGGTCGGGGTCGAACTGTCCCGCATTACCGGTTCCTGGGTTCTGCGCGGCGAAGCTGCCGCTCTCTTTTCCCGAGATCACGATCTTGGCAATGCCGTCATCGGCGCCTTGAGCGCGGAGAAAGGGTTTGGCGACGGCACCCTGCTCATCACTCTGGCCGGAAACGCGATTGCGCCACCAGTGGACGCTACACTCCTGTTCGACCGGGCGATACTGCCGGCCCTGATCACCGCCTGGAACCGTACCGAGGAATGGGGGGACTGGAAGCTGGTCTGGACCGCCGGGCTCAAGCGGGGCGACGGCCTCCTAAAGGCGGAGGCGAGCTATAATATGACCGACCTTTGGAAAGTGACACTTGGGGGAGAACTCCCATATGGCTCGACTGAAGGTCCGTTCGGAGCCCTCGATTCTGCCCGGCGGGTACACATTGCGCTGCGACGAAGCTGGTAAGAGTCTCTTCCAAAAGCGCTGTTTTTTTTACTGCGACATTAATAATTTCTTTTAAAATAATTGAAATAACGCTATACACCATAGCAGGTAGTTGAATTTAACCGTTTGTTACTTTGAAAGGATCAATCATGAAAAAGATTTCTCTACTCCTGCCCGTTTTGCTGCTGTTCCTGGCCACCCCGGCCCTGGCCAACCTCACCAAGGTCGCTGACAATGTCTACTCCTATGTGGGTGAAAAAGACGCCTCCCCCGCCCACAGTTTTGCCGCCAATGCCGGGATCGTGGTCGGTCGGGACGGCATCCTGGTGGTCGATACCCTCATCTCGGCCAAAGAGGCGCAGCGCTTCCTTGCCGACATCCGCAAAATATCGGACAAGCCGATCAAGTATGTTGTCAACACCCACACCCACCTGGACCACGCCTTCGGTAACGGCGTCTTCGCCAAGCAGGGGGCTATCGTTATCTCCCATGATGCGGACCGGAGGCTTCTGGAAAAGATCGGCGACACGATCCTGAAGAACATCGGCAACTACGGCCTGAAACCGGAGGATATGGTCGGGACCGAGATTGTCTATCCTTCACTTACCTTTAGCGACCGGATGACCATCGACCTGGGGGGCGAGATCGTGGAACTGATCCGCGTTGCTCCATCCCACACCGAAGGCAGCGTGGTAGTTCACCTTCCGGCCAGGAAGCTCCTCTTTAGCGGCGACATCCTCTTCACTGACTTCCACCCCTATCTGGCCGACGGCGACATCTCCGGTTGGACCAGGACCCTCGACGCCCTCCTGACCATGGACGTTGAGCGGATCATCCCGGGCCACGGCCCGCTCTCCAGCAAAAAAGATCTACAGGAGATGAAGGAGTACCTGATCCTGTTCGATGCCAAGGCACGTGAACTGGCGGCCGTTTCGCAGGATGTCGATACAATGGCGGCAGAAATGAAAAAGATCCTGCCGAAGCGTTCTCTGGCCGACTGGATGATCGGCTTTAACCTGAAGAGCCGCTACCTTCATAAACCGTGATACCGGGATCTGCTTTTAGTCGACTGTTAGATATTGTCAACCAGAGCGGCTTTTCATTCATTCTCCATGAGCATACACGCACTCGGACTATGGAGGATGCAACGCAAAACCTCTTTTTCGACGTGGCGCGGATAGTCAAGACCGTGGCGTTTCGCATTCGCAGTGGCGGACTGGTCCTCGCCGCGCTCCGGGGGAGCGGAAGAGTGGATTATCCCCGGCTGGCGGCCCTGGTCGGCGTTAACCGCCGTGACCTTGCGCCCCTCTCGCCGGAGGAGGTACGTGAACAGCTGGGGGTTGAGCCGGGAAGTGTTTCGCCAGTGCCGTTGCGGGAAGACGCCATCGTTTTCGTGGATGATGACGTGTTGACGATTCAATCGACCATCTACTGCGGCATTGGTCGTCCCGACCGGACACTTGAGATAGCAGCCGCTGATCTCGTGAGGCTCACCAACGGTCGGACCGGCGGGTTTTCACGGTGATGCAATAATGTACATCGTTACCTAAACTAAAAAAATATCGTGAGCCGTGTGAAAAGGGGCAATTATGGCTATCAACGCAGCAAAACTGATCTACTTTTCTCCAACCCAAACAACAAAGAAAATTATTGAGGGCATTGCACAAGGCGTTCGGTTTGACACAGTTGAACACGTTGATTTGACGCTATCTGATGCAAGTATGCGGAAGCCCGCGGAAATCCATGATGAGTTGGCCATCATAGGTTCACCCGTGTACAGTGGGCGGCTCCCCGCTGTTGCGATATCCAGGTTGCGGCAACTCAAGGGAAATGGTGCACCAGCGGTTATCGTCGTCGTTTACGGGAACAGAGCTTATGAAGACGCGCTCCTCGAATTAAGGGATGTTGCCCTGGAAGCAGGGTTTAGGCCCATTGCCGCCGGAGCATTTATTGGTGAGCATTCCTTTTCCGCCAACTGCACGCCTATCGCCGTTGGCCGGCCTGACGCGGAAGACCTCGGGAAAGCAATGGGATTCGGAAAAATAATTCGTGAGAAAATCATAAACACTCGGGCGCTTGATCAGGCTGGTTCGCTTTATGTACCTGGAAATTTTCCTTATAAGGAACTGCGAATGCTATCGGATGTATCGCCGGCTATACAAGAGATGCTCTGCACAAGATGCAAGATGTGTCTTTTGGTTTGTCCCACCGTAGCGATAAATGAGAATGATCCCACCTTAACGGATAAAAGTTTGTGTATCAGGTGCTGCGCATGCATCAAAAGTTGTCCGGCCGGGGCAAAAACCATGGAAGACCCGCGTATCAAGCAGGCTGCGGAGCAATTGAGCGTTAACTGTAGTCTTCGGAAGGAACCTGAAACATATCTGTAAGAAGAGCACGGCGCAGCGACCAACCGTTCGACTGCAAAGGAGATCAAAAAAAACGTGAACAAGCTACCCGTTATTTTTTGGCTCGTTCGATCGAGTATTTGAGTATGATTAGCTTCAAACTATTTTCACCACGCCGCGACCGCACAGCGGCCATGCCTTTCATCATGTTGACGGTGCTGATCGACATGGTGTCGATCGGTTTGATCATTCCCGTGCTGCCGACTTTGGTCGGAAGTTTCACCGGCTCCCAGTCAGATCAGGCGTTCTGGTACGGCGTAGTGGTGTTTGCCTTCGGATTCGCGAATTTTATCGGCTCGCCGATCCTCGGTGCGCTCTCCGATGCTCATGGTCGTCGCCCGTTGCTATTGCTCGGTTTCTGCGGACTCGGCCTCAGCTTTTTCGTAACCGGGCTCTCCACTGCGTTGTGGATGCTGATCGCAGTGCGGCTGGTGGGGGGTGCAATGCAGGCCAATGCAGCCGTTGCGAATGCCTACGTGGCGGATATCACTCCTCCGGAGGATCGTGCCAAACGTTTCGGCTTGTTGGGCGCGATGTTCGGCATTGGCTTCATCATCGGGCCGGTCATGGGCGGCCTGCTGGGCGCGATCAATATACAGCTCCCGTTTTTTGTCGCCGGCGCCTTCGCAATGATCAACTGGCTCTACGGCTATTTTGTGTTGCCCGAGTCGCTTCCTGCCGAACGTCGGCGACCATTCCACTGGCGGGCGGCAAACCCGCTCGTGTCGCTACGCGCGCTGACCCAGTTGAACGGTGTAGGCCGGTTAGTGGCCGTGGTTGCGTTGAGCGGGCTTGCCCAATTCGTGCTGTTCACCAGTTGGGTGTTGTACACGACCTTCAAGTTCGGCTGGGGACCGCGGGAAAACGGCTGGTCGCTCGCGGCGGTCGGCATCATGTCGTTTGTTGTACAGGGCTTTCTGCTTGGACGTCTGTTGAAGCGCTTTAGTCCGCGACGCCTGGCGGTTGCCGGACTAGTGTCATCGACGATCTCTTATGTGGCGTGGGGAGCAGCCACCCAGGGCTGGATGCTGTACGCGGTGATCTTCCTGAACGTGCTCGGCTGTACGATTACTGCGTCGCTGCAAAGCATAATTTCAGGGGCCGCCGACCCCCAAAGCCAGGGACAGACCTTGGGGGCTGTGAACTCCCTGAACAGCTTGATGGCGGTGCTTGCGCCGTTGTTCGGCGCGCCACTGCTTGCTACGGTTTCGCATTTGCCGCGCGGTGATTGGCGAATCGGCGCGCCGTTATATTTTTGCGCCTTGCTCCAAGCCGCATCGCTGGCCTTGGCGTTTTTTCACTTCCGAAGCGAACGCCATGCGTCGCCCGCAACAGCGTCGGAAGTGGGCAAATAGATGATGGAGTTCTCTGGACTTACCTATGCATCAGGAACTAAAAATACCGAACGGCGGCACTACCATGCAGAGAATCATCTACTATTACACCGGCACCGGCAATTCTCTCTGGACAGCGCGCGCTCTCGCTGAGAAGCTCGGCGACACGGAGCTCGTACCGATGCACCGGATGAATTACGGCACGCACGGCAGCAAAGCCGATACCGTCGGTCTAGTCTTCCCGGTTCACATTTGGGGAGTTCCAAGACTTGTGCGTAATTTCCTTCAATTGATGGAAAAACGCCCCGGTGTCTATTATTTCGCGGTTGCGGTTAATGGCGGGCAGGTATCGCGCACCCTCATCCAGCTCAAGGAACTCATGGCCAGGGACAGCCTCACCCTTTCCGCCGGGTTCGATATTAAATTCCCGAGCAACTATATTCCCTGGGGAGGACCGGGGTCGGTGGAGGTGCAGCGTAATCTTTTCAATGCAGCGACGGAAAAGATCAACGTTGCAGCATCGTATATCTCAAGCCGAAAATCGGGACTTCTGGAGAAGGGCCCCTTATGGCAGCGACTGCTTTTCACCGGGTTATACAAGATGACTTACAATCTTGTGAAGACGTTGGACAAGAGCTTTCATATCGATGGAACGTGCACCTCCTGCGGCATCTGCGAGAGAGTCTGCCCCGTGAAGAACATCACGTTGGAATCGGGAAGGCCGGTCTGGCACGGCAGCTGTGAACAGTGCCTTGCCTGCATCCAGTGGTGTCCCGAAGAATGCATTCAGTATGGAAAGAAGACGAAAAATTATGAACGGTACCATCATCCTGATGTGAAGGTTAAAGATATTTTTCGGGAGATCAAAGGAGCGGGATTAAGGGCTTGCAGCTGAGATGAATTCTTTCGGGAACCTTTCCGAATCTCCTGCGTATTACTGTTTATAGAAGAACCCGGAGTCCAAATGAACGATAATGTTGTAATCGAGCGTATCCAGGGGGGTGACGTTGACGCCTTTGCCGGGCTCGTCCAAAAGTACCACAATAATCTTCTCGCCTTCATTTATAGGTTCGTGCGAGATCCGCACCTTGCAGAAGATATCGGCCAGGAGGTGTTCCTGGATATTTATAAATCGTTGTCGAAATTCAATCCTGAGATGGGGACCCCCTTTTCAGCCTGGCTCTACATCAGCGCTCGCAATCGCTGCATCAGCGAACTACGGAAGCGTGGCAAGAGAGAGAGCGTGCCGCTTGAGGATTATCACATCATCACCGGCCCCGAAGACAGTGCCGAAGAAGCGTTGATAGGTCATGAAGGGCGGCAGGCATTGGCAGCCTCGCTTGAACAGCTCCCGGAACCGTTCCGGACAACAATGCTTAAAAGCCTGCAGGGAGAGTCATTAAATGAGATTGCCGTTCAAAGCGGGATCTCACTGGCTACGGTTAAGAGTCGTCTGTTTCGTGCTAAAGAAAAGCTGAAGCAGCTTATGAAAGAATACGTGGGAGGAATCTGCCATGAGCCAAGGATATAAGCCGTCTCTAGATTTTGTTTCAAAGGTAATGAAACAGGTGCATGCGTATGAGGCGTCGCGAACCTCTTTCGTGGAGTGGTTAATCAGTCACCCGTTCATACGCTACGCATTGGCCGGTGGCGGGGCTTTGTTAGGAATATTCAAGACGGCGCCGGTTTTTTGAAATTTGGCGCGAAAGGGATGAAACTACATGGAAAATGCAATTGATACATTGGGTAAACGAACTGAGGTCCGGGTAAAGTCTAAAACCAGGGAGTTTATCGAATCGATTCTATGGGCCGTTGTTCTTGCCGGCTTAATCAGGACGTGTATTGTGCAGTCGTTCAAAATCCCCTCCGGTTCCATGCTGGACACGCTGGTGATCGGTGACTGCCTGCTGGTAAACAGGTTTGTTTACGGCATCAAGGTGCCCTTCACCGACCTGCGCCTGCCTGGCATTCGCGACCCGCAACGGGGAGATGTGATCGTCTTCAAATACCCGGAAGACCGCTCAAAAGACTTTATAAAGCGTTTGATCGGAGTACCTGGTGATGAGATCCGGATTAAGGATAAGCGTGTTTATATCAATGGGACCATCTATCAAAATCCCCATGAAGTCTATAAAGACCCGCAGATTCTGCCGCTGGAACTGACCCAGCGGGATAATTTCGGACCGTTTCGAGTCCCTGAAAACTCCTATTTCATGATGGGTGACAACCGGGACAATTCCTATGACAGCCGTTTTTGGGGCTTTGTCCCTAAAGCCGATGTGGTTGGGCTGGCATTCATCAAATACTGGTCATGGGACCAGAGCAAATGGCAACCCCGCTGGCGGAGGATTGGTAAGTTCATTGATTGACCTGTCAGGCAAAAAATCAAATATCATCACAGCGCTGATGGTTTCGCTTCTGATTCATCTGGTCGCGTTCGGAGTGGCCGCCGCAGTAAAGTCAAAGGCGCAACAAGTTATAATCAATGAGTATATCCCGGTGGAACTGGTGCAGTTGCCTTCTCCTGCCAGAGTCGTCGTGCCCCAACATGCTGTTGCTCTTCGCCATAAGGATGTAGCAGCTCCGGTGGTCCCCAATAATCAGCCTGTGACATCTCCGGTGCCAGTTTCAAAAGCAACTGTTTCTCCGCAACAGTCACTTCAAGAAGCGTCACCATCAGTTGCAGTTATGCAGCAACGTACTCAGACAACTCCCGGAGGCGGGACAACGGGTGTCATGGTAACTACAACTGCGACCGGTTCCGGGACTGCGCCTTCTCCATCGAAGAGTCGTGACAAAGGAAGCTATCTGGCATTCCACAGGCTGACCAAACTTCCGACATTCAAGTCACGAGCCGAGCCGGTTTACCCCAACTCGGAGCGGATGAACGGTGGCGAAGCCCGGGTGCTGGCGGAAATATATCTCGACGAGCGTGGCGCAGTGGATGACGTGATCATCAAGAAGAGCGGCGGCAAGCTTTTTGACAAGGCGGTGATTGATGCCGCCCGCCAAAGCAGCTTTCATCCCGGTTACATGGGGGAAAAAGCCGTGTCAACTGTTATACAGATACCTTACTCGTTTAAATTGAAGTAGCTTCCAACTTTTATTCATGGAGACCAGAATGTCATTCATACGTCCAATATTCGCCGTTTTTTTACTCTTGGCTGCTGTCGTTGTCGCCCACGCCGCCGATCCTCTCCTCACCCTGCACGGCGCGGTGTACGAAAAAGGCACCAGACGCCCGCTGGACGGTGTGACCATCTTTGTGCCAGGCAACGATGCACTGACAGCGACCACTGAGCCTGACGGCAACTTTACCCTGGTGGTTGCCACCCCCGGCGAGTACTTACTTGCCGCTGCAGCGGTAGGCTTTGTCAAATCCGCGCCGCTCAAAGCCACCGTGGGAAAAGATGTCGGAAGTGAAGTTCCAGCAATATACCTGGAGCCGGTCTATTCGATGAACGAGGTGGTGGTGCAGGCGGAGAGAAACCTGGACAGGACCGCTAAAACAGTCATCACCGGCAAAGAGCTCGCCTCGGTCCCCGGCACGGCGGGCGATCCGTTGCGGGCCATACAGGCGCTCCCCGGCGTGGCCGTTGCCGGCGACAACAGCGCCGCCCCGGCGATTCGAGGCTCCGGGCCGCAAAACAACGGCTATTACGTCGATTTTCTGCCGGTTTTCTATCTCTTTCATATGGGGGGAATGGAGAGTGTCTTCAATGCCGATCTAGTTGACGATTTCAACATCTACAGCTCTTCGTTCGGCCCGGAATACCAGGATTTCACCGGCGGCATTATCGATGTCAGGCTGCGCAAGCCTCGTACGGACCGGATCGGCGCCAAGGTGAACATTAGCATGCTGGAGTCAGATCTCCTGGTGGAAGGGCCTGTGTCCAAGAACCAGAGCTTTTATCTTGCGGGAAGGCGCAGCTATATCGATCTGTTTATGCCGAAAACCGGCGAACTTGACACAGGGGTGGAGTATAAACAGTTTCCGAAGTTTTACGACTATCAGGGAAAATATATCTGGCAGATTTCACCGGACAGTTCTCTGACGCTGATGGCCAGCGGCGCCGCGGACGAGATGAAACTCAACCTGACCAATTCAGCCGACGCCGTCAAGCATGACCCGATCCTGGCCGGCAATGTCCAGTCCCAGCAGGGTTACCATTCCCAGGGTCTGCTCCTCACCTCCGCAATTACGCCGAACCTGGCGAATCGCTTCGGTGCGTCCCATATGTTTACCGATACGCAGCAGCAGATGAGCCAGTTGGGGCATGTGAAGGTAGATGACGACATCTTCTTTTTCCGGGATCATCTGACCCTGCAGGCAGGGGAGAATCACGAGTTGCTATTCGGTGTGGAATCCGGGATCAGCAGGATAAAGCTTGATCTGGATATCACAAAGGTAATGCCTTCGGACTTTGCCACGCCGCCGGATTACACCAGCTCGGCCCGGATCACCAACAACGACACAATTTCGACCCAGTGGTACGATCTTGCGCTGAAAGACCGTTGGAAGTTTCTGGACCGGGCAACCTTGATCGTGGGTGCGCATGGCTCATACGAAAGCTATTTCGGAAAATACCGGGTAGAGCCTAGGGTAGGGCTTGAGGTAACACCGGTTAAGAATACCCTGCTGACCGCCGCATGGGGGAAATACCACCAGTTTCCTGAAGGGCCGCAGGTGATAAACGGTATGGGAAATCCTCACTTAAGTTATGAGAGGGCGGATCATTACTCCGTGGGAGTGGAGCAGCAGTTAGCCGATGCCTGGAGTGCCAAGCTGGAGGGGTATTACAAGACTCTGTCAGATCTGGTCATCCCGCATGATCCGGAGAATTACATTAATGGCGGCAGCGGCAAGGCATACGGGGTTGAGGCGTTGGTAAAGAAGAACAAAACTACCGACTGGTCAGGATGGGTCTCTGCTTCATATTCCAAGACCGAGCGGAAAAACGACGTGACCGGTGAAGCATTTCCGTTCAGTTACGACCAGCCACTGATCATCAACATGGTTTACGAGTGGAACTTCGCAAAGAACTGGACCTTCGGGGCGAAATGGCGTTACCAGACCGGCGCGCCATTTACTCCGGTGGTCGGAACGTATTTGGAAAAAGATGCTTTCGGCGCCCAAAGGATCCGCCCGGTATACGGAAATTTGGGTTCAGAGCGGCTGCCCGATTACCACCGGCTGGATGTCAGGTTTGCGAGGGAGTTCCTCTTCGACAAATGGAAGATGGCCGCCTATCTTGACATTATCAACGCGTACGCCAACCAGAATGTGTCCGGGTACGACTACAACGACGATTATACGTCACGCAAAAAGATCACTCAGCTGCCGTTCATGCCTGCCCTGGGGATACGCGGAGAGTTTTAGCATCAAACCCTATATCCCCCGCTTCGACTGCCATCACGAGTCGAGTGCCGGATGGACCGCCGCTCAGGAGGTCCGGCAAAAGCCGCCGGGACGGGATTAGAACGGAATGACGCTAGAAGGTCAATTAGAATGCAAGGGGACAACCAATGAAAAAAATCGGCATTATCGGCGGCATCGGACCGGAATCGACGCTGGATTATTACCGGGGGATTATCAACGCCTTCCGGGAACGTAGCGGCGGCGGGATGAACTACCCGGATATCATCATCTACAGCGCGGACCTGACCGAACTTCTTCAAATCATGGAGGAGAGGTCCATGGACAGGCTCGCGGATTGGCTTTTGGTCAGAATCGAGGCGCTTCAGCGCGCCGGCGCCGAGTTCGCCGCCATCGCCTCCAACACCCCGCACGTGGTCTTCGACGAGGTGACCAGGCGCTCCTCCCTGCCGCTTATAAGCATCGTCGAGGCAGCCTGCACCAAAGCGGGGAATCTGGGATTTAAACGCCCAGGCCTTCTGGGTACGAGGTTCACCATGCAGGCGGACTTTTTCCAGCGACCGTTTCGCGAGCACGGAATGGCGGTGGTCGTTCCCTTGGCGGAGGAACAGGATCTCATCCACGAGAAGCTCTTTTCCGAGATTGAACTGGGGATCATCAAGGCTGAGACGCGGGAGGCGCTGCTGGCCATCGTGAAGCGAATGATCGAGCGGGACGGAATCGACTCCATCATCCTCGGCTGCACCGAGCTGCCGCTGATCCTTCCCAACGAGGGCCACGGCATCCCTTTTCTAAATACGACCTCTATCCATGTGGAGAGCATCGTAACATACTGTTTGAGGAAGTGAATTAAGGAGCTAAGGAAATAACAATGACTGAACCGGTATACGCACTGCTGCAGGTGAAAGTGAAGGATAGGGAAAAACTGCTCGCCTATGTACAGGGGCACCTCCCCTCTTTCATACAGTACGGCGGGGAACTGGTCCTGCGGGGAGAAGGGCTCGCGCCAGTGGAAGGAAATTGGCTGCCAGAGCTGTTCGTGGTCCATCGCTGGCCGTGCGAGGCGGCCTTCCGGCAATGGCACGACTCACCCGAGTACCGTCCGTGGCTTAAACTGCGCGACGAGGCGTGCGATATAATTATCACCCTGGTCAGGGCGCTTGTATAGAGTGGCAGGCACAGAGCTCTTACTTATAAGGAGGGTTCCATGGAAAAGATAGACTTTAAGAAGACTTTGAAACACCTGTATCAGCCTTCGGTCAAGGAAATTGTCCGCGTCGATGTCCCGGAAATGAATTTCCTCATGATTGACGGCGAGGGAAATCCAAACAACTCGAAATCATTCAGTGATGCGATCGAAGCCCTTTATTCGGTTTCCTATACTTTGAAGTTCATGGTCAAGAAAGGGGAAATGGGGGCCGACTATGGTGTGTTGCCGCTCGAAGCCCTCTGGTGGGCTGACGACATGTCTGCATTCACTACAGGAAACAAGGATGCCTGGAAATGGACCATAATGGTTATGCAACCGGAGTTCATTACTCGAGAGATGCTAAAAGAGGCAATGGAAACGGTGGCAAAGAAGAAAAAGCCTGTTTCCCTGCCGTTGGTAAGGTTTGAAGCATTCAAGGAGGGAAAGGCCGCTCAAATACTCTATATTGGCCCCTTCTCAGAGGAGGGACCAACAATTGAGAAGGTGCATCAGTTCATTGAAGACAACGGTAGCCATCGGATTGGTAAACACCACGAAATATATTTAAACGATATGCGACGAGTGGCACCGGAAAAATGGAAAACTATTGTCAGGCAACCAATGTCATGATGAAGAGAGCATATAAATCCGGAGTCGACCATGGAGTTTCAAACTCTACCGTAATGAAGGGGTCAGGCATGCTTCATCGGATGCTCCTTAATCCACTCTCGTAGTGCCTCGTTCATGCGGGTTTGCCACCCTTTGCCGGTGGCCTTGAACGCCGAGAGGACATCCAAATCGAAGCGGACGGTTTGCGAAGCTTTCGTCTGGCCGGACGGACGCCCCCTTCGTACAAGCTTGGCACCTTGCATAAGGTCAGCTTTTTCAAACCAAGAGTCGGTCAATTCCGGAGCATCATCCGGATCAATCAAGGTGCTTTTTGTAACGGCTGATTTCGCGGTCATTGGCGTACCTCATAGAAATAATTCGGCGAGCGTAGTTTCTCGGAGTCCAGACAATCACAACCATCCGGCTATCCAATAGTCCAACTGTGAAAAAACGCTCCTCGCCGTAATCAGAACGATCATCGCGAGCGATAAAGTGAAATCCGTCAAAAACCTTGTCGGAATCAGCAAAATCAAGACCACGCTCCAGCAGGGTCTTTTCTCTTTTCGCAGTATCGAACTCAATGATCATAGATTTATACGTAACAACAAAAAAACGTTCCGTCAACATTAAATGTTACAACATAAAAGTGATAAAAATATATTGTGACTAGGCAAGGCTCCCAACAATCGGCAAGACCCGCTGAGGGCGGGTCTTGCCTCAGCCCCGTTGAACCCATGGAGAAATACCAATGAATACCTCGGAACAAATCTGGCAAGGATATCATTCAAGGCTTCGTGCCTTTATCAAAAGCAAAATAGCAGATGACATGGCGACCGATGATATTCTTCAGAACGTATTTCTGAAAATGCATGGCGGATTGGCTTCCCTGAAGGACAAGACAAAGATGCAAAGTTGGCTGTACCAGATCGCTGGAAACGCCATCATAGATTATTATCGCTCAAAAAAGCCCGCCGTAGAGATTCCCGAGTGGCTGCCACATCCCGAGACTGATCCCAGCGAAAAGGTCATGCAAGAGTTGTCGGATTGCCTGCAACCCATGATACAAAGGTTGCCCGAAAACTATCGGGAGGCTGTCATTCTTTCTGAAATACAAGGATTGACGCAGAAGGAAGTAGCCCAGCTACAGGGCACTTCACTTTCTGGCGCCAAATCCCGAGTGCAGCGGGGGCGTGCCCAACTGAAAGAAATGCTGGCCGAGTGCTGCCGGCTTGAGTTTGATCATAGTGGAAGGCTCTGTGATTATGAACGCAAAGGGAAGTCTTGTGACGCTTGTTGAGAAGTGATACAGATTTTTTGCGTCTTTTTCGAAATTATTCCGTCTATAGGGTGAGCATTGCTCATAAACTCTATTGAAGGAGATTCAAAATGGACAAAGTTAGGAATGACGAGATTCGCAGTGCGGTACGGGAGAATTACGGTAAAGTAGCTGAATCAGGGAACGCCGGTTGCGGTTGTTCCTCCTCTTCCTGTTGTGGATCGCCCGGTGATGTGACTGTCGCGGATATTTCGCTTGGCTTGGGATACTCCAACGAGGACGTGACAGCTGTGCCGGAAGGAGCGAACATGGGGCTAGGATGTGGCAATCCGCAGGCCATCGCCTCTTTGCAACCCGGCGAAACGGTGCTCGATCTGGGGAGCGGCGGAGGATTTGATTGTTTCCTGGCGGCGCGAGCCGTTGGCGTCAAGGGACAAGTAATCGGCGTTGATATGACCCCGGAAATGATCATAAAATCCCGCCGGAACGCGGAGAAGGCCGGCTTTGAAAACGTCGATTTTCGACTGGGGGAGTTGGAAAACCTGCCTGTAGCCGATGGGATTGTTGATGTCATCATTTCTAACTGCGTGATCAACCTTTCTCCCGAGAAAGAAAGGGTATTCAGAGAGGCATTCCGCGTATTGAAGCCGGGTGGGCGGCTGGCGGTATCCGATGTTGTTGCCACCGCTGAACTGCCCGCTGATCTTAAGAAAAATATGGCGTTCCACACCGGATGCATAGCCGGGGCATCCTATGTCCAGGAACTTGAAGCCATGTTGCATAGAACCGGTTTTGAGCAGATTCAGATCAAACCAAAGGCTGAAAGCAAATCATTTATCCGTGACTGGATGCCGGGAAGTAAGATCGAGGACTATGTGGTGTCGGCAACTATTGAGGCAATTAAAGCATAGACCTTATTTTCGGTTCCAACCAGCGGGCCCGGCAACTGACGTCATAAATATTCTCTTCAGACTCACGGCCCCTGCAGTTAAGGGCCAGGTACGGCAGTACCGCTGCGCCGGAACTCCTTTGGTGACTGGCCGGTAAAACGGCTGAAACTTTTGGCGAAGGCGCTCAGGCTGTTGAAGCCGACGGTGTAGGCCACGTCGGTAACAGCCGCCTGCGGCAACACCAGCAGCTCCATCGCTCGCAGCATCCGGGCCTGGTGATGGAACTGCCGCCAGACAATGCCACTCTCCGCCAGAAAGCGGCGGCGGAACTGGCGCGGCGATAGCGCGGCGGTATCGGCCGCACCTTCAAGAGTCGCATTTTCCAGATGTGCCAGGGTAAATTCCATGGCACCGCTTATCTGTCGACTCTTAGCCGCCGGGAGACGAAACGGCATCTCTTCTTTAATCCACTCCACACAGAGCAGCCCCAGAGTTTTGAAGAATGATTCAGCCAGGATATCGTCCGGATCGCGGCCCGGAGGCCAGCGCAGGGCATAGCGGACCAGTTCCCGGACCAACGGCGCGACCGAGATGATGCGGACGGCGGCATGCTCCGCTGTCACCAGTGACGGTGCGAAGAACACCGAACCGGAAAGGACGTTGTGCAGCGTCGTCCGGTGTCTGACCCCGGCAGGAATCCATGCAGCCCTCTGGGGCGGCAGCAGATAGATTCCGTTCTCCGCTTCAAGGCGCAGAGTCCCCGAAAAAGCGTACATCAGCTGGTGACGCTCGTGGGCATGCCAGTCGTAACGAATATTCCGGTCACTGTCCAGATAGGCAAACGCCTCCAGCGCCGAGGTGTCGATCCCCCTGACATCCAGCTGTTCCCTTGTTTCAACCTGTGTAAGTTCCTTAAACATCGTGCCAGTATAGACATTTGATATATCCGATTCAAGCTGATAATTGTCCTTTATGCGTTAGACGGACATGGCTATGGACGGTATGCTCTACTCACAAAATCTCTTGTACTGGGAGGACGTCATGGAAATAGCGATTGAACCGCTACGGGAACAACAAAAGAAACGGAAAGAAACTGATCCGGCGAAGCTCGGTTTCGGCAGGCACTTCACCGACCGCATGTTGGTTGCCGACTGGAGTAAATCGAAGGAATGGCACGATGTCCGGATTGTGCCGTACGGGCCGTTCCTGCTGGATCCGTCTGCTGCGGTATTCCACTACGGGCAGGAGGTTTTCGAGGGGCTCAAGGCCTATCGCCAGGGGGATAGCAGCATCGCCCTCTTCCGTCCGGAGATGAATCTGACCCGCCTAAATCGCTCGGCGGCGCGCCTGGCCTTCCCCCCGGTGCCTGCCGAGCTGTTCCTCGAAGGAATGGATGAGCTTGCCCGGCTTGAACGCGACTGGGTGCCTGAGTCGAAAGGGACATCGCTCTACATCCGTCCGGCCCTGATTGCCACCGAGGCGGCCCTGGGGGTAAAACCGGCCGGGGAGTGCCGCTTCTTCATAATCATGTCGCCGGTGGGGGCTTACTACGCCTCCGGTTTCAAGCCGGTCAGAATTCTGGTGGAGGATCGCCTGGTGCGCGCAGCACCGGGAGGAACGGGCGAGGCCAAGACCGGAGGCAATTACGCGGCCTCGCTGATCTCCGGCCGGGAGGCGGTCAAGCGGGGCTTCGATCAGGTTCTCTGGCTTGACGCCGTGCAGCACCGTTTCGTGGAAGAGGTCGGCGCGATGAATATCTTTTTCGTCATCGACGGCTGTCTGGTTAGCCCGCCGCTGTCAGGGTCATTTCTTGCCGGCATCACCCGTGATTCCATTATGAAGCTGGCGCCGACTCTGGGGCTGGCTGTGGCAGAGCGCCCCCTGGCCATTGACGACCTGATGGCCGGCATCAAGAGCGGCCGCGTCCAGGAGGTATTCGGTTCCGGAACGGCGGCAGTGGTTTCTCCGGTGGGGACACTCTGCTATCGGGATGAGCTGGTCACCATCGGCGATGGCTCGGCGGGTAAGGTGACGCAGTTGCTGTACGATTCCCTGACCGACATTCAGTATGGCCGCTCACCCGACCGGTTCGGCTGGATGCATAAACTCTGAAGTGGGAGCGGGGCGCGAGTTCTGGGGACATCCATACTTAATTCAACATTAGAAAATAAATTGGTCACACTACCACTTGATGGGATTAAATGCTCATTAGTCAGGATATGGTATAATTTGCTGAAATCATCCTGTGTTAAAGGAGAACAGCCATGTCATTAACAAAAAACTGGTACACAATCGATGAAGCTGCTTCCAAGTACGGTCTTTCCACTAAGCAGCTTCAAAAATGGGTTGAAGATGGGTTGGTTCGTACTGAAGGAGAGAAAGGTAAGGTTACCATGCTTAATGGCGATGACATTGCGCTGGAATTGCAACTGATCCCTTCGGTATAATTCCGTGAAGCTGTTTATTACTAAAATATGGAACTGGTGGGATGTTGCTATCCTTAAGTGGTGCTGTCTACTGTATGGTGTTGCCGCGGGCGCTTACTTTCATGAGGTTGTTATGCCGTACATCTGGATCGTGCTTGTGGTAGCAATCCTGCTGACGATTAGGCCTGCAATAGCTTACTGGAAAGATTGACACTCCTCATGTGGAATCCTCAGAGGGAGCCTAGTACCAGTAGCATCTAAATCTCTCCTTACCTAAGCGGGGAAGCCTTGAAGTCTCCCCTTAGCCGATCATCAGTGCCCCGCAGCAGACATGCCCTTCAGGCAGAGCAAGGAGCTCCAGCCGGAATCTTATTGTGACTTGCAAAATGCAAGTTGCTATGGGAAAAACAGGGTACAGGAGGGACATCATATGAGCAAAATGAATACCGCAATCTTTCCACAACCAATCAGGGACCTTCCTGAAGCGGATATACCGCTTGAAGGAGTTAAGGCGTATCTTTCACAGTCGGATTCACACCAGATAATATTCATGGAATTTGAAAAAGACGTAGATTTGCCGGAACATTCCCACGCTGCGCAGATTGGCATCGTTTTAGAAGGTACAATCGAACTGACGGTTGCCGGCGAAAAAACAACCTATACCAGAGGTGATAGATACTACATTCCTGACGGTGTGCTGCATTCAGGAAAAATCTCTGCCGGGTATGCTGATATCACCTTTTTTAATGAACCTGATAGATATTTCAGAAAATAAGATCCGCGGCCAAAGTATCGCATAAGCTGCAACAGGAATCTTTATGAACAGCTCTGCTTCAAACAATCGCAAGCGATGGACAATTTTCGCCACATTGGCGCTGATGTACATTCTAGTCTATTTTTATCGTGTTTCGATGGCGGTTGTAGCTGGTGATATCACGCGTGAACTGCACCTGACACCGGAACAGCTGGGCTCTCTCTCCGGGGTGCTTTTCTACGTTTATGCCGCCGCCCAGATCCCTCTGGGGCCGATGATAGATCGTTTGGGGAGTAGGCTGGTCATCAGCGGCTGTGGAATTTTGACCACACTTGGAGGAATTCTTTTTTCACAGGCCGATACGCTTGCAGTCGCCATGATCGCCCGGGTGCTGATCGGTATCGGCACCGCATCCGTGTTGATGGCGACCTTTACGCTTTTCAGCCACTGGTTCAGCAAACAGGAGTTCGGCCGGGTCTCCGGTTTCATGGTCGCACTCGGAAACCTTGGCAATCTGGCTGCCACGGCACCTCTTGCTCTGGCCGTCGGAGCCTTCGGCTGGCGGAATTCGTTTCTTGTTGCCGGTGTCGTACAAGCTCTGGTGACGCTGCTGGTCTTCAGCAAAGTACAGGACAAGCCAGACAAAAGCATAGACCATGAAGAGTTTGAATCACCTGCTAAAGCCGGAATGATGGCGGCCTGGGGCGAAATTTTCGGAACTCGCGATTTTTGGTTGTTGGGAATTCTTGCGTTTTTCTGGTATGGCAATTATCTGGCGCTGCAAGCGTTATGGGGAGGGCCATATTTGATGGAGGTGCTGCGTCTTTCTCGCCAGGCTGCCGGCGGCATGCTGATGTTCACCTCATTCGGATTTATTGTCGGCAGCTCATTCATAGATACCGTTGCACGGCGTTTTTTCAGATCCTACAAGAAAACATTGCTGGCTGGCCAGTTGGCTTTGCTGCTGTTGATGACGGCTTTTTTGGGGTGGGCGGAAGCTGTGCCGCAACCGCTGCTGGCAGGGGTGTTTTTTACCATCGGGTTGGCCGTCTCCAGTGGAGTGATGATTTATCCGATAATCCGCTCCATGTTCCGGGTGAACATCGTCGGCACGGCGCTGACGTCGCTCAACTTTTATGTATTGATGGGGGCTGCGGTGACGCAGCAGATCATGGGGGTCATTGTTGGATCGTTCGGCGATAAGGCTGGCAGCATATCGGCTGTGGGTCTTCATACAGCTTTTATATTTCCTATAGTGGGCCTGTCGCTCTCCATAGCCCTGTATTCACGGGCAGGGGAATATGGCCAACTGGGTTGATCCTCTTCCATTAATCCAGCTCTTCCCCCACCACTTCCATCTCCCGCGTAATCTCCGCCAGAGCAGCATCCTTACGTCTGAAAACCGTTACCAACCAGTAGCATATGAAGTAGGACGCCACCGCCGCAAAGAACCCGATGATGGAGCTTCCCAGCAGGATGGACTTTGCATAGGGCTGGAGACTTTGCCAGTCAAGATTTGTAAAAGTCAGCGCTTTGGCTGGCTTCCCTCGAAGAAATCTACCCAGGTTGTAGCTGGCGACCAGGATTGGTACCACCGTAAACGGCGTGTTTACCCAGGCGCCGGTAATACAGGTTACTTTGTTGAGACGAAAAATAAAGGCCAAAGCAATGGCCAGTGGCGTATGTAAGCCGAAGAAGGGTGTAAAACTAATAAAAACGCCTACGGCAAAACCGGCGGAAATGTGGCCGGGGTGGGCATCCAGGGAAAGTATTTTTTTGAATTGCAGTTTAATCTTGTCAATAGATATCACGGTGGCCTCGATTGGCGGCCACTTTACGATTATGAGGTCACTTTTGTCAATTTAATAGGCTTCACGATCACATTCATCTCTGTTATAAGAAATAAACAGCAAAAGAAAGGAATTAACAACATGAGCGAAACAACTATCGGAGTTATCGGCGGCAGTGGGCTGTATGATATGGAGGGGTTGGAGCAAGTCGAGCGGATCAGGATTGAAACTCCATTCGGCGATCCTTCCGACGAATATGTCACCGGCATACTGAATGGTGTAAAAATGGTTTTTCTTCCCCGCCATGGGCGAGGACACCGTCTGCTACCGTCTGATGTCAACTATCGCGCCAACATATACGGCATGAAGAAGCTCGGTGTGGAACGGATTATCTCCGTTTCTGCGGTGGGGAGTCTGAAGGACGCCATCGCCCCCGGACATATCGTGATCCCGGACCAGTTTTATGACCGCACCAAGGGGATCAGGAAGGACACGTTTTTTGGTGACGGGATAGTTGCCCATGTCGGCTTTGCCGATCCGGTATGCGGCGATCTTTCGAACACACTCTTCCACGCTGCCCAGAAAGCCGGTGCAACTACTCACAAGGGTGGAACGTACATCTGCATGGAAGGTCCCGCCTTTTCGACCCGTGCCGAATCATTTTCCTACCTTGCACTGGGAGCCTCCGTCATAGGCATGACCAACCTGACCGAAGCCAAATTGGCACGCGAGGCTGAGATCTGCTACGGCATTATCGCCCTTTCAACCGACTACGATTGCTGGCACGACTCGCACGAAGATGTGACTGTCGAAGCTATCATCCAGATAATCCACCAGAATGTGGCTATGGCCAAAAACATTATCCGCCATGCGGTAGCGGAAATTGGGGACGGACGCCCCTGTTCCTGCGGTAGCGCTATGCAGTATGCCGTCATTACCGACCGGTCCGTTATTCCTGAAGCTACCAAACAGAAGCTGGCACCTATTATCGGAAAATATCTTTAATTTTCATCTATTTAGTCTTTCATCTGTTTTACTTTGCGGCTTCCGAGATTATAAATGCTGTTTTACAGGCTAAAGGTCAGAGAATAAACAGGAGAGTGTCGCCGTCAGGCTCTCGGCGGCCCGGCGACTACTGCGTGAGAGGCGTATAAGCTGTGGTATGATGAATGGCTTTTGCAGAACCGTTAATAGTACTTTGTGGATACGGATGCAGCGCATATCCGGATCGCAGAATTCTTCCAGCGAAAAGCTAAGCTCCTCTGCGGCACTGTCGCTAACGGCGCGGATGGCCAACAGTGGAACGTTGGTTTTCGCAGCAACCATGGCGATCGCCCCGCTCTCCATTTCCACCACCGGGCTGGGGTAAGAACCCGGCATTATACCAGCCAGACGTTTTTTTGACGTGATGACGGATGTACTGACAAATGTACCTCCGACGACACGTTTACCCCCAGCAGCTTGACGTGCGACAAAGTTCTGACCGATCGATGAGAGCAGCATCGGAACAGCCTCAAAGACGTCTTCTTTGGCAATAATAATTTCCTTCGCCACGACAATATCACCGGTCAGCAATTCTGGAGCAACCGCGCCGCAGAACCCGGTTGTCACCAACAGATCAGGGCGACCATCGCGCACCAGCATCTCTGCCGCCATGGCGGCATTGCCAAAGCCCATTCCGGATTCCACAAGCAGAAATTCATGCCCGATAAGACCAAAACAAGCAGCCTTAAACGTACCGACCCGCGCCGCCGTTGCCGTGCCTAGACTGTCCGCCACGGCACGGAATTCTTCCGGCATAGCTGTGATAATGCCGATTTTCATATTCAGGCTCTCCTGCCCGGACTGTACAATTTCATAGGCCAATTTCAAAGCATAATATGAAATGCTGGACAAATTGTAATTGATATATTATATGTATCGTTCGATTTTGTGGAGAGATGTCCGAGCGGTTGAAGGAGCACGCCTGGAAAGCGTGTGTACGTTAATAGCGTACCGAGGGTTCGAATCCCTCTCTCTCCGCCATTTTTATTTTCAACTCATATGAATTTTTGTTTCACAGTTTGCAGGCGAACATGATAGCCGGGCCTCGCGCAACGGCACGCCGTGAACTCCGCCAGGTCCGGAAGGAAGCAACGGCAGCGGCTCCTGCTGTGTGCCGCGGGTAAACCCGGCTATCATGTGCGTCTGTAAACTTCTTTTTCCTTCTACATCCCCCTGAACCAATTGCCCCTCCCCGTTTCACCACGTGGAGAGTCAGACTACCTGTGAGGTTAGATCTCTTGTCCAACGGCACGCACTATGAAGTCCTGGCAAGGAAATACC
>JANXYR010000006.1 GCA_025355965.1 Geobacteraceae bacterium
CAAAATAATGGCGGTGCCTTACGGGTTGAGGACCTTTGTTTGGTAGAGGGGATCGGTGAAAAGAAGTTTAAAATACTTCTAGGTTACTTCGAAAGCCCTGTAAATACTAAATAAATTATTTATATCCATGTTTGACGTTAATGGTTTCTGCTATTGGCATATAAAATGTATTAACCTCACTGTCTAATTTATTAAAGTCAGTCGGGGGTATACCATGCATTGTCCACGTTGCAAAGGTCGCATGTTCGCCGAAAAATTTTATGATTTTGTCCGTTCTTTCGACGCATGGAAATGTACCTGTTGCGGAGAACTGCTGGATTCCACCATTCTCGCCAATCGAGCTCGGAATAACAATACTCAACTTGGGTAGTTAAAAATATGCATTCAGCAATTCGTTACAGGGGAACCGATTTCAGGTTCCATTTTTATTTGACTCTGTACCGCCGACAGGTTAATGAACAGCTCCACGTTTTGATTTTTATTGAGTTGAGGAGTTATCTGTATGAGGAATGATGGTCGTAGTGCCACCGCTTTGCGTCCGATTAAAATTACCCGTAATTTTACCAAGCATGCTGAAGGTTCCGTTTTGATCGAATTCGGCGATACCAAGGTTCTTTGTACGGCATCTGTGGAGGAGTCGGTGCCCCCTTTCCTGCGGGGCAAGGGTACAGGTTGGGTAACTGCCGAATATGCTATGTTGCCGCGTGCTACACATACCCGCTCTCCACGTGAAGCCGCAAAAGGGAAGCAGACCGGCCGCACACTTGAAATCCAGCGCCTGATCGGTCGTTCCCTGCGGGCGGTGACTGATCTGACTAAACTTGGTGAGCGCTCTATTTATGTTGATTGTGATGTTTTGAAGGCTGATGGTGGTACACGTACCGCCTCGATAACTGGTGCCTATGTTGCCCTTGTTGATGCGTTAACTACCTTGAAAACGAAGGGGCTTTTGACTGAAATCCCTCTCAAGGAGGCTGTTGCGGCGGTAAGCGTTGGTATCGTTGGTGGGGCAGCCCTGTTGGATCTCAATTATATTGAAGATTCTTCCGCAGAAGTTGATATGAATTTTGTCATTACTTCGAGTGGCCGCTTTGTGGAAGTGCAGGGTACAGCTGAAGCCGAGCCATTTACAAGTGCCGAGATGGATGCCATGCGTGACCTTGCTTTAGACGGTGTTCAGCAGCTCTTTGCATTCCAGCGCGGAGCACTTGTCGGATGAAACATTTGGTTGTAGCAACCCGTAATAAAGGCAAAATTCTTGAAATCAAAGCATTGCTGACCGGTTTGGTGGATCAGATAAGTTGTGCTGCCGATTTTGTAGATTTTCCTGAAACGGTTGAAAATGGTGCAACTTTTGAAGAGAATGCTCTCAAAAAAGCTCGAGAGGCTGCAATCTATTCCGGTCTTCCTGCGCTGGCGGATGATTCCGGTTTAGTGGTTGATGCACTGAATGGCCGCCCTGGTGTTTTCTCTGCTCGTTACGCCGGTGCCGATGCCTGTGATGCAGCAAACAACGTGCGTCTTCTGGAAGAATGTCAAAATGTTCCTGAAAACCATCGTCAGGCGGCTTTTGTTTGCGTACTTGCTTTTGTAACTCCGGAAGGAGTGGAGCGGATCTTTACCGGCAGGATCGCCGGACAGATTCTTTCTGCACCCAGAGGGGAGGGGGGCTTCGGTTATGATCCTCTTTTTCTGGTGGATGTTTTTGGACGGAGCATGGCAGAGTTGACTTTGGCGGAGAAAAACGAGGTGAGTCATCGAGCTCAGGCTTTTACAAGGTTCCGGAAATATCTCGAAGCTATGGAGTAGTTTGTTTATTGGATAAAAGCAGATAGCTAAAAAGGGAATAAAAACATTGAAGAATAAAAAACCGTTCGAACACACCAAGACAAGAGCAGCACGCGTACCATCGCAGAAACAGGCTGATACGGAGTCTGTTGATAAACCATTCGTACCTTTAACCCGTAAAAACGTGCTTGAGCTGCGCATAGCCTCTCTGGATGAAGATGGCTACGGAACCGCTCGCAGTGAAGAGGGGATGACTCTTAAAGTCGGCGGAGCGTTGCCTGGTGATGTCGTATTGGCCGGCGTCGATCATGTTGCCGGTGGCACTGCGTTTTGCCATGTGAAAAAGATGTTAACACCTTCTCAATTAAGAAGCAACAATCCCCCTTGTCGCGAAAGTGCAGATTGTTTCGGCTGTCCGTTGATTGCCATGAAATATTCCGAACAGAAAAACTGGAAACGGGGCATGATCTTGGCTGAAATGGCCAAATATCCGGGCTTGTCAGGCGTTGTGGTGCATCCGCTCCTTTCGCCTGACAATCTGATCCATTACCGCACTACGGCAAAGCTGGCAGTGGCCGGTAAGTTCTCGGAACCGTTCATTGGTATCTACCGGCGCTCCAGCCACGATGTTTATGATCTTGAACAATGCCCGATTCATCACCCGCTGATTGACAAGGTTGTTGAAGCGGTCAGAAAGGGTATAAAAAAAGGGAAGGTACAAGTTTATAATCCGCAAAGCAAAATGGGACTGCTCCGCTATCTGGTTGTGCGCGTCTCGACTTATGAAAAAAAGGCGATGGTGGTCTTCGTTACCTCGAAACGCTCCTTCAACGAGATTCATCACCTGGGTCGTTTTGTTCAGGATCAGGTTCCCGAGGTCGAAATAGTTGTTCAGAATGTGAATGCTACTGAAGGTAATGTGATCATGGGACAGAAAGATTTCTTTCTGACCAAGAAGCTCTATTTGACGGAGCGGATCGGTGATGTTTCTTTCAGACTTTCTCCCCGCTCATTCTTTCAGGTTAACAATAGTGGCGCCAACCTGATTTATAGCAAGGTGCGGGAATGGGCCGGGCTTACCGGATCTGAAACGGCGCTCGATTTGTACTGCGGCATTGGTGGCATTGCACTGTTTCTGGCTGGATCCGCCAAAAATGTTATTGGTGTAGAAGTCCTTGAAGAGGCAGTTGCTGATGCGACTATGAATGCTCGAATAAACGGCATCAGAAACTGCCAGTTTGAAGCTGGTGACGTTGCCGATTTGCTTGATGAGATGGCAGGGGATCATCTGTCTGTCGATGTAGCGGTGTTAAATCCACCACGTAAAGGGTGTGATCAAAATGTGCTGGAGCGGGTTGCCGCCCTTGGACCGAAATCAATCCTCTATGTCTCGTGCTCTCCGCAGAGCCTGGCGAGAGATTTGGATATCCTTAACAAGTTGGGGTATCTATGCAGTGAAATTCAACCGGTTGACATGTTTCCACAGACGGTGCATGTAGAGAACGTTGCCCGGTTGGAAAAACAGTTAAATAAGTAAAATCAGCTTGACATCCATAACTTATCTTGCTATTACTCTCCAGCTTTTTGATGTAGGCGCGTAGCTCAGCGGGAGAGCGCTACCCTGACACGGTAGAGGTCGGCGGTTCGACACCGCCCGCGCCTACCATTAATAAAGCAGAGCTGA
>JANXYR010000067.1 GCA_025355965.1 Geobacteraceae bacterium
TGCCGAACGGCCGCCTGAGCAGCGGGTCGATAGCGCCATTGACGCGTACCATCATAAACTGGCCGGGGCTGGCGGAAGCGCACTCAGGTGGGGCGGTCATACGCATCCGCCAATAGCCGGGCGAGACCTCCACGTTTGAAAGAATAAGTGAGGTAAACTGCATTAAAGACTCTCCTTAAGTGGTTTTTCCATTAGAATTGCATCTTCTACTGACTCGTAATATCCGCTACGAATACCGACGTTGGTGAAACCGAGCTTTTCGTAGAGCGAAATGGCCGCAATATTGGACGCACGCACTTCTAACGACATGGTTTCCGCACCCTTTTCAAGCGCCAGGGCGAACGCATACTTCAATAAGATCCGCGCAATGCCTCTTCCCTGTCGGCTCGGCGACACAGCAACGTTCAATATCTGCGCCTCTTCAAACAGTGACATCAGACAGACGTAGCCAACCACATTCCCCTCTTCAACTGCCACTAACGGCCACGAATATCGGGCTGCAATCTCATCGCTGAAATGTTCATATTTCCAGGGGACTGGATATGAGGCGACCTCTATTGCCATGACAGCTTCAATGTCATCCCCGGTCATCTGTCGAACATGTACCAACGGCAGTAAATTCATAAGCGGCTTATAATAAGCAAACCTGCTCTCCTTGTAAACGCTTTAAACACACTTTCGATATTGACAGTACACTTATTATCTGCATAGTAAGTACCCCTCTAAAAATGGGAAATATTTATTTACGCGGAGAACGGAGAGTCTATGAATTACCTTCGTGCTAGTTTAGCAGCTGTAGTTTTACTCGGTATGGCGGCTCACTCCTGGGGCGCACCGCTTTCTTTGCAGGATTGTCTGCAAAGAGCAAGTTCCAACAGTCCGATCCTGAAAAGTGCTGTCCGGGACAGCAGTATTGCGCAGGAAAATAGCCGCCTGGCATCAGTTTCAACATATCCACGAGTTGATATTCATGCCGGATATACAATACAACAAGAACCCCAGGCTATAAAGTCAGCTGCAGGTACCTCAGAAACCCAGGAACCGCATTTTGCCTTTGCCGGAGTTACAGCCAATTATACTCTCTACGATTTCGGGCGTCGCGATGCACGGATTAGGCAGGCAAGTGCAAATACTGAGGCTGTTTCGCAAGGTTTTCTGTTTAACAAAAGTGAAGTCACACTTCAGGTAATCGAAGCATACTTCAGAATCCTGGAAGCCGACAGGTTAATCCAGGCGGCAACTGAGGAGGTCGCTCAAATAGAGGAACATCGGCGTGTGGCGCAGGTTCTGTTTGAAGAGGGAACCGCTACCCGCAATGATGTCCTTCAGGCGGAAGTACGCCTGGCCTCCGCCGTGCAAAAACGGCTGACGACTACCAACTTACGCGAAAACGGCTGGCTGCTGCTTAATTTTTTCACCGGGAGTGATCCCGGATTCCGTGTTGAACTGGATGGATCAACAACCGTGACAAGTGCCATTCCGACTGCGACAGACAGTACCGGCAACCCGGACAACCGCCACGATATCAAGGCGCAGAAGCAGATCCTCGAAGCGCGCGAATTCGAGGTCCGGGAAAACAGAGAAAACTATCTTCCGGAGATTTATACCCGTCTGGGAATGGATTATGTTCAGAATGACAAGGTGCGCGAACAGACAATATTATCGGCGACAGTCGGCATCCGCATCAATCTTTTCGATGGCTATGCTTCGCAGGCGTCACACGAGAGAGCGGTCAAACAGCGTTCAAAACAGCTGGATACAATCAGACTGACGGAGCAGCGCGCTACGTTTGAGATTGCGACAGCCCGCAATGATGCAAACGTGGCAAAGGAGCGAATCTTTGTCACTGAAGCGGCAATAAGACAGAGCGAGGAGAACCTGCGAATAAACAGGGAGCGTTATCAGGAGAGGGTCGGAATCGCCTCTGAAGTGTTGGATGCCCAGACGCTGGTCACACAGACCAAAACTGATTACTACCGGGCGCTCTATGATTATCAGACCGCCACAGCCCGCCTGCAGCACGCAATTGGCGAGTTGTAAATATCAAGAATTAATACGGGAGGATATATGGCAGAAGAAACAACACCACAAACGGAACTTAATACATCAACTGGGACTACCGAGCCTGAGTCAAAGCAGAGTGGCAACAAAAGAGTTAAAGCGCTGACCATTCTACTGACAGTTGTTATTGTCGGTGGATGGTTCGGCATGAAATGGATCATCTCCGGCAGAAAAAATATCGAAACTGATAACGCCTTTATCGAAGCCCGAATTGTATCGGTTTCATCCAAGGTATCCGGCACAGTGGCATGTGTGCTGGTAGGTGACAACCAGTTTGTCAAACAGGGCGACCTGCTTCTTGAAATTGACGGGCGCGACTATCAGGTCCAGATTGCAAAGGCTGCGGCCGGAGTCGGCATGGCCGAAAACGAAACCGGCGGCGAACAGATGAAAGTCGAGGGGGCTCGTGCGGCTCTGCAATCAGCCAAAGCTCGCTTTGATCAAGCTGTTCTCGATCAGAATCGCGCCGAAAAATTGTATAGCCGCGATGTGCTGCCAAAAGAGCAGCTGGATCGCACTACGACCGCGAGACGGGTCAGTGAAGCGCAGCTAAAAGAGTCGGAGGAGACGCTTAAACGTGCTCAGGTAGAAGCAGGTTTGGCAATCAAATCAGGCAGCAAAGCAAAAATACTTCAACGCAAAGCGCAACTTAACGAAGCGGAACTGCAACTGTCGTACACAAAAATATATGCTCCAAGAGATGGCTACATCACGCGCAAATCGATAGAAACCGGAGTCAATATTCAGGCAGGGCAACCGCTGATGGCTCTGGTGCCGTTGCAGGATGCCTGGATCACCGCCAACTACAAGGAGCGCCAGATCACCTATCTGAAACCGGGACAGAAAGTCGAATTTTCAGTAGATGCCTATCCGGGGCGAACATTCCACGGCACGGTTGACAGTATCATGGCCGGTACAGGAGCAGCGTTTTCGCTGCTGCCCCCTGAAAATGCTACCGGTAACTATGTCAAAGTTGTTCAGCGAGTACCTGTCAAAATCAACATCGACAAAAATTCTGACCCGGAAAGAGTGCTGCGAGTCGGCATGAGCGTTATTCCCGTCGTACTGACCGGCAGAACCAGCGGTGAAGTTATGAAGGAATTGAATCCCTTTAAATGAGTGACGATAAAACAATAAATAAATGGCTGATAACCATCACCGTCATGCTTCCGGCTATTATGGAAATTATCGATACCTCCGTCGCAAACGTAGCCCTTCCGCACATGCAGGGGGCCCTCAATGCCGGCACGGATGAGGTTACCTGGGTACTGACATCTTATCTTGTTGCCAATGCAGTTGTACTGCCGATGACCGGCTGGCTATCGCGTGTTTTTGGGCGCAAGCGCTTTTTGATGACCTGCATCATACTGTTCACGATGGCATCACTGCTTTGCGGCGCAGCGCCAAACCTTGCGGCGCTGATATTTTTCAGGGTTCTCCAGGGGGCAGCTGGCGGCGCACTGATCCCGATCAGCCAGGCTATTCTGATGGAAACTTTTCCCCCCAACCAGCGCGGCATGGCAATGGCCATCTTCGGTGTGGGTGCCATGTTCGGTCCGATCGTCGGACCGGCGCTTGGAGGATGGATCACCGACAACATGAGCTGGCGTTGGATCTTCTACATCAATCTGCCGATCGGCATGATTGCCATAATTATGTGCGCCTTCTTCATTTTTGATCCTGACTATCTGCGTCAAAAGGTCAAAACAATGAAGATCGATTACTGGGGGCTGTTTTTACTGGTTGCCAGCATGGGATCGCTTCAGGTTGTACTGGATAAAGGACAGCAGGAGGATTGGTTTAACTCGTCTTTTATCATCACTTTCAGTCTCATTACCGTAATTTCTCTGATAGCACTGATCTGGGTAGAACTTACACACGAACATCCGATCATCAACCTGCGCCTGTTTAAAAACATCTCCTTCTCAGCCGGTAACCTGATCATGTTTGTGGTCGGCTTTGCCCTCTACAGCTCCATCATGCTGATACCGCTGTTTCTGCAGACGCTGATGGGCTATTCAGCAACTGATGCCGGCATGGTTATGGCCCCCGGCGGAGTTGCAACACTTATAACAATGCCGCTGGTCGGCGCGGCACTGTCCAAAAGGGACGGCAGGAAAATCGTATTTTTTGGGCTGCTGCTAGGTGCCACCGCCATGTTCATTATGCAGGGGCTTAACCTGCAGGGCGCTTTCTGGGATTACACCTGGCCCCGCATTGTCCTCGGTTTCGGGCTTGCAATGATCTTTGTACCGCTTACCACAGTTACTCTTGCGTCAATATCCCGTGCAGAAATGGGCAATGCTACCGGAATGTTTAACCTGCTGCGCAATATCGGTGGCAGCGTTGGCATCGCCATGGCTGCAACGCTGCTGACTCGCTATCAACAATTTCACCAGACATCTCTTGTTGCTAACGTCAACCAGTATAACCCGGTCTGGCAAATGCGCTTTGATAGTTTGAAACAAGTCCTGATTTCCAAAGGGATTACGGCTTCCCAAGCCGGCACAACTGCGCTCGGCATGATGTACGGAGCCGTAAGGCGCCAGGCTGGCGCACTGGCCTTCAATCGCGTCTTTTTCGTTATCGGTCTTGCCTTCCTGATCATCATACCGCTGCTGTTCCTGCTAAAGCGACCTTCGCATACTGAAGATGGTAGTGTGGGCCATTGACCAAAAAAAATCCTCCCACTCCTTTAGTCCTGTTTATCAGGATTCGGAGTGGGAGGATTAATACTCATATCGTAAATCAGTTAATCTTTTTTTATTTTATAACTACCATCCTTAGCAAAATCTATCGTGGCATTAACAAACTTCACATTTGTGTAACCAAGCGCCTTCAGAGCATGGTAGCCCATCTCTGCACGAACGCCGGTTGAGCATTGGGTAATAATAAGCTTATCTTTAGGTATCTCGGCCAATCGCTCCTTGAACTCTTCAACCGGGATAAGCTTTGCAGTTTTGAGCATACCTGCGTTACCTTCATCCTGGTTGCGTACGTCAATGATCATAACGTTGGCCGGCAGATTAGCAGCATACTTCTCAAACTCAGCAATACTGATCTCGCCTGGACGAGGCTTGGCGATATAGGTAACCTTTTTTGCGAGCTTGCCGATGACAAGATCATATTTTAGAGCTTGCCAGTTAGCAAAACCTGCGTCCAGAACAGCAACTCTATTAAATCCAGCCATAACAAGAGCAGATGCAACGAATTTGGAGTCCTGGCCACCATTCTGGTCATACACCATAACCGGAGTGTTTTTCTTGATTTCCAACGCATTAACCAGCTTTGCAGAATCCTTAGCAGGAAAAGCTACGGCACCTTTAATGAAACCGTATGCTGTATCCTTTTCTGCACGGACATCAAGCAGTACATGCGGGATGTCTTTATCAATCCAGGCTTCTTTAAGGAACTGAGTAGAAATAATACCGTAGTTTTTCTCTGACCAGCCAGGCATACCATCTACATAAACCTTAACGTTGGTATATCCAAGTTTTTTAGCTTTATCAGCCGAACCGGGACTCATGTTACAAGCAGGACCGGCACAGTAGAAAACTATCAGAGCTTTTTTATCTTTAGGTAACTTATCAATCATTTTGTCAAATGCCGGATAAGGCAGGTTGACAGCCGTAGGTATAAAACCTTCCTGGAAACGAGGTAGCGGACGAGAGTCAAACAGGAAATATTTACCTTTTTCTGGGCCCATGGCAACTAGTTTTTCAACATCAGCAGTCGTCATCAGCATCTCTTTGGAAACTTTGACCGGCGGTTTTTCTATAACTTTTACAGCGACCTTAACTCCATTTTTTTCAACGAATTCGATCTTTATCTCGTGACCTTTTTTGATCTTACGGAGAAACTCACTATCGCCGACTTTTCCTTCACCATTGATTACCTTGACATCAATATCAACAACATCATCATCAAACTTGACCAGTTCAGTCGTTTCATCGATTTTTATCTGAATAGTTTTAGACTTGAATGCCACGTTATCAAAGTAACCGCGTAGAGCACCTGCTTCCGACTTGTGACAGTTGGTACAGATTTTGGCAATGTTTGGCTTGGCAGCAGGAGCCGGATCAGCTGCAAAAACTGCAACCACAAAGACTGTGCTGACAAGCGTTGTGAACAAAACTACTTTCTTGATCATTATGTTTCTCCTGTTTAAGAATAGCTCTGCGATGTACCACTTTTTTCTTCTAATAAATAATTTTGCCCCCCCGCCATTACTAGGAGAATTGGGGGTGGTGAGTACCAGGTGTATAAACTACACCGAATCTTTAAACCATCCGGTTACATTCTGAACCATGACGCTGAAGTTTTCAAGTTTCCGGCAAGCAACGACAGGTTAGCAGCCGATTGTTTGATTTCACTACAACAGGTGTTTACCTCGCGAGTCACCTCAGATATAGCGGTCATACTGTTATTGATTTCAACACTTGTTGCCGACTGTTGTTCGGAAGCAACCGCTGTCTGCTGCACCATATCGGCTACTCTGTCAACACATGCCACAATTTCATCAATTGACGATAGAGTATTGTGAATATGGTCAAGCACTATATTCATTGATGCGCGTTCCTGTTCATTTGTCTTCATTGAAGTATTTACGCGTTCTTGAATATTATGGATCAACTGGGCAATATCATGGGTGCCTTCAGTTGTCCGCTCTGCCAAACTGCGGACACTGTCAGCTACAACAGCAAACCCCCTCCCCATATCACCGGCTCGGGCAGCTTCAATTGCAGCATTAAGTGCAAGAAGGTTGGTCTGGTCAGCAATATCCTTTATGAGTTCAACAACCTCTCCAATCTGTGCGGACTCCTGAGTCAAGGAATTTATCTGTGCTGCTGACTCATTAACTTTTTCAGAAAATTTGTTAATTTCTTCGACGGTAGTTAGCATCGACTCTTTGCCGTTTTGTGCAATTTTCCTCATCTGGGCTGCGGCATCGAATGTTTCAGATGAATTTTTGGCCACCTGTTGGGTGGTCTGATTCATCTCATCCATTGCGGTAACAGTCTGTTCAATCTGGATATGTTGCCGTTGCGTGCCATCCTCCAAAGCCTTTGCGGTATAACTTAGCTGTTCCGAACTGTTAGATAGATCATCTGAAGCACCATGAATGTCAGTAGCAATACGGCTCAGGTTTACGACCATCTCACCGACAGAGGTAAGTACCTTGCCAACCTCATCCTGTGACGTCACCGAGATTGTCTCAGAAAGATCCCCTTTGGCTACATGTTCTGCAGACTCCAGTAATTGACGCAACTGTTTTGCAATAGAGCGATAAATCCATACCCCGAAAGCAATACCGGCAAATATAGCGCCTAAACTGATAATCACAATGAATGACATACTGAAACGAACTATTTTGTTAACTTCTGCGATGGACTTTTCCTGATCACCCTGCGCAGCGGAAATAGTCTGCTTTCCTTTTGCCATTTGAGACAGAACAATTTCGCGTAACTTGTTGGATACCTGATCTGCTTGAGCTTTCATCTCAATGGTACGATTAAGCTTGAACAGAATGCCGTCTTTTGCAAACAGAATTGACTCCGTGCTTTTCATAGAAGTCATTGCGCCGGAAAGTAGTGCTAGTTCCTTGGCAGCATTTATTTTTTTCAGCGACTCCTTCAAACTTTTTTCCAGAGCATCAATCTGCCTGAACATGTTTTTGATTTCAACGCTGCGTGTGCCAAGTTCCGCTGTAGTAGTACTTACAAAGAGGCGGTCAATATGCTGCCCTACGGATATACCAATAGAAACCAGATCAGAGTTACTTGACATGGAAGCAATAGCTGTCTTTGCCTGGTTTTGGAAACCTGCTTGACGACTATTAGTTGAATTGTATACGTCGTCCAGTTTATCGGCTTCATCATCAACATTCTCAATAATTTTATTGAGAATGCTGTTAAGTTCTGCAAAGCGAGCAGTTGATTTTTCCTGTCCCTTTGTACCGGACATCTCTTCCGCTAATTTAATCAGAGCCTTCATGTCATTAGACAGCTTTGGATTTCCACGAACAAAAGAATTCTGCGATGCCTTGTTGGCAACTCGAACGATATCGTTCTGACCATTTTTCTGGGAAGATTCAACAACGGCAAGTTTTATTTCTTTCAGACCGGTCTTGAGCATTTCAAGATAACGGGCTTTAGTTGTGACCTTGTCTTTTTCTTCTGCTGAGCCAGCATATGCGGCTGATCGGTTATCCTGAAGAGCCTTGATATTACGATCCAAATCTTTTAAGCGCTTTGAGGTTTCTGCAAGTCGTTGTTCAACGAGTTTGTTTGCTGCAACAGCTTCATCGGCAGCACTTAGACGTTTGTCAGTAACAACTGTCAGTTCGTTAAAAATCTTTTCAAACTCTGAGTAAATAGTCAGACTTTCGCTTGTCATACTTTCCAAAGATTGTTGAGATGTTTTAAGCACCTGCAACGATTTTTCAGATTCTGTTTTGAATGTTGTATATTCCTGCCGCGTAGCTGAAGCTGCAATCTTAATAAAATCAGATGTTGTGGCTTGAACCGCACGCTGAAGTTCTACTGTTCTCAGCTGAAATGGTGTGCTTTTTTCAGTCAGATACGACAATTTACTTTTAATGAAACTCATACCGAAAAAGCCGGTCATAGCGACTGCCGTTATGACTATGAAAACCAGCATTACATTAAGAGAGAGCTTTGTTCGTATAGTCATCTTGCTGCTCCTTAAAAAGTTTACTAGACTCGTCTCAGACGAATTAAAAATGGCATATCAATCAAATGCCAAGCACCTATTGGTAACTTAGACCAACTTGCGGATATTATGCCAACTCTGCATTGACGTCAACTGATGAATTATCAGGACGATTGTTTAATATTCTCTATTGCCAATAATCAATTTGTAGATCAGGGATTTAAGGTGACCTTCTCAAAAAGTCCTTAGAGCTTTGGAAACAAAAAGTTTTTAGAGGCGGCTATCCACATGGGGAGTTAGATACTGAGTTTACATGAAGGTTATGCCAAGCTTTTAATTACTTCGAATGCATATTTCGGGCATCTGCTACAATAAGGCTATTCAACTAAAAAACCTCCGAGATTTTAAAAAACCTCGGAGGTTTGGACTTAATCGATATTGAATGATTATAAAAAGAGCTAGCAACCAGCAGTCTTCTTAAATAGTTTCGTAATATTTTTACCACCTACAGCCTCGTATTTAACACGGACTTCATCGCCATCAACAATTCGCTTATCACCAAACTTGTCTATAGTAAGTTCATCAGTTACCACAACAACAACCTCTGCGGAGGTTTTTGCATCTTTCAGGGTTACTGTTACTGATTTTTTATCAGCTGCCATCACTGACTTAGTGATAGTAGCAACCATCTTTACTTCTTCAGCACTGGCGGGAGTTGAAAAGGCTACAAGGGAAACAGCTGTTAACACCAACATTGCAACTACTGATACAAATTTCTTCATGATACGACTCCTTGATAGATATGAATTTTCATATACAATAGCAGAGTACAAAAAAATCCGCAAAGCTTTTTTTACAAAAAAAAAGACCTCCGGGGTTTGAAAACCCCGGAGGTCAGTAACGTTTAATCTAGAACTTTACTTCGAACGTTGCATAAACATCATGTGCTGTTTTCACTGGCGCCATCATGAACAGGTCAGTTGGCTGGATTTCAGAGATTTTAACAGGAGCGCCGACCCAGTTGTTGCTGCCGGTGTACTGAAAATCATAATACTGGTAGCCAATCTTGAAGAAGGTCTTGCTCAAGTATGATGAAATCGGCTTGAGGTCAAGTTCCTGGATGATATAAGGCTCGTAGACATTACCACGTGTACCGATCTTGGCGGTCCACATGTCATCAGCAGCTGGAGAGAATGGCTGCCAGTTTTTCGAACCATGGTTAAATTCGAAACCGAGCTTGGTATTAGATGGGAGGTCATAACGAACACCTAGAAATGCAGCCCAACCGTTCTTGGATTTAGGATTAAAATCCTGGTTAAAGAATCCACCAGTCATAAGGCCCTGGAAACCGGCGTTGGCAGAAACTGCTGTGCTTGGATGAGTTACACTCAGACCAAAATCGGTGAAGAAGTTCAACTTGCCTGGGCCAATATCTTTGAGAGTACTCATGGCGCCAATACCATACCAGTCCATACTGCCAAGATTGACGGACACTGCAGTATTACCAAAGAGTGTGTTGTTCATGGGGGGGAAATCGAAGATGTTGAAGCCGCGATTCCACTGCATCCATACGCGCAGCGGGTCAGTATCAATCGGGATGATAGCGACGCCGAGCATATCGGTGTCTTTGATGCTGTTTCCAGTCTTCTTGAGGCCGCTATCGAAACCACGGCCGTAGCAGAGTTTTGTGTAGAAGCCAGGTAGAAAATCAATGTCAGGAGCATAACCGAGAGTCATACCGTCAAAGGCATAATCAACCAGCAGTGCAGGCGTACCACCATTACCGGGACGCTCGTTGTTCATACGCAGGTTGCTGGGTGCACCATTGGTGGCGGGACGACGACCAACTGAAAACCATATCGGCTGCTCGGCAATGTTGCTCCAGGTTGCATAGGCACGGTCAACATTAAGCAAACTGTCTGTTGGTACGTGACTGATGGTGCCGTCAAATGCGCCGACGCGGTCAGCGAAGTAACCATCCATGGTTGTCTGATCGGTCTGTGAGCCGAAGGACTTGTACATGTCAAGTTTTACGTTAACAGTAACGTCCTGGGTAGCCTTGGCATGCAGGTCGAGACCGAACTTGTTGGTGTAGAGGGTTTCGTTTTTGGGCTTGTAGGCTGGTGTTGTGGCAAGATTGCCGCTGGCTGAGCCAAGGAAACCCTGCATTGCCATTACCATTGCTGCTTGTTGATACTCTACTGGCATGCCTCCAAAGGCGGCCTGATTTGCTGGTGTCATCATGCTCATGACAGCATTCATCAGCCCTTTGTTAGTCAAGGTTGACAAAATGGCGCTTTGTTGAACTGTAAGAGCGTTGGCCTGCAGATACCCAGTAACCATAGCAGGAGTCATAGTTGCAAGTGCAGGCATAATCTGGGCTGTAAAGCCATTATACATGGCAGAGGGCATATACTGTGTGAGGATTGTGTTGAACTGAGCAGGGGTAAAGAGTGAGCCAGCTTTACCCTGAAAGATAAAAGCTGCTGCCGAAGGATTTGATATAGTGGCATTTGCACCAACAGTCGTACCAGCAACGGCATTAGGACCTACAGCGAAACCACCTACCAAATTATTCATCGTTCCGATTGCATCTGAATAAGCTACCGTCTTACCATGCAGACTATCAATACGGAAACGATAATCACCACCGATGGACAACCATTTGCCGAGGGATTTGTCTTCTACTTTCTTGACTGTACCTTTGAGGTCATTAACCTCTTTAGTCAACGAATCGATCTTCAGCTGCAGGTCAGCTTCAGCTGCCTGAGCGGCCAGGGGGAACATCATGCCAACAGCTGCGATACAAAGTAACTTCTTCGCCATCTTCTGTTTCATACTACCTCCATGGTTATAGTTTGTTACTGCCTGTGAAAACATCCCAAACAAAACGATCCGAGCCTGAAAAAAACTCAGTAACCCACCTCCCTTGCAGAGTATTTGCACATAAAATTTGTGTCGAGCAATTGCAAACAATGGCTTTTATACTGCAATCACATAATTGTTGTCTATAAAAAAGTATATTATTCCATATCCATATCTATGAATATGTCTATTCAATAATAAATTTATGCTTGTAGAGAAGGGAGTGGATAATGAAACCATTAGATATCGGAACTTGGACCAAAGTGAATTTCAACAATCGCCAGAGCTTCATAGTCTTATCAAATCTTCATGCTCTTCGTCGTGCGGATTGATATGAATCATGACATCTCCCACTCCCGGATAGCTTTCGAAGATAAGCTTTTTGACACTTGTAGCAACATCATGTGATTGTTTGACCGTCATGTCCGGATCCATTTCCAACTTCAAGTCAACGATCATGTACTGTCCGGAGCGGCGAGCACGCATTTCATGCACATGTTCAACATGCTCCACACTTTCAGCAAGAGTCTGCAGAGCATCGATAAAATCTGCCGGTGCTGTCCCGTCCATCAGGTCATGAACCGCTTCACGAAACGTCTGATAGCCGATATGCAAAATGAAGAATGAGGTCAGACCCGCTGCCAAAGGATCCATAATCCCCAATCCAAAAAACGCGCCAATGACACCAACCAGTGTTGAAATTGATGTGACGGCATCTTTGCGGTGATCTTTGGCAATTGCCAGCAGCGCCGGGCTTTCGAGTTTTTTACCAGTGCGTGTAGAAAAGCGATAGAGCCACTCTTTAATAACAATCGTGGCGGCAGCCGCAACAACTGCAATCCAACCGGGAGAACTGAATTTGCCCGAAAGAACCGTGACAACAGATTCATATAGGATCCAACCGCCGGTGACGCCTATTACCAGTGAGACAAGAAGCGCTGCTAGGCTTTCAGCCCTGCCATGACCATAAGGATGGTTGGCATCGAACGGCTGGCGACCCAGTTTTAGTGCCATCATGGTTGCAAATATTGCAACGAAATCGCACGCGCTCTCGATACCATCAGCAAAAACGGCACCGGAATGCCCCCAGTAACCGGCTGACAACTTCATGATCATCAATATGGCATTAACCCAAAAACCGATCTTTATAATTCGGTCGGCACTATCGAATCGTTCATTCCGCTGCATCAAGCTTCCGCCTTTCGAATCGCTTTGATCCGCAATTGCAGTGTGGTCGAGTTATTCCAAAGATTACACTCCGGGAAAAATGCAATATCCAGCAGCCCATCAGTCGAACACTCTGCCTGCCTGAATGCAATAGCGTTAAAAATTTGTCCAGCAACTGATACTCGCAGTTTGAGGTGTCCGTCTCCAACAATCCGGCGCTCTACAACTGTAACTCCGCGCATCATCAGGGTAGGCTCCGGGTTCCCGGCTCCAAACGGCTCAATACGCTGCAACTCTTTTGCCAAAGCAAGATCTACTTCGACCGGGCAAACATCCGCATCAATATCAAGGATCGGTACAAGCTCGGAATCCCCAAGAATTTGAAGGGCTGCAGCCTCAAAGTTTGCAGAAAAACGGTCGATATTTTCCATTTTCAAACCAACGCCTGCAGCATAACGGTGCCCACCGAAACGTTCAAGAAATTCAGAACAGGATGTCAGCGCCTCCAGCAAATGAAAACCTGGAATACTACGCCCGGACCCCTTTGCGTTTCCTTGTTCATCAATCGCGAACAGGATTGTTGGACGATAATAGCGTTCAACCAACCGGGACGCAACTATTCCAATTACCCCCTGGTGCCAGTCAGAAGAAGAGAGCACAATGCTTTTACAGGCGGGATAGCTCCCGCCGCCATCAACCATTGCAACAGCTTCTTCAAGTATGCTGCGTTCGATCGCCTGCCGTTCGGCATTTGCAGCGTCAAGTTCATCAGCAATAATTGAGCATTCATCTGCGTTACTACTCAGCAGCAAATCAACACCAGGCACAGCACTTTCCATACGACCGGCAGCATTGAGCCGTGGCGCCAAACGAAATCCGACTTGGCCGCAATTAACTGTATCCTTGATTCCAGCAACCTTTTTGAGCGCGCTGATGCCCACTCTGTGGCTATTTTCAAGCTTTTGTAAACCACAAAATGCATATATCCGGTTTTGGCCAACCAGCGGAACTACGTCCGCTATTGTCCCAAGCGCAACCAGGTCAAGCCAGTCCCGAAGATCCGGCTCATCACCACTAGTAAAAAAGCCTTCCTGCCGCAAACGACTACGCAGTGCAACCAGCAGATTAAAGGCAACTCCGACACCAGCCAGCATTTTAAAAGGATAGGTACAGCCAGGTTGCAGAGGGTTTACCACTGCTGCTGCATATGGAATATTCTCTTTTGGCGCATGATGGTCGAGTATTATCAGATCAACGCCGGCATGCTGGCAGAATTCAGCTTCCTTTATCGCAGTGATACCACAATCAACAGACATAATAAGCGTAGCGCCAGAATCGATGATACGCTGAAGAGCCTCTTCGTTAAGTCCGTAGCCATCATCAAAGCGATTGGGTATGAAATAGTTGCAGACCAGACCTACCTGACGCAAAAATGAAACCAGCAGAGCCGTACCGGTAATACCATCCACGTCGTAATCACCATAGATACAGACAGTTTCACTGCTTTTACGCGCCAGCAGCACCCGTTCTACGGCAGTTTGCATACCTTTTAAAAGAAACGGATCTGTCATGGTTGAAAGTGCAGGTGCAAGAAACTGTCTACCATTTTCAATACTGGCTATACCTCTGCAGAGCAAAATCCGTGAGGTTATAGTGCTCACCCCGAGGGCTTGGGAGAAAGTGCCGGTTTCAGCATCGCCAGCTGTTTTAACAACCCATTTTTTCTGCATCCACTGTTTCCCTTTGTCAAAAAAAGTCCCCCGACAAGCGGGGGACTTTTTAGTAAATTAGAAGTTGTTTTTTCAAGAAATAACTTCGTGAACGCACTTATCCTGCTTGTCAGGGCACGTTTATTTCATTGGCGGCGACATCGCCCCGCCCTGTTGTCCCATCATCCCCTTGACCTGCTGGGCTATTGCACTGTTCGGATCTATTTCAAGAATCTTTTTCCAGTATGGCCTTGCCTTTACATGGTCCTTCAGATCGACAGAATAAACCAACCCACTGTTGAACAGACTTTGAAGGTGCTTGGGGTCTATCTTGTTGGCTCTTTCAAAATTGGCGAGCGCCTTATCAAACCAGCCAACCTTCCTGAACATGGCCCCCTGATCTGTCAAAACATTCGTGTTATTCGGATCAATCTCCAATGCTTTAGCATATGCGTTAATTGCTTTCTGTGGTTGCTCCATGTCAAAATAATCATTACCAAGAGATATCCAGACGTTAAGGTTCTTTGGATCCTGAGCAACAATTTTCTCTGCCTGAGCAATACGCTGTGTATGATCAGTAAGTGAACCGCTACCGTTAGAGACAGCCACAGTCGACCGTTCAGCTTTACCGGCATTACTAATGCTGAAGATCAAATACCCCCCCAACAATCCAACAATCATAGCTACAGTTATTACCAGAATAGAATCTTTGTTCACAGGACATCTCCTCGTGTGAAGAATAAAATAAACTACTCGGTTTCAGGCTGTTTTGCCAAGGCACGATTTTCAAGAATCACCACGATAGGACTGGCAACAAACACGGATGAATAGGTGCCGACCAAAACGCCAATCAAAAGAGCAAGTGAAAAGTCGTGAATTACTTCGCCTCCGAATATGAAGAGTGAAGCGGCTGCAAGAAAAACTGTCAGCGACGTAACTATTGTACGAGAAAGCACTTCATTGATACTATCGTTGAAAATGGTGTTCATCGCACTTTTTAAATTTTTATGCAGGTTTTCACGAATACGGTCAAAAACAACAACCGTATCTGTCAGTGAATAACCGGCGATTGTAAGTACGGCAGTGATGAACAACAGATTGATCTCTTTATTCATCAGATAAAAAACCGCAAACATGGCCAGACAATCATGCATGGTGGCCAGAGTGGCGCCCACACCAAACTTGAAGTCAAAACGCCAGGCAATATACATGATAATCCCAAGCATTGAAAGCACAGCAGCTACCAGTGTATCCTTGCGCAGCTTGTCACCAATAGAAGGGCCGATCTCTGTCGAACTTTCCACTGTGAAAGCGTTGTCCGTAAATTCTTTTTTGAAAGCCGCCTGTACCATTTCGGATGGCTTACCAACCGCAGCGCCGGCCATTTTGACCAGCAGTTTATTGCCGTCTTTTATTTCCTGTAGATCAGCTTTGGCTATGCCATTTTTATGCAGTGCTGTTCTGGCGTCAGCAATAGAGATTGGTTTAGCAAACTTCAACTGCATTGCTGTACCACCTGAAAAGTCGATGCCCATATTGGCGGCACCACGGCCGACCTGAATAACCCCAATGATACCGACAATCGAAATAATCGCCGATATAATGAAGGATATTTTACGCATTCCAATAAAATCTATTCTTGTTTTCCCAAGAAGTTCCATGAACGGTGTTACCCCCTATATGCTCATTTTTTTAGCTTTGCCCTTGTGCAGAAACAGGTCAAAGGTCACCTTGGTCCCGATCAGTGAGGTAAACAGGTTTATGATAACCCCCAGACTTAAGGATACAGCAAAACCTTTTACCGGACCGGTGCCGAACTGAAACAGAACAGCTGCCGTAATTAATGTGGTGATATGGGAATCCATTATCGTCAGGAAAGCCTTGTCATAGCCGGCATCCAGCGCCGATTTTGGGGACTTGCCCAACTTGAGCTCTTCACGGATGCGCTCAAAGATAATGACGTTCGAGTCTACCGACATACCAACCAGCAACACGATAGCTGCAATACCGGGCAGTGTAAGAGTTGCGCCCAATGCGGCCAATGCACCCATCAGATAAACGATGTTAAGTACCATACCCAGATTGGCAATCATTCCGGAGAGTTTGTAATAAATCGCCATGAATACAACGACCAGCAATACTCCTATCAGGCCGGCATACAGCCCCTTGTTGATGGAGTCTTGTCCCAAAGAGGGGCCTACGGTCACATTCTGAATGATCTTGACCGGTGCCGGTAATGCTCCGGCTCTCAGTACAATTGCAAGGTCCGCTGCAGTTTTTTCAGTAAAGTTACCCGAAATTTGAGCACTGCCACCTGAAATCCGCTCGCGTATAACCGGAGCGGAGTGAATATTGTTATCAAGCACAATTGCAAAACGTTTGCCGACATTTGCCGCTGTAACCTGGTCAAACAACTTGGCACCAAGAGAATTGAATTCAATTCCGACATATGGCTGGTTGAATTGTGAATCGATTCTGACCTGAGCGTCCGTCAAAAGATCGCCGGTGATCATCGGCTTTTTTTGGACGACTATGGGAATTTCAGTAACCGCGCCGGTTGCCGGATCTACTGTTTTTTCCTTGAGCAGTTCGGCATCATCCGGAATAGTTCCTGATGTTGGCGAGATATCCTCGCGCACCATTTTAAAATCAAGTCTGGCAGTACGTCCGATAAGCTCAATCGCCCGCTGCGGATCTTTGATACCGGGCAACTGGACAACGATATGATCAATCCCTTCGCGCTGGATAGTAGGCTCAGAAACACCGAACTGGTCAATCCTGTTACGGATCGTTTCAAGAGCCTGCTGAACGGCCTTGTCCTTGCGATCTTTCGCATCCTTCTCGTTGACACGCAATGTCAGGCCAACAAAGCCACCTTCATCAAAAATGGGACTTTGTTCGTAAGTAGGATATTTATCCTTGATCAGTTTTTGTACTGTTTCGGCAGTCCCTTTCTCGTACAGCACCAAGGACACTTTATCAGAACCATTTCTTGAAATATGTTTAAAACGAAGATTTTTGTTGTTCAAAGTATCTTCAAGATCCGTAGCGACAAGATCCAAAGTACCTTCAACCGCCTTCTGGGTATCAACTTCCATAACCAGGTGTGTTCCACCCTGCAGGTCAAGTCCGAGATGAATCTTGTCCTTTGGCAACAGGTTTCCCCACCATGATGGCAACTTGCTAGCCAACGTTGGAGTCAGGTACAGAAACGAAAGTACAACAAAAATACTAATTAGGCTTATACGCCAGCCAGTTCCTTTCGGCATAAGGCTTGTTCTCCTTTCCAAATTTATTTCTAGTCCTTCTTGATTGCTGCGATATAGCTCTTGGTAATCTTTATATTTACGTTGTTTGCAATTTCGAGTGTCACAAGTTCATTTTCAACTGCGCTGACTTTGCCATGGACTCCACCGGCTGTAATAACATTGTCACCCTTTTTCATCGATTCCAGCAACGCTTTATGCTCTTTGGCCTTTTTCTGCTGCGGACGAATAAGTAAAAAATAAAAAATTGCAAACATGAAAACCAATGGAATTATCTGCTGAAACGCAGCCATTCCGCCACCGGCTCCACCTGCTGCTCCACCCGGAGCACTTCCCATCGCAAAAGCCAATCCAAACATTTTGTTATCCCTCCCCTTTTAATTTATTACTTCTGTAGCATTATCGATTTAAATTGTCTGCGAAATTCGTCAAAACCATTATTCCGGATCGCTTCACGAACTCTCCGCATAAGATCAAGATAAAAGTGAAGATTGTGATACGTGTTCAACTGTGACGCCAGTATTTCACCAGATCGGTACAGGTGCCTGAGGTAGGCCCTTGAATAGTTTTTACAAACATTGCAGCTGCAAGCAGGATCAAGTGGTCCCGCATCATCTTCGTATATCTTGGCCTTGATATTGATCCGTCCCTGGCTGGTAAAAAGCATACCGTTGCGGGCATTTCTGGTCGGCATAACGCAATCAAACATATCATACCCGTGCCAAACCGCCTCTACCAAGTCTTCAGGTGAACCAATACCCATGATGTATCGCGGGGCATCTTGCGGCAACAGGGTTGAGCAGCTCTCCATCACACCGTACATCTGTTCTTTTTCTTCACCGACCGATAAGCCGCCCAGGGCGTAACCGTCAAAGCCGATGGAACAGATGTCATTTACACTGCGAGCCCGCAGATCATAATGCATACCACCCTGGATAATTCCGAATAACTGCTGCCCGGCACGGGTGTGGGCATCTTTGCAGCGAGCCGCCCAGCGGGCCGTCAACTCAAGAGATTTACTGACATACTGGTAATCCGCTGTGGCAGGCGGACATTCGTCAAAACACATGATAACATCAGCTCCCAGTGATTCCTGAATATTGGTCGCAAGCTCAGGAGTCAACATGTGATAGGAACCGTCAATGTGAGACTGGAATTTAACCCCCTCTTCGCTGATTTTACGTAATTCCCCAAGACTGAAAACCTGAAAACCGCCACTGTCCGTCAGAATGGGTCTGTCCCAGTTCATGAAACGATGTAGCCCCCCCATCTGCTCTACAAGACGATGCCCCGGTCTCAAGTAAAGGTGATAGGTGTTGGCCAGAATAATTTGAGCCTTGACGGCATGCAGATCTTCCGGTGTCATCGCCTTAACGGTGGCATTGGTGCCTACCGGCATAAATATCGGTGTTTCAACTTCACCGTGAGGAGTTTTCAGAGAACCAAGGCGAGCTTTGCAGGATGAATCGCGATGAATTAGAGAAAATGTTTCTGACACACTACCCCTCAAGATATGAACATTGCATCGCCGTAACTGTAAAACCTGAATCCCCGTGATACCGCTTCACGATAGGCTTCAAGTACAAACTCACGTCCGGCAAGAGCAGAAACCAGCATGAGCAGCGTCGATTCAGGAAGATGAAAATTGGTAATCATTGCATCAACAACTTTGAAACTATAACCGGGGAATATATAAATATCAGCCTCTCCACTGCCCGCTTCAACATGACCGGATTGCTGTGCCGAATACTCCAAAGTTCTGGCAGATGTCGTCCCAACCGCAATGACCCGACCACCCGCTGCTTTCGTCCTGTTAACCGCATCAGCCGTAACTGGCGGCATGACAAAACGTTCTGTATGTATTTGATGTTCCTCTACATTCAGAACTCGCACCGGCTGAAAGGTGCCAAGTCCGGTATGCAGCGTAAGAAAAGCGGTTTCAATACCGTCCGATGCTAACTGAGCCAGTAATTCATGAGTAAAGTGAAGGCCGGCAGTTGGTGCTGCAACCGCACCCGGCTCGCGAGCAACAACAGTTTGATACCGCTCGCGATCGCCAGAGCAGTCATCACGCTGCAGGTAGGGAGGCAAAGGGATGTGCCCTTCACGTTCCAGCCAGATGTCAAACGACTCTTCCCCTCTGAATTCGACCAACCAGTTTTCTGAACTGCTACGGGACAGTACAACAGCAGTCATACCGGACTCAAGCAGAATATCCTGCCCTTCGCAAAATTTCTTCGACGACCTGAGCAAACATTCCCATCGTTCTTCACAGTCGGTCAATCGTCGTAGAAGAAAAATTTCAACCCTTCCACCGGTAGGTTTCCGTCCAAACAACCTTGCCGGTATGACGCGTGTATCGTTCATAACCAGCAGATCACCCGGCCGCAGTTGTAGACGGAGATTACAAAAAGTATCTTCGGAGATTGATCCTGATGAGCGGTCAAGCAGCATCAAGCGAGACCCATCACGTTTTGATGCCGGGTGGAGAGCAATCAAATCCTGCGGCAGATGAAAGGCAAAGTCCTTAACTAGCATTCAATTCCTGCATCAAATCCATGCTTTTATTCCTGTATTCAACGAATATCAGAGAGCTTTTTCAGCTGCGTGCCAGGGTAGTAATAGGAAAGGATTTCTCCACAGCCAAAGCCGTCTAGCGCGCGCTGTTTGGCTCCCCATTGGCATAAACCGACACCATGACCGTTGCCGCTTCCGGAGAAGCTGATTTCATTATTTGAATTATTTACAACGAACCGGGTACTTTTTATTGAAGAATACCCAATAGCCTTGCGAAACTGTTCGCCACTGATTGTGCTGCTACCATGTGACGTCATCAGGATAACCTGTTTCAGACGACCTCTCGAATTAACTGCTCCCGGCTTTATCTCAGAAAGACCTGATACTTTATGCCCGGCCAACAGCAACCGTTCTTCAATCTCTTTCAGAAAGAGCTTGCACGCCCAAGCTGTGCCAGCAGGTGAAGTCTGACAATACTGGCATTCAACACCTTTTAGATATGGTATTGAAATCCCCCATATATTTTCTGAAGATTCGGTCCTTCCACCGCAACTGGAATGATAAAAGGCCTGAATGATAACGCCGCCATATGTCAGCACTTCTCCTTCAGTCTCAGAAACCGCACGACGGGCGCGACTGTCCTCAATAAGAGAACCTTCATACACCTGATCAACAACTGATGATTCCAGATGATAAGTGGAGAGCATGCGACTTTTTTTTCTGTTCAAAGCATAAGTTCTGGCGATAATGGCCTGGGCTTTTACGGCTTCAATAGGCCAGGCAGAAGATATTTCGCAATTAATCAGTCCGACCAGATACTCTTCAAGCGGCAACTGGTTTACCACCAGAATACCTTTGTCTGTCACAGACAGTTCAGCAAGTCCCCGGTACGGTTTATTATTCACATAAACTGCAGAGGAAGCAGAAAATGACAACCGCTGAAACCGTCTCCCCTCAACCAGTAAACCATTCTTCAAGAACTTTACCTTGGCAGGAAACGACATAACAAGCGGCGAGCCTGCCTCATTAGTGACAAGAAGTCCATCACCTGACACCGTAACTTCGGCAGCTGATTTAACAATAGCAACACGGATTGTTTCATCGAGTGTTGCCGCTTTTATCCTGTCCAACGCTGACCACTGGAAAACAGTCGTCGCAAGCACCAGAAGGATAAGTATACGTGTAAGGTCTAATGGCTGCAAAACCTGACGATAGAAACATATAAAGCCGTATTGTGTCAATTTTTTTGATTGACTGTATACTTCGAATGGTTTTTATGAAGATCATTATTGCACAATTTGTTACCCATGCTGTATGTTTAGCCATCTGCTATCACATAATAAATAATGATTAATATTTTGCAGTTATTCCTAATGACATTCATTCTGAAGTTAAATAGTTTTATTGTGAGACTCCCGTGACAGAGCTACTATCACTACATAACCTGCAAGTATCTTTCCCGTCTGAACAAGGCACCTTTCATGCCGTTCGGGATATTTCTTTTTCCATGACAAAAGGATCCGTACTGGCACTTGTTGGAGAATCCGGGTCAGGAAAAAGTATGACGGCTCTCTCGATTATGCGGCTCATTCCCCAACCCGGATTTATCAGCTCAGGGAAAATTGTTTTTGAAGGTCAGAATCTATTGGCACTGCCGGAAGAGGATCTGCGCAACATTCGCGGGCGACAAATTTCAATGGTTTTTCAGGAGCCGATGACCTCGCTGAATCCGGTTTTAAAAATTTCCGATCAACTCTGTGAACCACTGATTTTGCATATGGGTCTGACTCGGAGCCTTGCCCAAGAGCAAGGAGTTGAATTATTAACAAACGTTGGCATTCCGTCTGCCGGCGAGCGGATGCGTGACTATCCGCATCAACTGAGCGGCGGTATGAGGCAACGGGTCATGATTGCCATGGCATTGGCATGCCAGCCATCATTGCTGATTGCTGATGAACCAACGACAGCATTGGATGTCACCATTCAGGCTCAAATATTGGAACTGCTTGATGCTAAAAGAAAATCAGGCGGCCTGTCGATTTTGCTCATTACGCATGACTTGGGAATAGTCGCCGAACGGGCTGACAATACTGCTGTCATGTATGCAGGTCAGGTTGTTGAGTATGCCCCGACGGGTTCGCTATTGACTGCGCCACGTCACCCGTATACTCAGGCACTCCTGTCCTCTCTACCTCAATATGCTGAACCGGGCAAACCCCTGCCCACCCTGGCTGGCCAATTAAACATTCTAACAGCGTTTGCCGGCGGCTGTAGTTTTGCAGAGCGCTGTCCACTCTCGGTTGCCAGGTGCCACGCTGAAACACAGGACCTTCTCGAAATAGCTCCGAATCATTTACTTCGTTGCTGGAAATGCTCATGAACAAGACACCCCTTCTCAGCGCAGTCGATCTGCTAAAAACTTTCAGCGTTTCCGGGCAAAATCGTTCAACCAGCACTCTGACTGCACTTGATCTAGTATCACTTCATCTCTCTACCGGTGAAACACTCGGAATTGCCGGTGAGTCCGGTTGCGGCAAATCAACTCTTGCAAAGGTCATGGCCGGTCTTCTGGTGCCAGACGGGGGGAGTGTCTTTTACAATGGCACTCAATTAAGTCAGCTTGGGCAGAACGATAAAATTATTTTCCGTCGTAAAACCCAGATGATTTTTCAAGACCCCTTTTCTTCCCTGAACCCTCGTATGCGTGTTGGTGATAGTATTTCAGAACCACTCAAAATCGCCGGTATACCTTATCCTCTGCAACGCGCAGAGGTCTCCCGCATCATGGCGGCGGTCGGATTGCCGGGCGATGTCGTTAATCGCTTTCCCGATGAATTTTCAGGAGGACAACGGCAACGCATCGGCATTGCTCGTGCCCTGGCAGCTTATCCGGATATTCTAATCGCCGATGAACCGGTTTCATCTCTCGACATTTCGATTCAAGCCCAGATAATCAATATCCTGCTGCAGATGAAGATTGACTTCAAGTTGTCCATGATGATTGTCTCACATAATTTGCTGGTTTTACGCCACATCTGCGACCGTATTATTATCATGTATCTTGGAGCAATTGTTGAGTGCGGGCCAGCTTCAGAACTTTTTAGCCACTGTCGTCATCCCTATACCGAGGCCCTACTCGCTTCAATTCCGGGATTGAACCCGTCAACATCGCCCAAGATTGAATTATTGCGAGATGACCTGCCATCTGCTCTATCAATCCCATCCGGGTGCCGATTTCATACACGCTGCCGTCATGCGGTTGAACGCTGCCGCCACGAGGTCCCGACGTTAGTGGAATATGTAAACGGTCATACCGCAGCCTGCCATCTGAGCGGCAGTTTGTACGACTGAAAGGATGCCGCGCCAGCATTTACCTTTTAAATTCCAGTTTTAGATTGACGAGCGTAAATTCCATATATATGATATTCAAAAATTTACGGGAGTCGGAACGATGGCCTTTGATAAAAACATGGATTTTTCAGCGGAAGCAGAAGTTTTAAAGGTACTTGGTCATCCGATTCGCCTTAAGATCGTTGCTGGGCTCTGTACACAAGAGTGCAATGTGAAGCATATATGGGAATGCCTGGGACTGCCGCAGGCAACGGTTTCACAACACCTGGCGCTGCTTAAGAACAAGGGAATAATTGATGGCAAGCGAGATGGGGTTGAGGTACACTACAGCGTCATTAATGAATTTGCTAAAAGAATCATAAATTCATTGTAACCAAGAAACAACATCATCAGGTTTCAATATTCAGTTTGGTTGCTATTTGGTCTGTGCAGACAGATAAAGGACTTTATATGTGGCAGGAATTTTTCCGTCCTGGCCATACTTTTCCTGATACAGCCGTGAAGTTTCCTGCAATATCCCCCGCCAGCCCAAGCCACTTCCAGTCCCACCAGATGCAGTTCCAGCGCCGATGTTTTTAATAGATCGTAATAGAGAATTCAGATCATCGTACCAGTCAACTTCCGTTTCAACCGTGACAACAAACCGTTCAAAGTCCATTTCATTTAAAATTGCCTTCACATCGTCAATTGTCCAAAAACCGTGCAGGCGGGACGTTCTTTGACTACCGTCCGAACAACTCCGACTGGCTGCATCCCTGAAACAGTTCTGCAGTTCAGCCAGCGTGCCATGGCAAAAAAAAGCCAGGCTTATATCCCCACCCGGCCGTACTACTCTACGCATTTCATGAATTGCAGCGGATAAGTTGCCAACCCACTGCAATGCAGACGCTGACACTACCAGATCGAATACCCCGTTTTTAAATGGAAGATATTCCGCATTACCGTTAACTGCCTGGCAGTTAGAGCCAAGTTTTTGCTGTGTACGCAGACACATATTGAGAGCGAGATCAACTCCCGTCAAGCGAGCATCCGGATAAAGCGCATGTACTCTTTCAAGCAAGGCCCCTGTCCCTGTTCCTACATCAAGAATACTCCCGGGTGCCAGACTTTGATTCAGTTCGACCGATCGGGCCAGATTTGCCACAACCCTCTTCTGAACAAGAACATGTTGATCATAATCGACAGCGCTTTGATGAAAGGCGTTAGCTATTTTGCAGATATCAGGCCTTTTGTTCACGTATGCTCCTTGCAAATCTGGTAATTTCTGCATTGAATTGACCACTCTGCGTCAAAAAAGGTACATGCCCGGAATCAGGAAAAACGGTCTGCTCTGCATAGGGAATGTGTTCTTTCAGATAGCTGGATGCCTGAGGCAGACAGATCCGGTCCTGTCCGCCATTTAGAATCAAAGTAGGAACGGATATCATAGCAAGTAGATGGCGCATATCTGTCCTGGCAAGCGCATCAAGCGCATCAAGCACAGCAGCGGTATCCGGTGACGGTATCGAAGATAGAAGTTGTTTGATTTCTGCTGCGTAGCGATGGCTTTCAAGCTCACCTTCCACAAACAGACGGGTATAAAATCCGTCCAACGCACGCTGCGTGTTACGTTGTACTTTAAGTCGCATCCCGCTCGCTTCATTGCTGGCAAGACCGTACGGAAAATCAATTGAGGCGGTAAAGCTGGGAGTTGCAGATACCAGCACCATACCTGCTAACCTGTCTGACAGTGCAGCACACGATTGAATCGCAATTTGAGCGCCCATTGACCAGCCAACGAGAAGTACCTTTGTAAGATCCAGAGCATCAAAAAGGTCAGCCAGATCTTCGGCAAAATTATTGAAATTCAGACCACCAGAAATCCCTCCGGAAAGACCGTGTCCACGAAGATCAGGCGCCAAAAGCCGCATTGAAGGGGCAAGCCCGTCGAACTGATACTTCCATACCGCCGAGGACATGCACCAGCCATGCACAAGCACAACCGGATATCCGGCCCCCTCGTCTTCATACCAAAACTCTTCCCCTCTGCGGTTCCGGTAATACGGCATCACGCCACTCCAAGAGTGCGGCCAACATGGCTGATACGCTCAACTGCTCCGGCCAGGTCTGTATGCGTATGAGTGGCCATCACTGTAAACCTGAGACGACTGGTGCCGGCCGGCACCGTTGGGGGACGTATCCCCTGGGCAAAGAGCCCTTCCGCCAGCAACGCCTCTGAAAACTGCATCGTGGTAACGGCAGAACCGATGACAATCGGGACAATCTGGGTCGAGCCCGGTGGGATATTGAAACCGGCTTCCGCGAGGCTGTTCCTGAAGAAGCTGGTGTTGGCGGACAACTGCTCCCTCAACAGATCTCCTTCAGGCGTCTGCACAAGTTCAACAGCCGCCAGCGAAGCGGCGAGCACGGAAGGGGGCAACGAGGTTGAAAAAATGAAGCTGCGGGCTCGATTGATCAACAGTTCACGCAATTCAGCCGAAACAGCGGCGTAAGCCCCGAAACTTCCCAGCGCCTTGCCAAACGTACCCATCTGGATATCAATATCACTCCCAACCCCCAGCAGTTCGGCGCTTCCCCTCCCCTGCTTCCCGAGGACCCCGCAGCCATGCGCATCATCGACCATCAACAGCGCCCCATGAGTGTGTTTGAGCCTGACCAGTTCAGCTAGCGGGGCGATGTCTCCATCCATGCTGAAGACACCGTCGCTGACAATGAGACTGCGCCCTTTGGCATGTTTTTCCATGAGAACGGCCAGCTGCCGGTAATCGTTATGCGGATAACGCACCAGGCGCGCCCCGGAAAGCAGAATGCCGTCAACGATGCTGGCATGATTGAGCCGGTCGGAAAAGACAACATCACCACGACCGACCAGAGCCTGAATAATGCCGGTATTAGCGGCATAGCCACTGTTGAAAAGGAGAGCCGCCTCACTTTTTTTAAAGGAGGCGACGGCATGCTCAAGCTGTTCATGCAGAGCCATGGTCCCGGATACCAGCCGGGAAGCGCCGCTCGACGTCCCATAGTGCTGAGCAGCCGCAATAGAAGCAGCGACAAGCGCCGGATGATCGGCCAAGCCGAGATAATTATTGGAACAGAGCAGCAGCACGTCGTGATCGTTACACAAGACATGCGCCGACTGACGACCGCTGATAAGCCTGGTGCTGCGGAGCAGCCCTCGGCTTCTGATGTCTTCAAGTTCATTTTGAATTGTTCTGGTCATGTCCACCCCTGATAGTAAACCGGCATATTATATCAAGGTTGACAATGTGTCCAAAAAAAAGGAAGCCATGAGTATTTTGTGATGCATTTATCCGGAATCAGATAGTTTTTGGCTATCAGAGTATCACCCTTGCGAATGCGTCGCCCCTCCCATGTGGTCAACCCCATGTTCGGTCGGCTGCTGTCGGCTCGTGATTGAATCAGCTCTGCGGCGGTCAAGCCATGGATTGCGTAGTGTACCTTGTTCTGCACCGTGGCAAAAAAATCCTGGGTAAGCGGGTGGTTGGGATCATAGTCAACGCTGGTGGCATAAATGTCGGTTATTTTCTGGTAAAAACGGCGCTCGCTGGTGCGGATGTCTTGCAGACGTTTTGTCAGCTCGTCAAAATAATCGTGACGTTTACCGGGATTTTTCAGACGTTCATCATCCAGCACAAAGCCCTTGATGATATACTCTTTCAGCTTGTCGCTTGCCCATTGGCGAAAACGTACGCCAGCCTGGCTTCTGACCCGGTAGCCAAGCGCCAGCACCATATCCAGATTGTAATGGGCTACGTCGTACTGTTTGCCATCAGCGGCAGTTGTTCGGTAAAACCGAACAACTGAATTTTCATCCAGTTCGCCATCGTCAAAAATAGGCTTGATATGTTCGCTGATTGTTCCCTTGGCCTTGCCGAACAGTTCGCCAAGCTGTTTCTGTGACAGCCAGAGAGTTTCCGCCTCCAGTATAACATCTATTTGGTGCGGCCATCCTTGCTATGGTAAATCAGGAATTGGTTGGTTTCGTTTTTCATAGGACGGGACTCCAGTTTCTGGATTTACGACCTTATCTAATGCGCTTTTCAACTGCCCATCCCCAGGATAATCAGCGATCCCCTTCTTTAGTAGAGAAACCGCCTCCTCCCGCCGACCCTCAACAACAAGCAAATCAGCACTCCTCATAATCAACGATGCCAGGTTTCCCATCTTAGGACCGGTCAGAGCGCTATTGATAAGCTTGATGGCATCCTGGTTCAGTCCAACACTGGACATCAGGTCAGCGCAGGTCTGATAAAGCATGGCCCTGCCAGGCGTTCCCGGCAGTCGGATGGCTTTTTTCAACAAATCAATGCCTTCATCAGGACGTCCAGCCTCACCCAGCAGTTTGGCGCACTTTTGATAGATCAAGCCCTTGTTAGTCAGCCCCGGCGAATTGATACCCTTTTTCATCAGGGTAATAGCATCTTCACGACGTCTTGCCTTTACCATCAGCTCTGAACATGCTTTGTAGAGAAAATCCAGATGATGCGGGTCATTCCCGGCAATTCTTTCCTCAAGAATTTCTATGGCTTCATCCAACCGGCCTTGTCGCGCTGTCAGATCAGCGCACATTTGAGCCAATAAGTTTTGCTCCTTCATGTGCGGCACCTGGAGGCCAAGTTTCAACACATCTACAGCATCCTCAAGGTATTTGGCATGAAAAAGCAACTTTGCGCATTTTAGATAGATGGACGACTCGCTTTTCAAGCGAGGATTCGACAGAGCTTTTTTGAGAAATTTGACGCCAACTTCCGTGTTGTCGATTTTCTCCATAATGTCAGCGAAGTAATGATAGAGCGGGAGTGGATCTTTTACAGTATTGGAAGCAAGACCTCGCTCTAACAAGGCAGCCGCTTCGTCGATACGATTGTGTTTCACCAGCAATTCGGCACAGTAGCGATACATCATTTTCGGATCGAGAACGCGGGAATCAGATACTGCTTCTCTGAGAAAACAGATGGCTTCTTCGTCTTCCCCTTTCTTCACCATTAATTCGGCAATCAGCAGGTAGATGGAAAAGAGCTTTGTCATTCCGGGGAGATCAAGCCCTTTTCGGAGAAATGCGATAGCTTCATCCACGCGGTTAAGTCTCGTCATAAGACCGGCGCAGTGCATATAAACCGTACCCAGTTCCTGAATATTCGGTATGTCGATACCCTTCCTTAGAATCGTGATTGCATCATCATATCTCCCCGCTTGTTCCATGGATCTTGCGCACAAGCTGATGAGCGATGAAACGCAGGCCATGCCCGGCGTATCAATAGCCTGCTTCAGCAGCTTTTCAGCATCGTCGAACCTGTCATCTTTCATGAGAATATGGGCGCAACGATGATAGATCGTAAAAGCGTTGCTGCCGCTCCCCAGAAACTTGATCGCCTCTTTTTGCGCCCTCAACATCGCGTTGACCCCATTGAGGTTGTATTCAAGTTCGATCAAGAGCAGCCAGACAGCATAGTAGGAATGCGGTCCTGTGGCCCTACGCACATGAAAAAGCGCCTTACGGTAATCATCCCCGGTATTTCGATGTTTCAAGCACAATGCCAGGTGATACTCCAAGCCTTTGGGTCTTTTCATTTCCGGTAATGCGGAAATCAGGGCGATGTGTTCCTCTAATGTTTCTAGATTGTCGGGGATTTTCGATTGGGCGGGCCTTGGCAAGAGTGAAAGAGCAAATTTCGTAAGTTTATCACTGGCCAGATACAATTCGTCCATGCGAGCGGATTCGAAAAGATGATGCCGCAATTCAGCGTAGGAAGAGGTCAGTTTCTGTGATTCCCGCAGTTGGACGTTTTTGAAATATTTGAAATAACTGTCTGCCGCAAGGCTGTGCGCTTGCCGCCATTCATCTTTGTCTTCACGAAGGCGAGTCACACTGATTTCCCTTGCCAGCGGATGCAGAGTTTCGCCGTTGTTGGTCGTTTCCAGCAAGAATCTGTTTATGAGTTGTTTGCGCAATGATTGCGGAGAGGTAGAAACGGTGGTGATTTCCAGCGAAGCATCTTTATTGAATGGACGACGGTATACCGCCAGCCAGCGCATGAATTTCAGTAATTCGCCTTCCATACAGGAAAGGGTACGTTCGATCAGTTCGCGTTCAAAATCTTCAACCAGCTCAGGATTGAGGTTGACATCCCCAGGGTTGAAGAGATCGGGAGCTAAGGAAATCAGCTCTTCTAGAGAAAAATATTTAAGACTCTCCACCATCGTTTTCAGTGCCCGTGGGTTGCCACCCAAACGATGTCCAATCTCTTTCAGCCTTTCTTTGGGGATCTTTTCTGACAAATTTTTCGACGCAAGATGCGTTTGCAGAAAATCTGCGGCTTCAAAATCCGTAAGCCCTTTGAGTTCGCTGGATAACGCTTTTTCGCACCATCGCGCATTTTTTATGGAACGATTGCTGATGAGTAAAAGCCTACCTGCGGGACGATGTGAATTATTGAGCCGTTCAACAAGATACTGCCAATCTTTCTGCGGCAACGCATCTTTATCACCTAAGAGACGCTGAAATTCATCTACGACAACCAAAACCTGTTCTCTTCGGAGAAATCTGAGCAAGGCATCGAAGAGATTGCCGCCAGCACCTTTATCAATCTCTTGCATCAAATCATGGATACCCTCGTAATCAAGCGCCAATGCGAGGTCAGTGAGCAAGTCAAGGGATGGATCTTGTGATTCAAGCTGCGGCTCGACAGGATCAATGCAACGAGTTGTCTGTGCAGCAATTTCAGAAGCCAACTGAGTTTTTCCACATCCCGGAAATCCTTGTAAAAGGGCGACAGCAGGTCCCTTGACTAGCCATTCGGAAACAAAATATTTTAGGAGTTCAGCCCGCTGATGACCATAAAAATTGCTGCTTGCACTATTATTATTGTTGTTAGTTGTGGCCTCAACTTCGTGATTGTCGATAACGGCATTGCCCGAAACATCATTTTTAACAACCGATTCTGATTTAAAGTCGGGCAAGGGCGGCTCTGACATGGGTTTTCTACGTGAGACGTTGACCCCGTCGAGCAGCTTCTCTACCAAATATTGTCTTCGTTCATGCCTATCTAGTGGCTGGGATTCCAAGAAATCGATATAGACCAAGGGCTTGAAAAAACCTTTTAGTTCACAGTGCTCGACCCGAACCGGAATCAGTAGCCGTTTTTCTCCAGTAGGGTCTTTGGCAAATGCCTGTGCCCATTCAGGTTGTGTATATAGGGATGCAAGAAAATGAGGAGATAAAACAAATATCGTGCGCTCACATATTTCCGCAGCTTTTTGCATCTCAAGTATGAAGTTACTTCCAGGTCCCCAGTCCCATAGCTGGATCATTATCTGGTAACCGGCCTCTTCAAGATGCCATGCGATCCACTCAGCCCATTGCTTATCGTGGTCGTTGTAACTGACAAAGAAGTCTTTTTTCTCGTTGGTCATAATTAACGCCTTATATGATTGGCCTCTTGCGCAGAATCTGTTCGGAGTTCCGGGTATCATCCGTCAGCAGCTTCATCTGCTGAATGGCTATCCTGTTCAATTTCAGCAACCGCTCCGGTTGTAACATACCTTCTGATATAAACAGGGCGTTCAGGTTCTCCAGATTTGAAAGACAGACCAGCTGGGAGACGTTGGCATAGTCCCGGATTTTGCCTTTTTTGTCAGGGTTGGCGTCACGCCATGTCTTGGCGCACTGGCCGAACAGCGCCATGTTCAACACATCGCCGGGAGTTCCGGGGACAGTATATTTAACTCCCCAGTTTTCGAACCGATTCTCCCGCGCCAGCTGCTGACCCAGCTCGTACAACAAAGACACACAATTTTGTCCACGAAACACACGAAAAGCACGAAAGTAAATCAGAGGATAATCCTTTCAACAATCGCCTTTGGGTGACTTCCGAAATTTGCCAGCAAACCAACCTTCATTCCGGTAGACTTCAGATAATTTAGCACCTGAGAACGATGCTCCCCGGTTAGTTCACGCAGTGCTTTCAGTTCAACAATAATCTTGTCAAAACAGATCAGATCCGCTTTGTAGAACTGCTTTAATTCTTCCCCTTTGTAATACAGTTTGAGTTCCTGCTGGGGAGTAAAAGGGATCCCCCGTAATCGAAGTTCTTTTTCAAGGCATTCTTGATAGACCGCTTCAAGAAATCCACAGCCAATTTCACGATACACCTCAAATACGGCTCCCTGAATAGCGTAACATTCATCCCTGAATATGATTTTGTCTTCCATTTCGTGCCTTTCGTGCTTTTCGTGGACAACAGTTTTTCCACTGCTTTCAAGATCCTGATCTTACCCTCACGTTTTTGCCTTCCTTTGCGATACTCTGCGGTGATAAAAGATTTACGAATCGATTCAGCGGGTGATATCTGATTATTTGCTAATTGGCGTACACCAAGTTTCGCGTTGCACAGTACACGCTTTCGGCCAATAGCGCCAGACAGGAATTACAAAAAAGCCACTCTCATCAAATATTGACTGAGAATGGCTTTTGTATGGAGATATATGATCCCGCTATGGATCGGAATGCGGTACAAACTTCAGGGTACTGTTATTAATTACAGATACTCCGTCATCCCGGCAACACCCAACTCTTCAACCACCTTTTTCACATCCTGGCAGCACTCGCGGTCACAGACCAGAATCGCATCCGGCGTGGAGACAACGACGATATTATGGACACCGACCGTGGCAACCATCCTCCCGTCGGCGTAAATGATGCAGCCGGATGATTCGACAGCGATATGCCCGGCGGCATTGACACAAACTGTCCCATTAACGTCAGGCTCAATCACCTCCGGCAGTGCGCTCCAACTCCCTACATCACTCCACCCCATCTCAACCGGCACCATCTGAACCCGGGAAGATTTTTCCATAACTCCATAATCAATAGAAATGCTTTCAATATCCTGGTAAAGAGCCGCAATCTGCCCCTTCAGAACTGTTTGCCCCTCTGCTTCTATGGTTGTTTTCAACTGTAGGAGCTTATTGTGCAGAGCTGGCATAAATATCTGCATTTCCGCCAGAATCGTATCGGCACTCCAGATAAACATGCCGCTGTTCCAGAAGTAGTTACCCTCCTCCAGATAGCGCAGTGCATCAGCCAACGGTGGTTTTTCAACAAAACGCTTTACCGGGAACGGCCCCTGTGAAGCTCCATCATTGAGTGCATCCATTCCGGCCTCAATGTAACCGTATCCGGTCTCCGGACGTGACGGCAAAATACCAAGTGTTACAAGAAAACCGTTGCTCGCTGCTTCTCCCGCAAAGGTCAGCGTATTGCGAAGCATACTTTCGTTTTTAATGAAATGATCTGCGGGGAGAACGACCATAATTCCGGACGGGTCGTGGGCAGCAATAAGTGCAGCAGCCAAGCCGATGGCCGGAGCGGTATTACGGGCAGCAGGCTCGGCTATGACGTCAATCGGCACTGAGCCGTAGGGTTGCATCTGGCGTTCGGTTTCGACCGCCTGCAGGTGGTTTGTTATAATAAGGATCCGCTTCGGATGAAGCGGCAGTACACGCTCAACCGTTCTCTGCAGCATACTTTGATCCCCGGTAATAGAGATCAACTGCTTTGGCCTGGCAGTCCGTGAAAGCGGCCAAAATCTGGTTCCTGATCCACCGGCAAGAATAACGATATACATAGTTGTTTCCCAGTTATTTATACTGAATCCGACTTACAAAATCCGCAACCTCACGCCCAAGACCGCTAAATGAATCGGTCGTATCGAGGACATCCCAAAGTGTCTGTCGGAAGTATGCAACCTCTTGATTACTAACACCATCTCGTAAACTGACGGCAACCGATATTTTAAAACGTCCAAGACGGATAAATTTCCCTGTAAGCAGCAGTGTCGAAGCATCAGCTTTCCCGTCACGGGAAATATTTTTATAGATGCGGCGAGACTTGATATAGCGTTCGATATGGTCGGAAAGCTCTCCGGGGAGCTTTGCATAGCGGAGGTCGCGCTGACTCATCCGGTCATCAGTCGCATCGGAATACAATTCACGTTTTAGCTCAAAATCCTGAATCAAGAGTGAAGTATAGCTGTACATAGGCCTTGAATTGGTGACAACTTCCTCCTCAATAATCGTAGTAGAAGAAGCAGCGCAACCAGCTGTAATAAAAAAGAGCACGACATAAAAAAGAGCCAGTAAGGCACGACTTGGTGACACGGCACTATTCAACACAATTATCCTGTTCAGCGAGGTTTTGGGTTTCACAACGGTTGTAATCATCATTAAAACGGACAATATCGTCTTCACCCAGATATTCACCACTCTGAACCTCAATAATCACAAGCGGTATCTTGCCCGGATTTTCAAGGCGATGGTTTTGCCCGATCGGAATAAATGTTGACTCATTAACGTTAATGGTCTGCTGGCGTTCACCACAAGTAACAAGAGCAGTGCCGGAGACCACGATCCAATGCTCACTGCGATGGTGGTGCTTCTGTAGCGACAAGCGCTGTCCCGGCAGGACTTCAATACGCTTGATTTTGTAACTCGTGTTCTCATCGAGAACGGTATACGTACCCCACGGGCGTTCACCACGTTCCATTGTTGATCCTTTCAACTTAAATTAGAGGTACGAAGCTTCAGATATTCTCGCAGGGCATCCCGCCATGGCGGAGGGTGGAAGCCGGTATCGGCGGTCAATTTACTGCACTCCAACGTTGAATAGAGTGGCCGTCTGGCTGGGCGATTCAGCTCCGTGGTAGTCATTGGCTTGACCGCAACGCTTAAACCGGACTCCTCAAAGATCGCTTTGGCAAACCCGTTCCACGAGCAGTACTCCGAATTGGCAGCATGATATATACCCCGGCAACCAGAGTCAATCAGGGCAATAATTGCCCGAGCCAGATCAACCGTCCAGGTCGGCGAACCAATCTGATCATCGACCACGGTCAACTCATCCTTTTCAGCTCCCATACGCAGCATGGTCTCAACAAAATTCTTGCCATACAGGCCGTACAGCCACTGAGTCCGCACAATCAGGTAATCCGGAGAGAATGCGGCATTCATTTCACCTGCAAGCTTTGATTCTCCGTAAACACTGAGCGGACAAGGGGCGTCATCCTCAATGTATGGAGTTCCCTTACCACCGTCAAAAATATAATCAGTGCTGACCTGCACCAGCAGTGCACCGAGATCGCGGCATGCCATAGCAAGATATGCGACCCCTTCTCCATTAACCGCCATTGCTTTCTCGAAATCGCTTTCACAGCCGTCTACATCGGTAAAAGCGGCGCAATTGATCACGGCCTCCGGCTTTAGATCGCTGATGACCTTAAACACCGACTCGGGCGACGTAATATCGATATCAGCAATATCAATACCATGTCCCCTGTCGCCAAGGAGCGCAATCAGGTCGCGCCCCAGCATGCCGTTAGCTCCCACAACAAGGATCAAGCAACACCTCCGCCATACTGACTGTTGCAATATTCACGGTATGCACCGGAAGTAACCTCAGAAACCCACTCCTGATTAGCAAGATACCAGTCTATTGTTTCAGAAATTCCCTGTTCAAAGGTATATGAAGGACTCCAACCGAGATCAGATTGAAGTTTGGCGGCATCAATGGCATAGCGCCGATCATGGCCGAGACGATCTTTGACAAAGGTTATTAGAGCGCGGTTCTCTCCACTGGCACGACCGAGGCGTCCATCCAACAGGTCACAAACCAGATTGACAATATCAATATTTTTCCATTCGTTGTTACCGCCAATATTATAGACTGAACCGGGGGTCGCCTTCTTAAGAACGGTCTCAATCGCCACGGCATGATCACGTACATGCAGCCAGTCGCGGACATTCAACCCGTCGCCGTAGACCGGCAGCGGTTTTTTGTTGATGATATTGTGAATCAGGAGCGGAATCAGCTTCTCAGGGAAATGATAGGGGCCATAGTTATTGGAACAGCGGGTATTCAGAGTCGGCATGCCAAACGTTTCATGATAAGCACGCACCAGCAGATCGGCTCCTGCCTTGCTGGCCGAGTAAGGTGAGTTGGCGGCCAGAGGCGTTTCTTCTGTAAAATAGCCGGTCTCACCCAAACTGCCATAAACTTCATCAGTTGATATTTGAAGAAAACGGAAATCTGCAACAGCACCGGATTGCCAATGTTTACGGCTCTCTTCGAGTAAAACCTGCGTACCCAGCACGTTCGTGCGCACAAAAATTTCCGGGCCGGTTATAGAACGATCGACGTGGGACTCGGCGGCAAAATGTACAACCGCATCAATTCGCTGGTCAGTAAGCAGTCGCGCTACCAGAGCGGCATCACCGATATCCCCTTTGACAAAACGGTAATTTGGGTTTCCTTCAAGCGCGGTCAGGTTTTTTAAATTGCCGGCATAGGTCAAACAATCCAGATTGGTTAGCGTACACCCCGGATTGTTGGCAATGAACGAGTGAATGAAGTTGGAGCCGATAAAGCCGGCACCCCCGGTAACAAGAAGAGATGAAGGAGCAAACGTCACAGAAATATTCTCCTTTCAGAGTAGAGTATTCAGGCTATTTATTTATGCCGTTCTGTGCCACGCAGAAGCCACCTGCATTATCCCTCCAGCGAAGCATCCCTTGATTCCTCCAGCATCGCCTCAAGCTCGACAATCTGGGTATCGGTTATATCAAGTATCTCCGCTTCCTTCGTGCCAATTAAAACAAGATCCGGCTCATGCTTCAGGCCAATCCCGATCCGGTGACAGGCCATGTTGACAAACCGTACAATTGCCAGCATCTTGTTGACAGTGTCCCACTCTTCGGAGTGGTGGTCACGGATGACGTCACAGTACATCGCTGGGAAGTTCCAATGTTGCATCATGCGATATCCCTGTTCGACATGCATCGCTTCAAAGATTTCCAGAATCAACTCGTCATCAAAGAGTGAATTAATCACCCCTGCTGCCACAAGCTTTTCAATTGATTTCAACAGGTAGAGCTTACCGACATCATGCAGAAGCGCTGCCAGATAGGTCTCATCAGCAACTCCACGCATACCGCAGGAATGGGCTAACCAACGAGCCCCGAGAGCGCTGCTGTGGCTGTGCAGCCAGAGTTCTTTCATGTAGTGGTCAAGCGCCGGGTTGCTTGATGTGTGGGCTGAGGCCTGAGAAGCTGCAATCACCAGATTGATTACCTGCTGAGCTCCGAGCCGGATAACCGCCTCCTTGATCGTAGCCACCTTGGTCCGCCCCATATACATCGGAGAGTTGGCGATTTTAAGCATCTGGCTGGCCAGCGACATATCCTCATTAGCAACCTGAGACACCTCATCAACCGTAAAATCGTAATTTGAGAGCATTCTTTGGAGTTTTAAAGCAACTGGATGAAAGATCGGCAGTTCAATCGGCTGTGAAGCAAGTAACCTTCTTACGGTTTCCGGAATAGTTGCTGTTGACATGACTGATCTCCTTAATACATTCAGGTGGGTAACAATATTGCTCTACATCGATCTCAACAGCCTGTACCCTAGCACCCACATCCGCAGTTATGACACACTTTCCTAAACTCACTGGAAGGGGCAACCGTTTCAGGTGCAAACGCCACACGCCGGACTGCTGTGCTAATATCTTCCATAATATCAAGGTGCTGGCTTTTTCCGATAATATGACCTACACACTGGTTACTATGCCCGTCCTGCAAGGAAGATATTTTCACCACATTCAACAGATCTGCATAACTATTGATAGTAATAACCGCATCACGATTGTGCACAACAGTCAAAAGGACTCCCAATCGTTCCATCTCTGAAATTATTCCAGCAAGAAATTCCTGAAAGGGTTGACCGTCAAAGTCAAAGCGCCAATCATTTCGAAGGTGTTTCTGATCAAGAATTGTGATGACCATCTGTTTTGTTTGTTCGCATGTCATTTACTTTATACCCCGTAACAGACGTCACAAGCGTGCCTGGCACCCGGCGTCCCACGCAACAAACCCATCTCCGGTAAGATTCAGAAAAGAGTCAATCCGCTGTCGGTAAAATTCGAGTTGTTCAGCCTCTTCCAGAAGAAAAGAGAGCTCTTCAGCAGAAATAAGATGTTGACGATGCATGTATTTGTACAACTCGGATATAGCCGTCAAGTGACGCTCGAGCATGACTATATCGGGATCCAGCGTGTGAGTAATAAACCATGAACCGGCAAAAGTGGTCACAATTCCTTGCTGGGGACGGACAATATTCTGGCGGCCAAAGTCAATCAGGTAATCCCGCAGATAAAGATCAGCACTGAAGGCAAGCTCGGAAGCCTGTTCAGCAGCCATACCCTGCTGTTGAAGGAACAGATAGAATTGTTTCAGAATCTGCTGGCAGCGTTCGTCAACCAGCAACTCCTCGTCAATGGTATCAAACTCAAAATCATCATGTTCAAATTCAATTTCAGGACAATGTGTCATAATGCTAGCGTTCTCTCTTAGGCAGGATTAAGTTCCAGCAACTCTTTATGGACAAAACGGCCGTTTTTCTGGACCAGAACATCATCGAACCAAATTTCTCCATCGGCTAAAATCCGCACCAGATCCCAGTGTACGGAGGAACGGTTGCCATTATCACACTCGTCGTACGCCTGACCGGGGGTAAAGTGAATTGAGCCAAAAATCTTTTCATCAAACAAAATATTTCGCATCGGCTGACGAATGCCAGGATTGACACCAATCGCAAATTCCCCGATATAGCGAGCACCTTCATCAGCATCCAGAATTTTGTTGAGGGCCTTGTTCATACCCCCTTCAGCAGTCGCCTTGACTATTTTGCCATCTGCAAATTCAAAGCGGACACCGTTATATTCCTTGCCCTGATAGATGCTCGGACAGTTATAGCTGATATGACCTTGGACAGAGTTTTTAACCGGGGCGGTAAACACTTCGCCATCCGGCATATTGAGTCGACCATCACATTTTATGCCGGGCAGGCCGTCAATACTGAAACGGAGATCCGTATCAGGAGCTGAAATTCGTACTTTTTTGGTTCTATCCATCAGCTTTTTGAGCTTTTCCTGTTTCTTTGATTCAGCTTTCCAGTCGATACAGCAGGCCGAGAAGAGGTAATCCTCGTATTCATCCAGGCTCATACGGGCTTCCTGGGCAGATGCATGGGTCGGGTAGCGGGTCACACACCATCGGGTATGTTTAACTCGCTGATCAACCAGAGGCCTGGTAAGCTTTGCATACGCGACTAGCGCATCCTGGTTGGCATTGGCCATTACCATTGAATTATTGCCGGCAGAAATACCTATATAGACCGTAACAGTTTTGTAGAAATCAAGTTTATGCTGCGGAAAGTGATCAAGCTGCTGTTTATTGGCGCTGTTGTAAAAGCTGCGATCAATTTCCGGAACCGAAAAATTGTATTCAACATATTTAGCACCGCGCTTGAGACAGAGTGAATATAACTCCTTCACCAGTGGCAGCGCCTCCAGACCGGCAGAGTTAATAAGTACAACATCGCCCTTTTTCACCCTGGTCGAGTAATCAACCAGTATCTCTGCAAACTGCCGAATTCTCGGATCGTTCATATGCACCCTCTAGACTGTTGAAGATTTCAATGCATCATTAATCTGGTGACACCAAGAACAAGGCCGCTCTGCGGACCAGCCAGAATCTGAACGCCAATTTTAAGAATCGGAGAAATAATGTACGAAAACATATTGGTAAAAAACACCAGCACGATGATAATAGCCATTCCGTACGGCTCTATACGAGACCAGGCAACTGCCTGCCTGTAAGGAAGCAATCCTACTAAAACTCGTCCTCCATCCAAAGGTGGCACCGGTATCATATTAAAAATAGCCAGAAGGAGATTTATATAGACTGAAAAGGCCAGCATCATAACCACAGGTTCAGTCAACATGGCAAGTGGCGAACCGGAAACAGCCGGATTGCCAAACGCCACCAGACCTCGGAGCAAGAGCGCCGAAACCGTTGCTAGTATGATGTTGGTAGTCGGCCCGGCAGCGGCCACCCAGATCATGTCGCGTTTGGGATTACGCAAGTTTTCCGACACTACCGGCACCGGCTTGGCCCACCCTATGCCAACAAAAAATATCATAAGTGTGCCAAAAATATCGATATGTTTCAGAGGGTTGAGAGTAAGGCGCCCCATCATCTTGGCTGTCGGATCGCCAAAACGCCAAGCGACGTAACCATGGGAAACTTCGTGACAAACAATTGCCAGCATTCCAGGCACAAGCATTACTGAGAGTTTTAGAAAGAAACTTTCCATTATTAGTCCTTTAAACCGTATAAATCTTATATCTTCTAGCAGAGTGGGCCGGCAAAGTCAATTGCAAGGCGCCCTCAAAACGCTGACAGGCTTAGCCGGTTTTAGATGTTTGTTTTTGCTTTATGTTTCCAGCGATCAATGGCCTGGTGGATTCCCTCAACCGACAAAAATCCGCTGTCCTCCACCATGATGTTTGGCACTTATTTTGCTTTGTATTCAGTAAATTCAACGCAATGTTTCTGTAACCGATTAAAATAACGACTATATTGAATAAGCTTTTTGCTTATTTTTTAAACAACGCTGCTCAAAAAGGAGGCTGTACAATGGAAATTTTTGGTAAAAATGTATTTAACCAGACTGTAATGAGAGAAAGGCTACCGAAAGGTGTTTTCAAAAACTTGAAAAAAACCATAGACGAAGGTCTGCCACTAGATCCTACAATCGCAGATGTTGTCGCTACAGCAATGAAAGAGTGGGCTGTTGAAAGAGGTGCAACACATTTTACCCACTGGTTCCAGCCGATGACCGGTATTACTGCAGAAAAACATGACTCATTCCTTTCACCAACAGAAAATGGTGCTCTGATGGAGTTCTCCGGAAAAGAGCTGGTCAAGGGCGAGCCGGATGCATCCTCTTTCCCCAGCGGTGGCCTGAGAGCAACTTTTGAAGCTAGGGGTTATACCGCTTGGGATTGCACCTCTCCTGCATTTCTGAGAGAAGAAGCTGATGTCATAACTCTCTGCATCCCCACCGCCTTCTGCTCGTACACCGGTGAGGCCCTTGACAAAAAGACCCCCCTGCTCCGCTCCATGGAAGCGCTTTCTAAACAGGCAGTGCGTGTTCTTAGATTGTTCGGAAATACGACCGCCAGCAGGGTTACATCAACTGTCGGCGCTGAGCAGGAATACTTCCTTGTGGACAAGTCTTTTTTCCTAAAAAGACCCGACCTGATGATGGCTGGTAGAACACTCTTCGGAGCTATGCCCTCAAAAGGTCAGGAACTGGAAGACCACTATTTCGGCACGATCAAGGAAAGAGTGCTCTGTTACATGAAAGAAGTAAATGAAGAGCTCTGGAAACTGGGCGTTACTGCAAAAACCCAGCACAATGAAGTTGCCCCCGGACAGTTTGAACTCGCCCCTATTTTTGAGAACACCAACATTGCCACTGACCACAATCAGATGGTTATGGATGTTCTGAAGCGGATTGCTCTCAGACATGATTTGGTCTGCCTGCTGCACGAAAAACCATTTGCCGGCGTAAACGGTTCCGGCAAGCACAACAACTGGTCCATGAGCTCAAATGACGGACAGAACCTGCTTGAGCCTGGTCATACTCCACATGAGAACGCCCAGTTCCTGACCTTCCTAATGGCAACCATCAAGGCTGTCGATACATATGCAGGACTTCTACGCTGCTCATGCGCCAACGCCGGCAATGACCATCGCCTGGGTGCCAACGAGGCTCCCCCGGCAATCATTTCCATATTCCTTGGCGATCAACTTGCCGACATTCTTGACCAGATCGTAGCCGGTAAAGCAAAATCATCCTCAGCCAACGCTGATATGAAGATTGGTGTCACTACACTTCCCGCACTGCCCAAGGACGCCACCGACAGAAACAGAACATCACCGTTCGCTTTTACCGGTAACAAGTTTGAATTCAGGATGCTCGGTTCATCCTTCTCCATCTCTGGTCCCAACATTATCATCAATACAATCATTGCCGATGCACTGAGGGAATTTGCCGACAAACTCGAAAAATCGAAAAACTTTTCAGCTGACCTTGAGAAGCTGCTTAAGGAAACCGCCAAGAAACATAATCGCGTCGTGTTTAACGGCAACAACTACTCCGACGAGTGGGTCAAGGAAGCCAAGAAGCGCGGCCTGCTGAATATTCCTAACACTCCCAAGGCACTGAAAGAGCTGGTATCAAAAGAGTCTGTTGAACTGTTTATTAAACACAACGTCTTTAACGAGAAAGAAATTCATTCACGTTACGAAATCATGGTCGAGCAATATGTGAAGACCCTGAATATTGAAGCCCTGACCATGATCGACATGGCCAACCATAGCATCATCCCTACAGCCATAGAATATGCAACAACAGTAGCATCATCTATCTCTGCAGTTGCCGCGGTGTCCAGCAAGCTGAACGTGTCAACCCAGAAAGAGCTGCTCGAAGAGCTCTCCACCAAGCTTGCCTCTGCAAGCAGCAATGTGAAAGCACTGGAGAAAGCCCTTGAAAGCGCACTAAACATAGCCGACATTGAGAAACAGGCAGCTGCGTTCAGGGAGAAAGTATTTACGAAAATGCTTGACCTGCGTGCCGATAGTGATGCGCTGGAAAAAATCATTGCAGCCAAATACTGGCCGCTGCCGACCTATGGGGAAATGCTTTTCATTCTGTAATCCCTGAATCTTTATCTGTTTGCTTAAAAAAGGGGCTTCCTGACGGAGGCCCTTTTTTTGCGTTTGCTACAGTTAACAAAATATTATTTACTCTTTTACAATTAAAAAGCATCTTTAGTCAGGGAAATATGGCCAGCCATTCTACCTGAAGAGAAACGGTTGGTTTCGGACCAAGCGCCTATACAACCTCTTTAATCATATTGCGGGCAATGATCAGCTGCTGGATCTGGCTGGTCCCTTCATATAAACGGAACAGGCCGACATCACGGTAAAAACGCTCTACCGCATAATCCCTGATATAGCCGGATCCACCAAGAATTTGCACCGCACGGTCGGCAATTTTACATACCGTTACCTAAAAGAATTTATTCCTGTGTTTTAGCACCCCAGACGCAGAGGAAATGCCTTTCAGACCGATACGAGCAAACACCCAATTCTGCATTTCATGCGTTGTTGATGCATGGAAAATACTATTAGCCTCCCCGGCTTTTTGGCTGGTTTCACTATTCAAAAGAATTATACGACAAAAGGCGGGATTTCTCCCGCCTTTCATGGCTACAAGCAAGTGTCTGCCGCAGATTAAATATCGTAGTACAGTTCAAACTCAAGAGGCACCGGACGCATACGAACCGGGTTGACTTCAGCTTCTGTTTTGTACTCAATCCACTTTTCGATGACGTCAGGGGTAAATACGTCTCCCTTCAGAAGGAATTCATGATCATCCTTGAGGCATTGCAGAGCCTGCTCAAGAGTACCGGGAGCAGACGGAATATCTTTAAGCTCTTCCGGAGAAAGACCGTAGATATCTTTGTCCAGAGGCTGGCCCGGATCAATTTTATTTTCGATGCCATCCAGACCTGCCATCAGCATAGCGGCAAAGGCCAAGTAGCCGTTGCATGATGGATCGGGGGTACGATATTCTACGCGTTTGGACTTCGGATTGGTGGACATCATTGGGATACGGAGTGAAGCAGAGCGGTTACGGCTTGAGTAAGCCATATTTACCGGTGCCTCAAAACCGGGCACAAGTCGCTTATACGAGTTGGTAGTAGGGTTTGTAATGGCACAGAGCGCCTTGGCGTGCTTGATAATCCCGCCGATGTACCAAAGAGCCATCTGGGAAAGACCGCCGTATTTATCGCCGGCAAACAGGTTCTGGCCATCTTTCCAGATCGACTGGTGGCAGTGCATACCTGAACCGTTGTCGCCATAGAGAGGCTTAGGCATGAAGGTTACTGTTTTGCCGTTACGGTAAGCGACGTTCTTGATGATATATTTGAACCACTGCAGCTGGTCAGCCATATCAACGAGTGACGAGAAGCGCATATCAATTTCAGCCTGGCCACCGGTTGCAACTTCGTGATGCTGGCATTCAACACGAATGCCGACACTCTGAAGTACTTCGACCATTTCGTTACGAAGGTCATTTTGGGAATCAACAGGTGAGCATGGGAAGTACCCTTCTTTGTGGCGCGGTTTGTAGCCAAGATTCGGGAACTCTTCACGACCGGTATTCCAGGCGCCTTCCGAGGAGTCAACAGCAAAGAAGGACTGATTGGCTGTCGAAGAGTAACGTACATCATCAAAGATGAAGAACTCGGCTTCCGGACCAAAGAAAGCGGTGTCTCCAATACCGGTTGACTTCAGGTACATTTCGGCTTTTTTGGCGATATTACGCGGATCGCGCGTGTAATCTTCTTTCGTAATCGGATCGAATATGTCGCAAATAATCGACATGGTTGGAACCTTGACAAAAGGATCCATTTTGGCGGTGGTCGGGTCAGGAAGCAGAATCATGTCGGAAGCGTGAATAGGCTGCCAGCCGCGAATTGAAGAACCGTCAAAACCCTGCCCCTCTTCAAATGTATCTTCGCTAAACTCGGACATTGGCACCGAAACGTGCTGCCAGGTACCAATAAAATCCATAAACTTGTAATCAACCATTCTCGCGCCGTTTTCTTTGGCGAATTCAACTACTTGCTTCGGGGTCATCTGTTGCTCCTTTCGGGATTTGGTTTTGTTACAGTGCATCTTCTCCGGTTTCACCGGTTCTGATACGAATTACCTCTTCAATATTTGTTACAAAAATTTTCCCATCGCCGATACGCCCGGTTTTTGCAGACTTTTCGATCGCTTCAACAACTTGCGGAAGAATCGAATCCGATACAATAATTTCTAACTTAATTTTGGGGATAAAATCAACAACATATTCCGCCCCCCTATACAACTCCGTATGACCTTTCTGACGCCCAAATCCCTTTACTTCACTTATTGTAATTCCCTGGATGCCTATTTCATTCAGCGATTCCTTAACTTCATCCAGCTTGAACGGCTTTATGATCGCTTCTACTTTTTTCACGATTTTAACCTCCCGTTACTTAAGATTTTATTAAAGCAAGGAAACAGATTTACTAAGCTGACAACATTTGTCTCTAAATTGAAAAGCAAGCTCCTTGCCAATTTGTTACCTAATTATTATAGCAGCATATTTGAATAGTTAAGAAACATATCACAAAAGTAGCTATCCTCACGATACATCCATATGCTCAATATGTAGTCACCAAACGCCCACCCTGCACATAACATAGGCACTGCTAAGTAGGTGGCCTCACGCATTTATATCCTTAAGTTCTTTGATTATTTCAACCTGACGCTGGTTTATATAGTATACAATCTGCTGTTGAGAATGTTTTTCTGCGTGAAATTCTATTAAGCAGGTAAAAGGAGCGTTTGTCCCGATAACTTTGAGAATTATCGCACTAATTGCTACTTCACGCACAGGACCACCATTAAGATCCGGTAGTTTCAAAAATACGTTTATATCAAGACCTGGCTCAAGAAGATCGGCAGACATAGTGCTGATCGCAGCGCCTCCGAGCGAGAGATCTTTGACATTACCTTTTAAAATATCTCCTTCAAAAACAATCTCCGCCTCAACGGGATTATCAAGAAGGACCCGGACAAATTTCCTCCTGTCAGAGCGAATATTTGCATATCCAAAGTTACACATAATGACACGCTGCTTGACAGAACTCACATAAAAAGCCTCACCAATCATATCTTCCGGAAATGAACTTAATGGATGAGAATAAATGAGTGCTTGCTTCTCCATATTGATGACTTTTGCCTGATATTCGTGAACGGCAAACTCAGCCATTTCGTTTTCTACACTCAGTAAAGTAGCATTATATGAAACAGGAATTTCTTTGTAGTAGTTTAAAAACGAAAACTCTTGACCTATCATCCCCTGTAAGAATTGGATAATTACCAGCATATCTTCTCGTTCAGTTCCCCGTACAGCTTTGTCATAATATGGAAACACCCAAGGCACCCCTAGATATGATGAATTGAATTCTTTTTAAAAACGGGATATAAATGAACAATGAAATTAACTATCAGAAAAAGTGTTGAACAACAAGTACAATTGACAGACCATGCTAGAGCACCTCACATGTTTTGGAATGGTTTTAATTATTTGCATACGCTATCTCTGACCATTATTTTATGTTTTTCCAGCTCTTTTGCAGAAGCAGATATATACCGTTTTGTAACAATCGACGGCGTTGAAACATTTACCGACGCTCCGAACAACAAAAGTGCCACTGTTGTCATTAAAGACCGAGCGCTAACTACCAAGCAGCGCAAACAATTATTGAAGCAGAAAACTCATGACATTTCGCTGGATGAAATTGTCCAAAAAGCGGTTACTGCAGCTCTTAACCCGCAAGAAGCAGAACAAAGCAACTTTGAACCACACCTGCCTACGGTCGGCGGAACGATAACTTCAAAAGTTGGCATGAGAATCGACCCTATCGACGGCACATGGCGACAGCACAACGGCATTGATATAGCAATACCCACAGGAACTCCTGTTAAACCGGTGGCACCAGGCGTAGTCGTCTATAATGGTAGTCGTTCCGGATATGGCAACACTGTCATTGTTGAGCATGACAACGGAATCATTACCCTGTACGCGCACAACAGCCGGATTCTCGTAGTACAGGGGCAACCGGTTACCTCAGAAACAACCCTGGCGCTTTCCGGTTCAACCGGGAGATCCACCGGACCTCACCTCCACTTTGAAGCCTGGCAGGCTGGAACAAATGTCACGATGGCCTTTCTTTCCGACAGCGGCGTAACTATACCAAAAACCACTCTTATTGCCAGCAGTCAGCGTACGCCCCGTATTCGGAGTGAGACGCTTTCCGATGGCTCAATTCTGTTTACAAATATTCCTTCGTCCACTCCCTGATGCATGAACAAATTGCCAAATACACCGAAAAACTGATTTCAGATGGCTCGGCACAAGCAGGACAGATTGCCTTTGCTGCTCAGGATGACATAATTATTTCGGCGGGCAAATCAACTCTTGCAGCATTATCAGAATCGGTTCTTGCCCGTCTCAATTGTCTCGCGCTTGTTGCAGCCACCCCTTCGCTTCCTTTTGCAGATTTTCTTATTCAGCGGTCCGCCATCCATGAACATGAGATTGTCCCTCGAGACACAGAAACCCGCACATTTTTGCATGACATTCCGATTCTAAGAAAAAGTGAGATAACTTATGATTCTGCAGAGGAAATATCCATTCTGTTGGGAACCCGAAAAGGAATCGTAGTCGAAGGTATCGGGATCATCGCATCCGGGTCATTGACAGTTGAACAGGCTTATATCAACTGGTCTTCAGTTTTTCATTCAACCTATATCAAATACCTTGAAGACTTACTCGAATACGGCTTCATGCTTCCTGGTGAAGAAGACAATTTTGACAGTTTTCGCAACGACATGCTCGTTCCTCTTTCAACTGAAGGGCTCGAATTCCGGCATGGGCCACTTATAGAAAAACAGGATATTCTAGAGGAGATCGCCCGCATCGGTCGGTATACTGTACATCGACGTCTGGTTGACTCTTTTTTCGGCAACATTTCATATTCAAACAAAAACCTGATCTATATTTCGCAAACCGCATCCAGCCTGGACGAACTCCCCGGTTGCATTGATCCGGTCCCTTTTAAAAACAGCTCCACTGTCGGTATAACCGCCTCCAGTGAACTGGTTGCGCACCGCTCCATTTTTGAGACCACCGGCTGTAGTGCCATTTTGCACGGTCATCCGCGCTTTGCGGTGGTCATGAGTATGATCTGCAGTGAGAAAGAGTCCTGTCACGTTACGGACTGCTGGAAGGATTGTTCAAAAGTAAGGTTTCTGGGAGATACCCCGGTGGTAGCTGGAGAAATCGGTGCTGGCGGCATCGCAAAAAATGTCCCGCCTGTTATTGGCAGGACCGGCTCTGCAATTGTCTATGGTCATGGAGTCTTTAGTATCGGTATGACCGATTTCCGCGAAGCGTTTCAGGGGTTAGTTAATGTCGAGAACTGGTGCAGGGATGAATATTTCAGGCTTTTAGATAAAAATAGATCCGCATCATAATACCTCGAAGCTTATAGCAATATACGCTGCCCCCACCCAGAGGATCAGGCTGAACGGATTTCGTATTGCCACCTTGATATCCTGCCACGAAGGAGTACAAGCCGCTGAACAGGCGTACAAAACCACTACGATCAAATATTCCGGCACCCATGCAGGTCGTAAATTCCACAACACCATCACGTAATACGCGATCACCAACCACACCAGCGGAGCAAGTGCTGTCGGAGCTGCAGACAGGATAGTCGGGACAGAATTAACGCTCCCGAGTATCCATCCCCCCCCTGCTCTTCTTGGCCAGATGCTGAACGACGAAGGCCGCCCCCCGGTAAGAAGGGCGACCATAAAATGAGCCATCTCGTGCATGAACGTGAACGGTAGACAGTAAAGTATCGCAATAAAAGATCCGGATGAAGACAGGCGTCGGTGCAGTACCCCCATGACCATGGATGCAGCTAAAAATCCGACAATGATGTGAGGACTATGCAACGAGCTATTCAAGTAATTACTTCTCCTTCAGAAGTACGATATGCCACGGCGATACCACCAAAGAACATCAGGACAAGCGGTTGGATCTGGTCCATCCGGATCCCTCCTTTATCCGAAAATTGATTTACTGTTTTTCCCCGAGTTTTTCAAACACCTTCATCAGCTCAATCGGGAGCGGAAAAACGATGGTGCTGTTCTTCTCTACGGCAATCTCGGTGAGCGTCTGCAGGTAGCGCATCTGCATGGCAGCGGGGTTCTGACTGAGGGTATTGGCGGCCTCCAGCAGCTGCCGACTGGCCAGGAGTTCACCTTCGGCAGCAATAACCTTGGCACGCTTTTCCCGTTCTGCTTCAGCCTGTTTCCCCATAGCGCGCTGAATCTGTTCGGGAAGGTCCACGCTCTTGAGTTCGACGGCGGAGACCTGTATACCCCATGGTTCGGTGGAGGAGTCGATTATCTCCCGAAGCCTCAGACTTAGTTTTTCGCGATCCGCCAGCAGTTCGTCCAATGTCACCTCACCAAGAATGGATCGCAGAGTGGTCTGCGCGATCTGACTGGTGGCATAATTGTAATCCTCCACGCCGAGGATAGCCTGTTTGGCGTCCACCACCTTAAAATAAACAACAGCGCTGACCTTCAGACTCACGTTATCGCGAGTAATGATGTCCTGGCTCGGCACATCCAGCACCACAGTGCGGAGGCTGATACGCACGGCCGTCTGAAAAGGGCGGAAGACAAAGACGAGGCCGGGGCCTTTAGGATCCTTGTTCACCTTGCCAAGTGTGAACACGACCAGTCGCTCATACTCGTTTACTACCTTGAGGCAGCTCGCGAGCCAGACAAATACGATAAAAACGAATGGGGCGAAGCTGAATACCACGTTGTACAGTGATTGCATGCTGTCCTCCGGAGCTATGGATAGAGATTAAAGTTATTTGTTCGAGATCACTATAGCTCAAAACAAATCACCGTCAATTCAATTTCAGGGTATTGCGAGGAATTTGAGTTTATCAGAGATCGACTATGTTGATAACATGCCGGGTTATTTTCATGGGACCATGAACGTATCCACAGCCTGATTGGATGTGTTTCCGTTGAGGTCTGTCAGGTAAACGCTGAAGGTGTACGCATATGCATCTGATGGGTAATAGTAATAATCAATACGGAAGGGAATTGTACCCCTTACTACCCCAGTGAGGTAGATGAACGTTTTAGATCTGGATATTTCGTGGCCTCTTGGATCAAATACAACAACTGTCATTGAATCGATATCGGAATCAGGCGCATAAAAATCTACACTCCCGTCTATAAGCTCCGTTGCCGTCTTCTTGGTGAACTGGTATGACGTAATTGAAGGTGGAGATATCACAGGTCCAATGGGAATAAATACCGAAACAGTTGCATCTCCACAGCCGGATACCACCAGCATCACGATGGTCAACATAGCTATAAGCAGTCTCTTCATACCGTCCTCCATTGGTTTATAAGAAGATTTTCTACCATTCGATCATGTAATCAGTTATAGCCGACGTGGTATCTTTCAAACCCAGCTCGGGGATTGCAGCAAGGATTACCTTGAAGCCCAAGCTGCTGATGCTTGCCAAACTCTCGGGGACACCGTGCTTAACCGCATGCCAGGTACCGGCCAGTGCCACAAGTTTTCTGCCGGGATGCCTCTTCTGGTAATTGGCGATGGTCATGGCCATACCACTGTTACGCACAGCCTGTGCTGCGCAGAAATTGGCAAATATTTTCCCGTTTGCCTCGTGCTTGAAGACCGCCTGAAATGTATTCTTGAGGGATTCGGTTTGTGATTTGTTGAGGTCACAGGTGACCGCGGAAGGGAGATTCTTTTGTTCTTCAGGCGTAAGTGAGGCAAACCCCTGCCTGGCTACCTTGCTGACAATCGCTTTCGGGACATTAATTGCAAGCATCGGAATATGATTGTCTCGGGCAAAGACAAAAATATCCCTGTACAAGGACCAATCGTATGACCAGTTTTTGGTATAGGCCGTTTTGAAATCCTGTTCAGTAACTTTACCTTCTATCCAATCATCAAGCTGCTTCTGGCTGTCCGTCTGAAACATTTCCAGTCCTATTGCCAGAGGAGTTTTTTTTGCCCAGAGCGAGCGGATAATATCAAGTTGCATTTCGTGACTTTTTTTGTTGTCATGGGTTTCAGCGACGAAAATGATATCCGAGCCTGCCGTTTCCGTTATCATCTGTGCAAAACTGATGGCCTGTCTGTCGCTCATACGTGTTACCACTTCGCCAGCAAATGAATTGACCGGTAAAGCAACGTAGTATACAAGAATGAAGATTAAACGTATGGCATTGAGCATGGAATGTACCTTCCTGAAGTAAGTTTAGTCAGTAAATAGAGTTATAAATCAATACTTGATGAACTATAGCAGAATGGAAAAGTGTAGTATAATTTTTTCGCAGACAACATGAATAAATTGCGGCATTTGGAGGGGTATAATGGTCCGTTTACTTGTACTGATGTTGTGCACACTCTCTGCTTTTTGCAGTGTTTCCAGCGCCTTTGCTGGCTCGTTGGAGCCGACCGTTGAGCGACAGGATATAGTGGTCACCCTGATACCGTCGGATCATCTCCTTATTGGCAAGAGCACGATCACCTTTGCCGCCGGCACACGAAATGCGTCTTTCAAGCTCTCCCCTACGGCAAAAATAGAGTCAGTTACGATTTCCACCGAAAAGATCCCATTTTCTTTTGCCGAGGGCGCCCTTTCTCTGGATATCCCTACAACAGCAGGACAAGGGGCGGTCTTGGTAACTGTTGCCTATCGCGCGGTGTTTAACGACTCGCTGCCGCTCCACCCCAGCAGCACAGAGGACCCGACTTACGGGGTGAACGGTACCATAACAACCAAGGGAACCTTTCTCGGTTACGGTGCCGGATGGTACCCTGCCCCATCATCAACTCCGCGAAGCCGTTCTGTCCGGATATCCGCACCCGCGGGAACCGAGGCGGTGACGGCCGGGAAAAGGGTGTCGAGGGAGACGGCGGGAGACGTCTCACACTCATACTGGGAAGAGCTGCGACCGATCGGTGGGCTATCCCTGTGTGCTGGCCCCTACCGGATCGAGGAAAGGCGGGTAGCCGGGGTGGATCTCTACACTTATTTCTACCAGGGTAATGCATCTCTGGCATCCCGCTACCTGGATGCTGCCGCCAGATACCTCAGCCTCTACAGTGATCTTTTCGGCCCCTATCCCTTCGAAAAATTTGCCGTAGTAGAAAATTTTTTCCCAACCGGATACGGTTTCCCCTCCTTCACACTTCTCGGCAGCTCGATCATCCGGCTCCCGTTCATCATCGACACCAGTTTTCCGCACGAGATTGCCCACTCCTGGTGGGGTAATGCAATCCAGGTCGACCAGAGCGAGGGAAACTGGTCGGAAGGTCTTGTCACCTATCTGGCCGACTATCTGTTGAAAGAGAAGCGTTCGCCAGCAGAGGGGCGGGATTACAGGATACAGTTCCTCACCGAATACACTACGCTGGCGACAGACAACGACCTCACGCTTTCCGCTTTCAGCAGCCGTGTTGATCCGGCCTCCCGGGTCATCGGTTACGGCAAGGGAGCCATGGTATTTCACATGATCCGCACCGAGATCGGCGACCACGCATTCTTTGGCGCTCTGCGGGAAATCTGCCGTGAACGGCTCTACCGGTCAGCGACCTGGAGCGATTTAGAACGCGCCTTTTCCCGTAGCTCCGGCAAGGATCTGTCATCTTTCATGAAGCAGTGGCTTACCAGACCGGGCGGCCCACGCCTGGCTCTCTCGAAAGTGACTCAACTCCGTAAGGAAAAAGGTTGGGTTGTTTCCGGCACTATTGAGCAATCCTCTCCATTCTATGAGCTGCAACTGCCGCTCCGACTGGAAACAGACGGGGCACCGGTCAAGGAGCTTCTTCAAGTTTCCCAAGGATTGACCCAGTTCAGTATTTTCAGTGCCTCAGAGCCTCGGCATCTGCTGCTCGATCCGGATGCAGAAAAGTTCCGTCTCCTTTCTCCAGGCGAGATGCCAGTGACCGTCAACAGCATCAAAGGTTCTAAACAGTTCATCGCCGTCATGACGGAGGATTGCCGAGCTGGGAAAGAGACGTTCCAGCGCCTGTTGGAGTCCCTTGGTAAGGGAAAAACTGCGGCGATCAAAGAGGATGAGCCTGATACGGAGAGCATCATACAGGGAAAAGACCTGATGTTCTGCGGCATCCCGAAAAAACGCTCCCTGTTGCCCGCGCTTCCCGCCTGGATCACCATTCGCGACACTGATTTTTTCCTGAACAAGGATGTAGTGTCTGCCCCAGACGGCATGCTCTTTGTGGTACTGCCGCTCCCCACTTCATCAGGACGGGTCGCAGCCCTTTTTAAACCACTATCGGAAGAGGCGGCAAAACAGTACGCACCTAAAATCACACATTACGGCAAATACGGTTCACTCGTGTTTAACAACGGGGCGATTCGGCATAAGGGCACCACTCAGCCGTCTGCCAAAGAGAGTAACGTCAGTTTTTAAATGCCCAGACACCGGTTATTTTACAATTGCAATCAGACTATCTCCGGTTGCCGGTGAACCTCAGCAGCATGAGAAACAGGTTGATGAAGTCCAGATACAGCGTCAGTGCACCGAGGATGGCCGGTTTTCTTCCCTCTGTTCCTTGTGCTGACATCTCTTTGATCTTCCATGTGTCGTATGCGGTGAGTCCGGTGAAGACGATCACGCCGATGCCGGATATAACCCAGGATACGGCACTGCTGCCAACGAATATATTGACGACTGAGGCGATCACCACACCAATCAGTCCCATAAACAGGAAACTAGCCCATGACGTCAGATCCCGCTTGGTCATGTAGCCATAGACGCTCATAGCCCCGAACATACCAGCGGTGATAACGAAGGTGGAGGTGATCGAGTTGGCGGTGTAGACCAGAGCAACTACGGAAAGAGTGATCCCATTGAGGGCCGAGTAGGCGATGAATATGGCTGTCGCCGTCGCCGCGCTGAGCTTGTTGATGGCGCCTGAAAGGGTAAACACCAAGGCCAGTTCTCCAATCATCAGACCGTAGAAAACGAGCTTGTTTCCCAATACAGCGTTGAGGATAGCCGGGGAGGATAGCGTGATGAGCGCCATAAAAGCAGTGATGGCCAGTCCTGCACTCATCCAGGCGTATACTTGACGGATGAGTGTATTCTGCCTCACTACAACTTGGGTTTCGGTACGAGGATAAGTGGTATTAAAATCATTCATGATGGAGCTCCTTTTACAGTTTTATCTCAGTATTTCAGCCTTGATGTCTTCGTCAATAAAGCTTTCTTCAATCGCTTCTCGCGCCCATGGTTCTTTGCATTGGACCAAAACACTGGCCGCACCTTCCGCTACCGCTGGGACATTACTCCACAAGGCGTTGCGGATCGACCGCAGTTCATTTGGGGAGACCTTTCTACCATCAGCCCAGCTCCTGCATTGTTGGCACAGGAGCGCCAACGTTTCCATATCGGGTGGTGTACCAGGTTTATAATCCCATACTCGCAGATCATCCTTGCCTTCGCACCATTCACATTTGAAACCTGCTCGTTTACCGATGATTTTTCCAAAGGAACTGATATCTTCCATACGCTCTTTGTTGCCCTGATACCCTTTTGCCATGGTTGTTTTTCCTTAAGCTGCAAACAGTGAATAAAATTCATGAGAATCTTGGCTTCTCTCTCAAGTAACGGAACAGTGGCCTAAGCATATTCTGCCAAAGCACTCTCATGAACTGCACGTATTGTCTCTCGTGAGACAATACAACAAAAAAAAGGGCCTGGTCAATAGCAACTAAGTCTTTGTTTTTATTAGTGCATAAGTGCAGACAAAAATATAAAGATTATGGAGAAGTTACCTGGTGCCGTTTCTCCATTTTCACACTTACCTACTTCCCATGACAGCTCAAGATTTCCGGCTGAAATAGACCGACTCAGTAGTACATTCGAAATATTCGGTATATAATGGACAGAGAAAGAAAGGTGGTGTCAGTCATGAAAAAAAATCTAACTACCAAGATTTTGGAGTCCCATCTCATAAAAAGCTCACTTGTTCCGGATTCAGAAATATCAATTCGCATCGACCATACTCTGCTGCAGGATGCTACCGGAACCATGGCAATGCTGGAATTCATTGCTATGGGACTGCCGCGGGTAAAAGTTGATCTGGCAGCCCAATACATTGATCACAACCTACTGCAGACCGATTTCAAGAATGCTGACGATCATGCATTTCTGACAACCGCAGCAATGAAGTTCGGTGTATACCTTTCCCGGCCGGGCAACGGCGTTTCCCATCAGGTTCATCTGGAACGTTTCGGGATACCCGGAATTACTCTTCTCGGTGCCGATTCCCATTCAACCACTGCAGCGGGGCTTTCTGTGCTGGCCATAGGAGCCGGCGGTCTCGATGTTGCTTTGGCAATGGCCGGTCACCCGTTTAATCTTCCCTGCCCGAAAGTCATGGGTGTGAAGCTGACCGGCCGTTTGCCTGATTGGGTGTCAGGCAAAGATGTCATTCTGGAGATGTTACGCCGCCATACCGTTAAGGGTGGCGTGGGCAAAGTCATCGAATATTATGGCCAGGGCGTGACAACACTATCCGTTACCGATCGTGCCACCATCGGCAACATGGGAGCAGAACTGGGGGCAACCTCCTCCCTGTTTCCGTCTGACGACCGGACCCGTGAATTTCTGGAGTCTCAGGGGAGAGGTGAAAACTGGCAGCCACTGGCCGCTGATGAGGGAGCCGCCTATGATGAATACGACGAAATAGACCTCTCCACGCTTGAGCCTCTGATTGCCTGCCCATCATCCCCGGACAATGTTGTTCCGGTCCGTGAAGTGGAGGGCACCAAAGTCGATCAGGTTATCGTTGGCAGTTCGGTTAATTCGTCATACCGCGATTTGATGACGGTCTGCCGGATTGTCGAGGGGAGCCACGTTGCTCCGGGGGTGCACTTTCACGTCAACCCCGGCAGTCGCCAGGTTTTGGAGAATGTCGCTCAGGATGGCGGCGTTTTGATGCTTCTCATGGCTGGTATCAGCATTCACCAATCCGGCTGTTTGGGGTGCATCGGTATGGGGCAGGCACCAGGCAGTGATCAGGTAAGTCTGCGCACCTTCCCACGCAACTTTCCCGGACGAAGCGGCACCAAAGGGGACAAAGTATATCTCTGTTCACCCGAAACTGCGGCAGCATCCGGAATATACGGCGTTATTACCGACCCGCGCAAACTGGGCGAGAACAAACCTTACCCGGCTGTCCAGAACCCGGCAAAATACCTGCTGGACGACTCCAGCATAATTTTCCCGATGGCTGATAGCTCTTTAGTTGAGATCAAAACCGGTCCGAATATTGTACCGCTACCGGATTTCGAAGCGCTGCCGGAGACACTTGATGCCACAGTCATCATTGCGCTTGGCGACAACATTACCACCGACCACATCATGCCAGCTGGCAACAAGGTTCTGCCGTTGCGTAGCAACATCCCGGCCATCAGTGAACATGTATTTGAACAGGTTGATGCAGATTTCCCGGCCCGGGCCATGGCAACAGGTAACGGAGTTGTTGTCGCCGGTGAAAACTACGGCCAGGGCTCTTCTCGAGAACATGCTGCGATTGCGCCACGCTATTTAGGCATCCGCGCCAAGATTGTAAAAAGCTTTGCCCGTATCCACAAAGCAAATCTGATAAACTTCGGAATCCTGCCGCTGGTTTTCAAAAATCCGGCGGACATTGCGCTGTTCAAACAGGGGGAACAGATTTCAATCCTACATGTGCGACGCCTTGTTGAAAGTGGAGCAGATGAAATACCCGTGATGATAAACGGCAGAACCGTTTTGACATTGCTGGATATATCCCGGCGCCAGCGCCAGGAACTCCTTGCGGGTGGGACGCTGAATTATGTGAAGCAGCATCAGCAGTGATGGAGAGGAAGTAACCGTAAGGTTTGCAATACTTATTTGGCACAATATCCGGATTTGTCACGACACCAAACCCGAATGCCGTTTGCCACTGGTTAAACTGGCAACTTTTTCTCATCTGGAAAGGAGTGTGACGAGACTTGTCATCATATATTGTTACCTGCATTTTTTGTGGTACGGCCAACAGAATTCCGGCTGACAAGGAAGGCCTAACGGGACATTGTGGCACATGCCACAAGGATTTGGCACCGTTGTACTACCGGCCTAAAACTCTGACCGATTCGACCTTCGATGCTTTCATAAAAGATTACAACGGACCTGTGGTGGCTGAATTCTGGGCTCCATGGTGTCCGCACTGTACGGCATTCGAGTCAACAGTGAAGAAGGTTGCAGAAAAACTTGCCGGGAAAGTAGCGGTTGTACAAATCAACACTCAAAACAATCCGCTGCTTGCGGGACGTTTTAATGTCCGTGGCATTCCGGCTCTTTTTTTGCTGAGGCAGGGAAGGATTATCGATCAGTTATCAGGCGCACAAAGCAGTGGCGCAATAATCTCCTGGTTCCAGCGGCACACATGATGCGATTCGTGTCGTTGTTTCCGGGAAATTATTTCCGCATGGTAAGCGGGCTGACCTCACTGTAGTAACTGCGGCCTATTCTTGGGAAGCCGGTTTACGTGCAACAATAAACAGATCAACACTGACAAAATCATTTACCAGATGCATACCGAGCCGCTCGAACAACTTACCTGATCCATAGCATACATTCCAGAGTGTACGGTCAAAATAGATTGACGCCTGCGCCTTGATACTTCCATCCTCCTGCGCAGCGATAATGGCCGGGAAGCAGATTGAACGGGCTGTATCCTTGATGGTCAATACACCGGCAATTTCCATATTTGGCGTTCCCGGTGTGCATGCGGCAATAACAACTGCACCGCTTAATTCAAAAGTTACCATCGGATAGCGTTCCACATCGAAGAAATCTTCGGACTTCAGATGCCGGAGCAACATACTCCGCCAACTTTCATCATAAAGATCCAGATTTGTTAAAGTATTCATGTCCAACACGAATCGTCCCGATCCGGGGAGACCATTCTTCAAAATAACGTCTCCGTCAGTTATGGAAATCCGCCCATGATGACGGTTATTGATATTGCGCCCGTTCCATTCGACCACACTCTTTTTCACGTCAATGCGAAATACTCCGTCAACTAATGCGGGTGCGACCACAGCCGCGACGAAAAGCTCAATCGCACATCCGGCCGCTTGCCATGCTTGCATCCCCCCTTCCAGAATTGCAACATTCTGGTATCCTGCTCGTTCCAACTTCTCTTTGGCCGCTCTGGCGGTCATGGTCGTGCCACTGTCATCATAGACTACTATGACATTATCCCGATTCGGTACGCATTCAGCTATCCGGTCCAGAAAAACCATTTCATAGACACAGGCGTTTCTGGCACCGGAAATATGCCGGCCGGCAAAGTCCTCGGGAAGAAGTACGTCTATCACGCTGACAGAACCACTCTCTATCAACTGCTGCAGTTCATTGACATTTACGGTTGCATTCATTTCCCTCATCCCCTTTCCTTTCCATAGCTTAACCAAGACTCTCTATGCATTTGCAGTTGTATTGTACTCCTTGGAAAATCGCAGGTGTAGCTATTTATTTAACCTCCAGGATGTGCCGGATATGAGCAGAAACAGCTGCCAAAAATCAATCCACGCACAATTTGTATCCGACTCTTATGCTCAAGATTATATGTACCATGTTACTAAAAAGGAGTATTATGGAGGCAGGTAAAGGCGGATGTTGCGTGGTCCGTCTTTGGAAGGAGATCGTGATGAACATACTTGAATGCACCATAAACATGAAGAAAGAGACGCAGGCACATTATAAGCGTCTCGCGGAAGCAGTTACAAGCGGAGAATTGAAGCGTCTCTTTACGCTGCTTGCAGCTGCAGAAGGTGAGCACATCGGCAAGCTTGTCGCTTTGAAAGGCAACATGGATAATCTTGAAGTGCAGGATGTAGAGGGCATTGAAGAGAGCGCATGCATGTACAGCCCGCACATTGACCCGCTGCATCTGGCAGAATCCTTGAAAAATGATCCTGATGCCTACCGGCATGTCGTACAGGAAGAGGAGGATACGATCAAATTTTTTGGTCGTTTGAGTGGCCAGACCGAGAGCGAGCAGTTAAAAAGAGTCTGTAATTTGCTGGCTGAAAAAGAGCGTGAGCATTTGGAAATGCTCGAAAACATCTATTTTTTTGTTGAAGAGCCCAGAACATATCTGGAGTGGGGCGAATTCAGCAACCTCAAGATCCTTTAGCATGAAGAAGGGGGTGAGTATTGTGACCACAACTAATTATGATAATGTATGTTATCGGACGGAGCAGAGGGAAGAGAGTGTTCCTTTGCTTAATATGAAAAATGGCCAACTGGGGTATTCCTTTGGATGTACTCAGGCAGGGGAAACCGTTCAGGTTAGGCTCACAAATGGTGAATTGGATTCATGGGGACGAAATGATTGTATGGAAAGCTTCTCTGAACCGCTTTAGCAGCACACTAGAGGATTGGGTCGTCAAACTGAAAATTTTGATTGAACAGATATCTCTATGTGCCTGATTGCCTTTGCCATTAGCAGTCATCCGAAGTACCGTATTGTGCTGGTTGCCAACAGGGACGAATACCGGGGCCGGGAGACCGACCCGGCAAATTACTGGAGTAACGCCCCTTATCTGCTGGCAGGTAGAGACCGGCAAGCAGGAGGCACATGGCTCGGGGTTACGACCGGGGGCAAACTGGCTGCGATAACCAACTATAGAGACGCGAGACAGCAGGCGATAAATCCCACCTCCCGTGGCTCGCTTGTGGCCGACTACCTTTGTGATAACGGAATGACTCCAGCCGAACTGCCGTCATACCTGGTAAAAAATGGTAACAGGTATGACGGCTTCAATCTTCTTTACGGCACCTGCAGCGAACTGCACTATTTTACCAACAGGGGAGGCTCTTCCGGTCCGGTGAAGCCCGGAATCCATGCTCTGTCAAACCACCTTCTTGACACCCACTGGCCCAAGGTTGTTGTTGCAAAGGGGCGGTTGCATAACCTCTTGCAGAATCCTGAACCGTCAATTGAAGAACTTCTCTCGATGCTTTCAGACCAGGAGCCATTTGCCCACGGGCTGCTTCCTGACACCGGTATAGGTCCTGAACGGGAAAGATTACTTTCCCCCCTCTTCATCAACGGTGACACCTATTGTACCCGCTCAACTACCGTTATCATGGTGGGAAATGACGATCATGTTACCTTTATTGAGCAGGGGTATGATACTCCGCTGCCGCACCTTCAAAGGTTCACTTTCCAGCTTTCCCCTGAAGGGCGCACATGAACTTCCTGTTCCACATGCTGCTTTCCGGCGGTGATGATCAGCTCATGGTTGGTAATTTTATGGGTGATTTTGTCAAGGGGACACTTCAGGAGCGTTTCTCGCCAACTATTCGTCAGGGGGTGGCGCTGCACCGACGGATAGACTCATATGCCGAGCGTCACTCGCTTTTCCGCCAAAGCCGGCAACGCATATCACAAGACTATGGTCTCTATCGCGGCGTGATGGTGGACATCTTCTACGACTATTATCTGGTCAACGACTGGGATGAATGGTGCGACGAGACCCTGGAAGATTTTCTCACCAGAACGCGCGCAGTAGTTGAAAACAACATGAGTTCTCTGCCAACGGAGATGCACCGTCTTGTACCGATTATTTTTGAAGAGCTGTTACCGTCATACGGCACTGTAGAAGGCATCGCCACAGCGCTCAGCCGCCTTTCCCGCCGCATCAAACGCCCCAATCCTTTAAGTGGCGGTGAAAAGGAGCTGCTCCTTCATCATGATGCTCTGCTAAATGATTTCCGCGTCTTTACGCCGGAGGTATTTCGTTTTGCCAGCGAAGTTATCAGTTCAACTCACACACCTGTTAACCGGTCAACAATCTGAACCAAAATGATACCAGATATAAAAAGCCCACCAAAATATTCAGTGGGCTTCGTTTTCCTCTTAATATGCGATTACCTTTTTAGGTTTTTATCCGATCAGATACTTATCGGAGCGATATAACATCCTATGTCTGATCCCACATGGTGGAGTCTCGTCTGTCAATAATAAGCCCTCCTTTAAATGGTTTATACTTCTTTCCAACTGGTTAAACTATAGCACCATAAAAGTAAAAAAACAGTCTATGAAAAATATTTTTAGGAGAGTATTCTAACCGGATTGAGTCCCGCCCACCGCCAGAAGATCTGACCTGAATATCCGTGAACGGCAGAATTCGTCTGGCCATGAGTTCCCCCTCCTTTTTATGGTACTTGCTCTTGCAACTTCGTGGCATGCCCCTATGAACGCCGCCATAACAGACGGGTTCAGTTATTTAAAATCAGATCATTTATGATATCTTAATTGTTTATTGGTGATAATATATCAAATTACAAGGAGATTCTATGAAGCGCTTAGGTAACAATATTATGCTGGTTGCATGTCTCATTCTTATCCCTACAATGGTCATGGCTGTTGATACATCTGCACCTGTGCCCGCCAAAGAAAAAAACGTGTCCGATCAAGCCGCCCCTTTCTCTGTAGCACCCCCATTAAAGATCGGTTCGATTAATATATCTTACATCGGTATGGAATCTGAGCAGGGCAAGTCATTAAAAACACGGCTAATTGAAAAGAAAGACAAAGTCGAGGCGAAGATTCTTGCTGAAAAGAAAAAACTCGACACGCTAAAAGAATCCATCAAGTCCAAAATGCCTACATATACTCCGAAACAGCGAGAAGCAAAATCAAATGAATTTCAGAAAAAAGTAGAAACGTTTCAGAAGTTTATACGTGAATCGGAAGAATCATTCATGAAGGAGCAGGAGAGTGAAACCAACAATATTGTTTCCCTGATAGAAAAAACCGTTTTAGACTACGGAAAGGCTAACGACTTTGCAATCATCGTCGCCAAGAAAGACATCCTCTATGTAGACAGTCGAATTGAAACTCAGGATTTGACCAGTATTATCCTAAAAGCCGTCAACGATACCTGGAAAAACAAATAGTCGGCGACCTCTCTTGGAAAAACATTTTTTACCTTTTTGTGTGATAGCCACTGTTTCTAAAAATGTGACCAATGCACCAGAGCAACCTGAATTAGCTTTAAAACTAAGTATTTAAAATAAATTGGAGGCAACATGACTATGGCTAATACTACAAAAGCATTCATTGGCGCTATTGCAATCGGCATCGCAATCCAGCTTGTTCCCTACGGACGCAACCATGTCAATCCGCCAATCGTCCACGAACCGGCTTGGAACAATCCTGAGACGAGAGACCTGACCAAACGTGTCTGCTTCAACTGTCATAGTAACGAGACGATCTGGCCACTCTATTCCAAAATAGCGCCGGCATCCTGGTTAATATATAGTGACGTTGCCGAGGCACGACAGAAGCTGAATTTTTCAGACTGGAAGGGTGGCCAACGCGGCGGAGAAAACAGCTTTGAAATCAGAAAAGAAATCGAATCCGGCAAAATGCCGCCGATTCAATATCGTCTGGCACACCCGGAGGCAAAACTTGACGACGCCTCAAAAAAAGCACTTGTTGACGGCCTTGAAGCAACCGTGAAAGCTTCGATCAAACACTGACGTCAATCGAATACCGGGGACTGCCACTGAAAACAATAGTTATAATGACAATTATCCTCGCAGCTTCAATATGAGATTGATGCCGTGGATGACAGCAGCTTGAAGCTAGTGGCAAGGAGAAACCACCATGGCTCACCTATTTGAACCACTCACCCTACGCAGCATAACGCTTCCGAATCGGATTGCCGTATCACCCATGTGCCAGTATTCAAGTATGGATGGTTTTGCCAACGACTGGCATCTTGTCCACTACGGCAGCCGTGCTACCGGTGGTGCGGGGTTGGTGTTGACCGAAGCTGCTGCGGTCACTCCGCAAGGTCGAATCAGCCCGCAGGACCTTGGAATCTGGAACGACGATCACATAGAATTTCTGGCACGTATCGTCCACTTCATCGCACAACGAGGAAGCGTAGCTGGAATCCAGCTGGCCCACGCCGGTCGCAAGGCCAGCACTCCTCCCCCATGGGAGAATCGATCAGTCACCTTGACCGAAACAGAAGGTGGTTGGCCAATTGTAGCCCCCAGTGCCCTACCCTTTGATGATGGATGTATTGTACCGACAGAAATGACTGATGATAGTATTCAGGAGGTAGTCGCTGCCTTTGTCCACGCTGCCCGGCGCTCGCTCGCGGCAGGATTCCGAATTGTCGAAATTCATGCCGCCCATGGCTATCTCCTGCACCAGTTTCTCTCTCCGCTCAGTAACCGGCGTACAGATCAGTATGGCGGTATTTTCGAGAACCGTACCCGGTTGCTTCGAGACATCGTGACCGCTGTCAGAACCACTTGGCCGGAAAATCTACCACTCTTGGTGAGGATATCTGCTACCGACTGGGTCGAAGGGGGATGGGACATAGAGCAGTCTCTTGAACTTGTCCGCCAACTCCTGCCGCTTGGTGTTGATCTTATCGATTGCTCTTCCGGTGGCAGTGCCCCGCACGCACGAATACCTCTAGGTACGGGCTATCAGACCCGGTTTGCCGAGCAGATCCGCCGTGAGACCGGTGGCAAAACCGGTGCAGTCGGGCTGATTACGGCACCGGCACAGGCAGATCATATCATACGTTCAGGCCAGGCAGATCTGGTACTGCTCGCCCGTGAATTGCTCCGGGATCCCTATTGGCCTCTCAGGGCTGCCAGGGAACTTGGGCACTTGACAGCGTGGCCTGCCCAGTATGTCAGGTCAGCACCGGAGCATACTCCAGCCTATTTGCCTAAAAAATGACCGGGGATGGGTTACACTGCGCCACTTGTAGCCAATCTCAAGAATTTTCCGAAAATGCAGTCAAGCGGACGCCGACAGTGTGATTCACCGGAATTGCCAATGGTGGACTATTTTTGAAAAAAACGATTACCGGAGGTTGGGAGAAATGGTAACATTGCATAGATATTTTGGTGCTGTTGACTAAAAACCATAAATGTACTGATCTGGAGCGACAAATAGCTACTTCTCACGAGGTGGCTATTTTCTTGTGCTCAAATCTTTCAAGACCGAAATCACTAAGCTTGCAAGGGTTCTGTTTTTAGGGGGGAAGGTCAAATATCTTACACATATATTTTCTTTACCTGAATATCCCGATACACCTAACTTTCAAAACTGTAATGTTCCGGCAATCCTCTTGCAAGAATCAATCATGCATTATGAAACCAAGCTATTCACAGCCGCTTTGTAGTGTGCTGTCTCTGTTAAAGAGGTTATTGCGAAAGTCTTTGAAACTATCGGTTTTAAATGCTGATTTGACATCGTGAGACAGAAAAATCACTGCAAGAGCCAGACTACCAAACTGAGGAACTGACTCAGTTGCAGATAAATTAAATATAAAGGCAGGGCATAAAACATGAGAAGAATTTGTGCATGGTGCAATATCGAAATGGACTCAACTCATCTAGAGGGCCATTTTGGAGATGCTATTACACATGGTATCTGTAAAGAATGCAAAGATAAGCTTCTTGAGGCCCAAAGAGTTGAATTAATGCCATTTCTTGGCAGTCTAAATATGCCTCTTGTTATATTTGCCGCAATGAGGCATGCAGAAACCGCTAACACTCGGGAGATTCAGGCCTCCTGATTCAAGGAATCCCCGCCAAGAGCCGACTTGCCGCGTAACTCTGGATTAGCAGCTTGCTCGACGGAAGCAAAAAATGCGTTCATGTCAATATGGAGCACGGTACGGTGAGTCACGTCAATAACCTTCAATTCTGCTCAACTCCCAGGTTTGTTCAGCGGTATTGTACGTTAATTCGTACAAGCCACCTTCATCACGCACTGAAAAGTGTAATCGCTTAGCACTTCCTAGCAGGTCAGTCCAGGTATAAGTCGTTTCGATTATGGAGTGCTTTCGGTTTTACCAATCGAACCGGACTGGCTTGATGGTACGGCCAGGACCAAAGACGACGGCAACGCGTATGGGATTTTTTGTCATGGAGTAAACGCTTACTTCAGAAAAAATTGCGGCTATGCAGATGTGAGGAGGTTATCCAGGATGTACAAAGCCACTGTCTCAATAATAAGAGGCTTTGGCTACACATATAGGCATCCTTCTCACATAGACAGGCTTCTGGACTGTCGATTGTGAAATTATCGCTGTAAAAAAGCAACTATTGTTGATCATTTTGACAACTGCCATTGCTGCTGGTTCAAGCTCCACCCATAATCCGAACGCTACAATTATTAAACCACACAGTGTAATTGGTTCCATCTTGAGAACTCCTGATTTCTTTATTCTGTTTCTGATCTGATCACCAGTTAATTCTACATGCTGCGGTAAACGCCTATGACCTTACCGACTATCGTTACTTCTCCGTCTTCAGGGTAGATGAGGATTGGATTCATACTGGAATTTGCCGGTTGCAGGCGAATGTGGTCATGTTCCTTAAAGAACCATTTTACCGTTGCTTCACCATCAACCATGGCAACCACGGTGTCCTTGTTCTCCGCGGTCGGCTGTGGACGAACGAGAACCAGATCACCGTCTAAAATACCGGCGTTAATCATCGAATCGCCGCGGACCTTTAGGAAGAAGCAATCGGCTCCCTTAATTGCCACCTGATCGACTGAAAAGTACCCCTGAATATCTTCAATTGCCGTAGAAAGTTGGCCGGCACGGACGGTGCCAACGATCGGCAGCGAGATGGGACGACTGGTCGGCATCGTCAGAATTATCCCACGGTTCACGTTATCCCGTTTGATATATCCCTTACGCTCCAGCGCACCTAGATGCTTCATAACCGGCAATGTGCCGGATACGTTCAAGTGCCCCGCTATTTCCCGCTGACTAGGTGGATAGCCGTTACTGTCCGTGAACGAAGTGATGAACTGTAGAACCTGACGTTGGCGTTGGGTAAGCTCATTATTCGATTTGATTCCATGGGTAGTCATACGACTACCTTACAAGATCAACTCATATCTGTCAAGAGGTCAGAAATGCTATTCGGTAGATGGAGCGGTAGGGATACACGGCGTTGCACTTAAATTCCGTTACGGCGGTGTCATATTCGCTTGAGGCGGGGAACAGCGTCATACATCACGCATTATGACGCGTCATATATGACAGGGGCAAAGGCGTTCCGGTTTTATGCGTTCAGATGCGCATAATAAGGCCGGTTAATGGGGAATGATTAAATACGTTTATTATTTATGTATACTGTGCTATGAGATTTTTACAATCATCGATATTTTGTCGGGGAATGCATGAAAACGCGATTGATTCTGAAACCGGGGCAGAAGGGAACCAAGCGGCTTACTGAAAAGTACGGTGATGGTTTGGTCTGTGTCCGTTACCGGTATGATGCGGAGTTGAAGCAACGATTGAAAACGGTGGAACTTGTTGTTAAGAGAACGGACTGGACTCCACCGCCGCCAAGATATGTCGCCGATGCTTTGGTTCCAGTTCACATTGAAGGCTATGAAAAGGATTTGCAAGCAAAGGCAAAAGCAGCAGGTGGACGATGGAATCCAGAGAAACGACTCTGGTTTGTTCAGTACGGTAAGATCGTCGGTACGCAATTAGAAAAGCATATACAAGTAGATGAAACGGATAACAACGAAAAGCCGAGAAAGCGTCTATATGTATATACTTCATAGGCATCTATCTGTAGATGCAAGTATCTACCGGTAGATGAAAGCATATACAGGTAGATTACAGATTCTAACTGCATAATAAGATGTTGGAGAATTTATGAGAAATCAAACTGTTACCGTATGGATTTTCCTGGTTTTACTGGTATCAGGTTGTCACGATAGCCACAGAGATAAACCAAAATTTCATGGATATATGGTTGATAGCCCCGTCATATCACCTGACAACAAAAGAATATTCTTCTCTCTGCTTGGAAATGAACAAATGGAGCTTGCATCATATGATATCTCATCAAATAAATTTTCGATTTTCAAATTTGCTGGACCACAATTCAGAAGTAAACCCGCATATTCGAGAAACGGAAAATACATTACTTTTGTTGGTGGAGAACGAGGTAGCAAGAACATTTACATAATGAATATCGATGGAACTGGATTGAGACAGCTAACCAACAACCACAACCAAATTAAAGAAGGACTAAAAGATACAATCATAGATAAATTGAGGCATTTACCATCGGCATTTTTTCCGAAGGTGGATGACATCAAAGCAATTTATAATGATAATCCCACATTTTCGCCAGATGGAAGGAAGATTATTTTTAATCGATCTTCTAAAATACGGCAACGAAGTATGGGAGGGACTATGATTTCAGGTTATGACGTCTATGAAGTGGAAGTTGAAAATGGAAAAGAACGCCGTCTCTCCAATCAAAGTTTTTATCACATAGAAAGGCCATATTACCTCCCTGATGGCAAACAATTTCTCTTTGGTGAGGTAGGATCAATAGTTGTGATGGACGTCACTAACCCGAGTCGTTTGAAGCATCCCTTCAAACACGAGACCGGGGCTTCAAACCCATCGGTTTCGGATGACGGAACCATTGTTTTTGTATCGAGAACCAACGAAATTGATGGAACAAAAGGGAAGTATACCTATGATTTGTTTCTTCACAAAAATGGTAAAACTACGCGTCTCACAAAATCAAAGTTTCCTCAAATCGCAAGACCATTTATATCCTTTGATGGTTCTCTCATTGTTTTTTTAGCAAATAATGGCATGAATATAGGCGACAGACTTTATCGCATTAATAGTGATGGCACAGGTCTAACAGAAATTTCATGGAAACCATCATGGCTTGATAAACCAGTCAATTTTAACTGAGCTGGCTAACATGCTGAAGCAAACAGTTCCTCCAACCATCGGCAACACCGGTCAAGCCGGTGGTGCCTCAGCCCCGTTATCTGCAAGAAGAAAATGAGAACAGAGGAGGATAACGTATGGGTTTCTTTTTCATGACCTTAATATTCATGTATATCGGTCGCAAACTTGGATGGACTCTATCGAGAACGGTGCTGTACACAGCGCCGCCTGTGGTATCAGGAGTTGCAAGCGCAATCTGGGGAGTTGGAGTTGCTTTCCTGATGTTCTGCCTCATCCGGTGGCAGGAGCCGAACATTGTACTTAAAATTATCATGGGCTATGCCCTCGGTTGGTACGTTGCAATCCCGAATTTTGGGCTTCTTCAAGAATCATCGATCCCAGAAGAGGCTAAACCACGTCATTTGATGATTTCTACTTGGCCGATTGTGGCATATTTGGTGACAATTGTGACGCTTTCACTAACAGCACCAGTAAGAGTCTGATTTAAAAAGGTAAACTAAATAATGACCGGCATATCACTAACCCGCCGCCTACGTAAGAAACTAGAACAAGATAAACAAAACCAGAAAATAAATTTGCTCTGGTATTTAGTTGGGCTTGGGTCAATACCCTGTATATCGGGTCTTTACTCAATTTGTCTAAGATTAATGGATGAAGTAGTAGCTTCACTGGTAATAATCCTGCTGCTATCAACGCTGACATTATCCATATCATTACTATTGCTCCGAGATAAGTTCAAAGTCATAGAGAAATACTTAAAAGACCAGAGAGTAACTTGGGCCGAAGTTGAAAATGAAGTTGAACACTCCGAAGCCTTTGACGAAGCTGTGGAAGAAATGGAACGGAAAAAAGATAACTAAGCGTGGCAGACGGTCTCCGCTACGCTACGCCGCTGCACTCTCACACGTTGAATGGAAGAAAGGAAATTTAGAATGAATCGATTCCTGGTGCTTTTGGCGTTTGCATTTCTCACGGTTTCCCTTCCAGTCAGAGCTGAAAATGACCCTCTTTCAGCTCTGGGTATGAAGAAGAATGCAAAGCCAACGGTCGAGCTGGGTTGGAAATATTTTGAAAAAGGCGACTACGAAACTGCATTGAAGCGATTCCAGATGGCAATTCGCCACGACAAGGATTTTGCTCCCGGATATTATGGAGTCGCTTATGTCTACAGCGTTCAAGGCAAGTTAGATGAAGCAATCAAGTATTACCGAGAAACCATAAAAAGGGATCAAACCTACCCATACTCTTACGCCAACCTTGGTTACGCTCTCCTTCAGAAGAATCAATTCGATGAAGCATTAAAAATGCTGGACAAGGCATTGCAGATTCACCCGAAATGTGGAGAGGCACATTTAAGTTACGCCAACTACTATGCATACAAGAAACAATGGAAAAAGGCAGAAGAGTCCACAAACAAGGCTATTCAGTATGGACAGAAGATTGATCCAGAGTTCCGCAAATTGCTCGCCAGCAACGGCGTTAAATTGAAGTGACAACATTCAACCAGGCAGAAGCAGCGGCCTAAAAACCGCCGCTGTTCTCCCAACCCGTTAACCAAGGAATAAAATCATGGATTTAATAATCAAAGTTTTCTCAGAGCTACCTGACACATCAAAAGCAGCAATTATTGCCGCGATCATTACGTTTCTTGGCGTAGTAATTGCCGCAACAGCTGCATTTATAGGTGTTTTTGTTACTCATCGTGGGCATGAAAAACGATTTGGCAGACAGCTTGAACACGATAAAGAGGTTAAACGCATTGAACGTGAGATGGCTTTGCGTAAGGAGATTTTTTTAGACGCTGCTGAAGCGATTGTTGCTGGTATAGGTGCTGTTGCACGTTATGCCGACCTGAAAGTACAACATGACGAACTCACAAAGGAATTCAATGAAAAACGGAGTGCGATTGCGAAGGTACACATAATCGCATGTGAAGAAACGGTATATGCAGTATCGGCGTTTATGGATGAACTTAGTGCAACGCTTATTCGTTTATCGCTCGCTCGTCAACCCCTCATACAGATGCAAAGCAGGCTTAAAATTTTGGAGGACCAAATACAAATATTCGGAAAAGAAAAAGACCGCCTTGTAGAATTGATGAAACAATTGAATTTTGAAGGAAACACAGAACAGCGCCGCTGGGATTTTGTTAAAAATACTTTTGAATTTGAGGACAAACGAGCAAATGAAGCGAATCAAGAGCATCAATCATTGACCTTAAATCTCAGAGCAGAGCATTTGAATTTTCTTGAGGCATGCTATGAATCTTCTTCTCAAATTAGTAAATTACTAATTCCTGCTGTGAGAGAGGTAAGATCGGAGCTGGAATTACCATTCAACGAGTCAAGATACAGCCAGATGGTAGAGAATAGCAGTAATCAGCAGACTCAATTGATCAAAGAATTTATTGCAAAATTGAGAGGATGAATGGCTAACTCGTGGCGTCAGACGGTCGCGATAAAGCCGCGCCGCTGCGCCTCATACACGTTGGAGCATAAAGAATGAAAATGAAATCAATGATTCGTATTGCAATCGGTATCACTTTAGTGGCCATCGGAAGTTTTCGGCAAGGTTCCGAGAATGGAAACATTGGAAATGCTGCATGGGCCATAGTGATTTTGTCCGGGCTATATTTGCTACTACCGCTAATAAAAATGATATCAGATAGAATCTTCAAAAAGAACGACGGAGATGGTGCCGAAAGTAAGATGTTTACGGCGAAGTTGTTCTATTTGGGAGCTGTTGCAGGAGGAATGATTGCCTTGAACTTTCAGGAGGAACTACACAACAAAGGTCATATTTTTGTCGGAAGGGGTTACAGCTATTCAATTAGCGGTAGTGACGCAGAACGGCAGGTCATGGTTTGCTGGATAGGAAGTGCGGCATCACTCTTGATTGCTTTGATACTTCATGCGAGAGCCCGGAAGTTCACAAAATAAGCTCCAACAAAGCGCGGCAGATGGCCTCCGCTTCGCTCCGCCGCTGCGCTCACAGCCGTTAGACGACAAAAGAGAGAAAAAGCGGATATGACTAAAGCCAGCAGAATAATCCGATATTTGCGCTACGACTTTGGTTGCGGAGAAAAGCCCTGCGAAGCACCTCTGTTGTTCTTCATATATGACATCCCCTACTTCACGTCTTGCGATGTATTCCCGCCTTTACACCTTTTAAATGAGACTTTTCAAGCCGGCACAAATGGAGGTGGGATGAGTCCTGGAGCGACTTGGGAGCCATTCTCTATTACCGAAAGCGAATATGAAAATCTCAAAAATGAGGTACAAGCCACATCAATTGAAAACATCCAGGCACACTCCCGCTACGCAGATGTTCCTTTCATATTCGACCCATCATTTGATCATCTTCAGAACCGGCTAGAGTGGTCAAGGGAAGTTTGCAAGAAATATTGTGCACAGTGGATGCGTCGTGTGAACCCCGAAATCTACGGCAAAATGGACGATCAGACTCTGCGCAAAGTGGTCGAGAAAATGACAAAAGAAATGCCTAACAAGGCCGCAAGACCTGACCGATAAAGCCGTCAGGTCAGCGCCCAAACCGTTAGTCAAAGAATGATTAAAATAATAAAAAACAAAATGAGACCTACCCATATACCGATAACAAAAGCAGCGAGAGCATCAGTATGACTATTTTTGGCGTTTTCTTCAGTGGCGGAGAAATGTTCCTTTTCGGAATAGTTGGTTCCTTGAGTCTTGCACTTATCGGGGTTTACGCGAAAAACTCCATAGACCGGAGACAAAAGGCGTCTGAAGAGTTTATAAGTGCATTTGACGGAGTAATTCTCAACCTCAGAGAAAATCCAGACTGCCCGATTGCTCAATTCACATACGCCTTCCACAACGAACATCTTGCTGCCATCGTTAAATTCAGAAATTCCATACCTGCATGGAAATTCTGGAAACGAAAAAGCTTCGACAGGGCCACAGAAAATTACAAAGAAACTTATGAAATGGCACAAGACTACGGAAGCGTTTTTGCTGTAGCCCTTTCTGAAAAGACTGAAGTTGCAAAAGAAAAACGAAAAATATACTCCGATGCCATCGACAAACTTTTGTCCCATGCGTAATCACCGAAAATGACTAACCATCGGCAACACCGGTCAAGCCGGTGGTGCCTCAGCCCCGTTGAGCAAATTGAATAATGATTCAAGGAAGTTACGCCACTTACAGGTATTTCATGGTGAACTTACAGCAGATCATAGAGTGCGGCTTAAACCAGCAATTCGGTGGCAAGCCACTGCCGCCACACATGTGGAAGGCGGCGAAGCAGATCACCGTTTGTCGCACCGCTGCGCTGGGCGGGCATGTGCAGGCGTGCCCCGAGGGGCACGTGGAGAGGCAATGGTACAACTCCTGTAAGCACCGTTCCTGCCCGGTGTGTGCCTATACCTCGGTGGAGCGCTGGCTGGACAAGCAAAAAGCACGGGTGCTCGATTGCGACTATTACCACGTGATCATCACCCTGGACAGTGCGCTGGACCGCCTCTGGCTGGCCAATGTGCGGGCCATGACCGATATCCTCTTTCATGCCGCAAAGGATACCATCTTTGAGCTGATGGGCGACCCCAAATATCTGGGGGCAGAGCCGGGCATGACCATCGCGCTACACACCTGGGGGCAGATGCAGGGGCTGCATCCGCATGTGCACTGCCTGGTCACCGGCGGCGGGCTCGCGCCCGACGGCACATGGCGTGCCGTTTCAAACGGCTACCTGCTGCCCGGTCGGGTGGCGAGGGACTTGTTCCGGGGCAAATTCATCGCCGCAGTGCGGCAGAATCTGGAGAATGGCAAACTTGCCGTCCCGGTTGGAGAGCGGCTGCAGCAGGCATTGAACCTCCTGAACAAGCTGGGCCGCAAGAAGTGGAATGTCTGCATCCGGGAGCGTTACGACCATGCTAAGGGCGTCTTGACCTACCTGGGGCGCTACATGCGCGGCGGCTCCATTTCGAACCGGCGTATCGTCGCTTGGGATGAAGAAACGGTGCGGTTCCGCTACAAGGACTACCGAGAAGATGGCGAGGGGGGCGGCAAGAAGACCAAAGAGCTGGAGCTGCCGCTCAATGATTTCGTGCGCCGGGTGCTCATGCATGTTCCGGAGCCGGGGTTCAAGGTGGTGCGCTCCTACGGGATCTTTGCCGGGAGCCGACGGGCGGACCTGAACCGCTGCCGGGAGCTGCTGGGCCAGGGGCCAGTAGAGGAGACTGAAGTCAGGACGTGGCAGGAGTGTGTAACCAAGTTGGGCGATAAAGACCCCAGTCGTTGCCCGATCTGCGGGGCGAGACTGATCCAGAAAGAGGTATTCCGGCCTGATTTCAGAGGCGTGACCAGGAAGTTTCCGCTGAAGGACGCTGCATGAAATGGACGGTAATAAAATGGCTGACGATGACCGGTCGATGATGATGCACGGCTTAAAAACAGGAAAAACGAATCTTATGGGAGAGTCAAAGGCAAATCAGACAAGCAAACCGCCCAAGACCAGAGCGGTTTTCCACAAAAGATCAATTTCCCAAGTGATAAACCACAAAATCAGGTAAGGCAGAAACAAGAAAACCCCATAGCTCCGATCCACGGGCTATGCTCAACAACGGGGATGGACGCGGACGGACAAAAACGCGTCGAGGAAACTGACGCATTTTAGCCGCCGGTCATCCCCTAAAACGTTGGAAGAGGATGTAAATGGGAATATTCAAATATCTATTAGCAGGTTATGCACCACTTGGAATATTTATATTGACCTTGATGACGTTAGTTTTGTGGATTCGAGCAGAATTCAAGTGCGGCGTTAAGTTGCGATTGATATATGGGATTTCATCTCTATTGCTCTGCATTACAGCATTTGAAGGAGTAAGATTACATAGCCAAGGTTATGAACGGTTATTTGTCAGAAATAGCTTACGTACTATCAAAGAGCAGATAAAAACCGGAAATCCTCAAATAGTAATTGATGCAATAAGCAAATTTGAAACAAACGAACAGAATCTGGATTTTTTCCAGGCTGCAAGCCGGCTTTGGGACGATTGTAGTGACAGAAACAATAACCAAGCAAAGAAGAAGTTTTCCAACTAGGAAGAAGCACACCCGCCCAAAAAACGGCGAGAGTTCTCCCACTGCGTTGAGCCTGAAAAGGAGAGAATTAAATCACGAGTGTTGAGGTATCAGCTTAATCTCCAGTTTGCAATTAACAGCTGCAGCATATTTGCGGAGCATTTCAAGAGATGGGGAATGGCGATGCGATCCGAGCGATGCTTCAACCCTCGCCAACGACGGCTGTGAAACACCCATTTTAGCGGCCACTTGTTCCTGGGTCATCCCGGCCTGATGCCGTGCAGCTAGCAGGGCATCCAGTGCGGCAAATTCATCATCCAAGGTTTCCCATGCTTTCTTGAAATCTGGGTCTTGAAGCTCATTCTCCAATTTTTTCCTGGGGTGGTACGTAACCGGCTTATAGCTCATGACTAATTACCTCCTTCTGCCGAGTGAGCGCTATATCGAGTTCCCGTTTTGGTGTCTTGTCCGTCTTTTTGATGAAACT
>JANXYR010000004.1 GCA_025355965.1 Geobacteraceae bacterium
GTTCCTTCTCCCTGAGGGAGAAGGTGGCCAAAGGCCGGATGAGGGGAGAACTGCAGCATTTACCCCCTCACCCTAACCCTCTCCCTCATGGAGAGGGGACTTTTTAATCATTTGTTACGAACGTACCGAGCCACCCTTGAAAAACGGCAGCTCACAGACGATCGCTTCCATGCTGACCCGCTCGTGGCTTATGGTAAGCGGTGTGCCGACAGCAGCTAGCCCCGGCTTGATAAAACCGATACCGATCCCTTTGCCTAGCATCGGTGAGAACACCCCGCTCGTCACATTGCCGATCGTCTCCCCTGCTGAGCAGATATCATAATGATGCCGCGGTGAACGGCGACCGGCGACCTCAAAGGCTACCTTTTTACGGGTAACACCCTGTTCCTTCAGGCGCAGCAGTGCCTTCTTGCCGACAAAGGTTTTGTCAAAGTTGACAAAACCTTCCAGCCCCGCCTCAAGCGGCGTGGTCTCTTCGTCGATATCACTGCCGTAGAGTGAATAGCCGACCTCAAGGCGCAGTACATCACGTGCGCCAAGACCGGCCGGCTTGACCCGTTCATCCGTCAGTAACAGATCCCACAGTTCGCAGACCTTATCGGACGGGATGAAAATTTCATACCCAAGCTCACCGGTATAGCCTGTGCGGCTGACAATCGCTTCAACTCCGAGGATATTGACCGTGATAAATTTGAAATAGGGGATCGTAGCGACCTCGTCCCCAAAGATTTCAACCATAACATAGCGGGAGAGCGGCCCCTGAAGATCCAGCTTGCCGGTGGTGGCGGTAATGTCAGTAAAAACACCACCTTTCAGTCGCCCCTGAATAACGGTAAAGTCTTTGGGTGCCGTGGCGGCGTTGACTACGATCATGACCTTATCCTCAGTCAGGCGAAAGACGATCAGATCGTCGATGATCCCCCCCTGTTCGTTGAGCAGAAAGCCGTAACGTGAGCGCCCGAGAGGAATACTCTTCACCGAAAAGGTAAAAACATCCTCAAGGCCGCTTGTTTCAAAATCGCCCTGGAAAAGGAACTCTCCCATATGACAGATATCAAAGAGCGCGGCGCTGCTGCGGCACCAGCTATGTTCAGCGATAATTCCTTCGTACTGAATCGGCATGTCCCAACCGCCAAAAGGCGCCATCAGGGCATTCAAGGCGCGATGCCGATCACAGATCGGCGTTGCCTGAAGCTGCTCATTCATTGTTATATTCTCCCTATGCAGTTATTGTTATTCTGGTACCGGTGTTCCGGCAGGAAATATCGAGGAAGAATCGGAAGCACATATGAAATTTATGATTGGTTGATATTTGCAGGCATGTTAGTTTAAATGCTCCTCGCACGCAACCGGAAAAACAATTTTTTTGAGAAAGAATGTCATGCAAACCACGAAACGCCCACCGTCAAAATATCAACCCAAAGGCCTTACTGTTCTTCAAGAGGACAAAGATATTATAGTCATAGAAAAACCGTGCGGCCTGCTTACAATGGGAACTGAGAGGGACAAATCAAGAACAGTTCACACGATACTCAACGATTATGTTCGTAAGGGGGATCCACGCTCCCGAAACCGGATTTACATCGTACATCGTCTGGACCGTGAGACCTCCGGCATCCTGATCTTTGCCAAGAGCGAAACGGCCAAAATCTACCTGCAGGATCATTGGCAGGAAACCGAGAAGCGATACCTTACGGTTGTCTATGGCTCACTGACACCTAAAAACGGCACAATCAGCAGCTATTTGACCGAAAACAGTGCTTTTACGGTTTATTCCACACCCGATCCGGCAGTCGGGAAGCTGTCCCATACGGAATATACTGTTCTGAAAGAGGCTAAAGGATTCTCCCTGTTGGAAATCCACCTCCTCACCGGCCGCAAGCACCAGATACGGGTACACCTGTCGGAAAAAGGACACCCGGTCGTGGGGGACAAAAAATACGGCAAGGGGAACGATTCCTATGGCACCCTGGCACTGCATGCCAGATCCATCTCGTTCACACACCCGGTCAACGGCAAACGGCTGACCTTTGAAACCGGCATCCCGGAATTTTTCACCAGGCTAGTCGGTAAGATAGAAGTGCCGGAAGCCTGATTCAAACGGGGCGGTGGGGGCTATGATCATTTCTGCCAGCAGGCGCACCGACATACCGGCCTTTTATGCGGAGTGGTTTATGAAGAGGGTACGGGGTGGATATTTTTATCGGGTCAACCCCTTCAACAACAAACAGGTCACCGGCTTCAGCCTGAAGCCGGAAGATGTGGGCGCGGTCTGTTTCTGGACCAAAAACCCGCAGCCGCTTATAAAACACCTGAATGAGCTGGACGAGCGCGCCCTGAACTACTACTTCCAATTCACCCTCAACCCTTACGATACAATCTTCGAACCGGGCGTTCCGCCGCTGCAGGAGCGTATCGACACCATGGCCGAACTTGCAGGTCGCATCGGAGCGGAACGGGTTGTATGGCGCTACGATCCGGTCATCCTAAGCAGTACAACGCCGGTGTTGTGGCACCTTGAGCAGGCGGAGCGGATCGCGGGCAGACTCAAGGACGCTACCCGTCGCCTGGTTTTCAGCTTCTACGATTTCTACGGCAAAGGGCAGGGACGGCTGAACAGGGCTCTGGCTGGAACCGACATAGAGTTGGAGGACATCGCCGCGACGGGGCAGAGCGAAGCGCTTGAGCAGCTTGCACGTGGCTTCAAGGTAGTGGCCGACCGCCATAACCTGCAGATATTCTCCTGCAGCGAAGATGTGGATTTAGCGGCCATCGGTATCCGGCATGGCGCCTGCATCGACGGCGACCTTATCCGGGAATTGTTTGGCGTCAACGTAACTTCAAGGAAGGACAAGAACCAGCGTGCCGCCTGCAACTGCATCGAATCGGTGGACATGGGGATGTACAACAGCTGCCGTTTCCGCTGCAGCTACTGCTACGCCAACTTCAACGAAGGGATGATCGAAAACAACTACCGGAAGCATCACCCGGACAGCCCGTCGCTGCTGAGCAAATATGGTGGTGAAATTGAGATCAGGAGAATGATCCACGAGAAAAAAAGAGCTGCAAGGAATAAACAGCGACTCGTTAAAACAGCCCTAAACTGATGATATTAAATTAAGGGGTTTCCGGAAAATTTTCGTGATATCTGTGCTATACCGGCTGTTTTTTGAATCTTGATCGAGTAGGGGGAAAAGGACATGGATACACCACATGACTCGCCAGCAGCTTATGACATAACTAATTTTACTATTCGTGAAATGACCGAATGCGGAAAAGTACTTCGCAAGTGCGGTGATGGAGCCACATGCATGGAAGAGGCGTCCAACAGGATTGTCAGGCACCTGTATGATAATCTGGTTGACGGACAGACCGCTGAGAGGGCATGCGCACTAGTTCGCTTTTTCAAAACTCATGGTTACGGACAGCTCGACAATGAGCTTCAAAACTATGCCAGGAATATGTTGGGGGGCCAAACAGCTGTTCCTGAAATGAAATGTCTGGTTCTTCTGGCAACTGTCGGAGAGAATATAAAATGGGAGTCCAGAAAATCATCAAACGGACACAAAGCGATACCTTTGCCGAGCGAGACTGCTGTAGAACAGATTCCGATGATCCGGAACCTGATCAACCAATTGGGAATCAGTGTTAGTCTGGTCGTCAACCCGGATCCAAAACTATTGATGGATATGGAACAGAGGACTTATAACGTCTTCCATGTCCCTGAAGCGCTCGGCAGCCCTTATATCCCGGCACAGGAAGAATTCGTTATCCCATGCGGTATTAAATCGGTATTAGGGTTCGGCGGTTTACTGCCATCGGGGGACATTTTTGCGGTTATTATGTTTCTGAAAGTCCCAATATCAAAGGAAATGGCAGATCTTTTCAAAACCTTGGCATTGAACATTAAGATGGCCGTGCTGCCATTTGAAAAGGCAGTATTCTCTTAACTGACTAAATACAGAAATGGATATGCCTTATGAGAAACTGTAACGAAAATTTGGGAATAGAGATTCTCAGGTCTAAAATTGCCGCCCTGGAACAAATGCTTGAGGTTTATGAGAATAGCGTAATCGAACAATCAGACAAACTTTATAAAGAAATTATTGAACATAAACAGACGGAGAACTCGCTTCGTGAAAGTGAGGAAAGGTTCCGGAAGATATTTGAAGACGGTCCTATCGGCATGATCATAGCCGGTCTGGATTCAAGGTTTATCAAAGTAAATAGAGCCTTCTGCGGGATGCTTGGGTATGACGAACAAGAGTGTATCGGCCGCACCTTTTTGGATCTTACTTATCCGGATGATGTTAAAAAGAGCCACCGGTTGTCGCAACAGATGTTCAAAGGCGATTTCGCTGTTTTTCAATTGGAAAAACGTTATCTCAAAAAGAATGGGGAGCCTCTGTGGTGCAACCTTACAGCTACGGCAATGCACGATCTGAGCGGAAATGTTACCTATGTTTTGGGTATGATTGAAAACATCTCGGAACGCAAGTTGGCTGAGGGGAAACTCGAACAAAAAAACCTGGAGCTCGAAAATGCATATATTGAACTGAAGGCAGCACATTCGCAGATTATTCAAAGCGAAAAGATGGCGTCACTGGGGCAACTCGCAGCAGGCGTGGCCCATGAGATCAACAACCCGATGAGTTTCATAAACAGCAACCTTGTGACACTTGATAAATATATCAGCAGACTGAATGAGTTTATTCTTGCTCAGTCCGACTTCATAGGTTCAATAAATTGCGGTTGTGAAACCGGGCTTGAAGATAAACGGAAAATGCTGAAACTTGATTATATTATGGAAGATGCCAAGCAATTGATAACCGAGTCTATCGAAGGAGCAGATAGAGTAAAAAAGATTGTTCTCGACCTCAAAAGTTTCTCCCGCTTGGATATGTCGGAGTTAAATATGGCTGACATTAACTCAGGTCTCGAAAGCACCATAAATATCGTCTGGAATGAGTTGAGATACAAAGTAACTTTGAAAAAAGAGTACGGAAATATTCCTATGACCATGTGCAATCCTGGGCATCTTAATCAGGTCTTTATGAATTTACTGATTAATGCTGCTCATGCCATAGAAGATAAGGGTGAAATTGTAGTGAAGACGTGGGATGAAAACGGTTTCATCCATGTTTCTATTTCGGACACAGGCTGCGGAATTCCGGAAGATAAAATAAACAAGATTTTCGATCCGTTCTTTACAACAAAAGAAGTCGGCAAAGGCACAGGTCTTGGTTTGAGCTTAGCATACGATATAATAAAAAAGCATAACGGAAAAATACTGGTTGATAGCAAACCAGGTCAAGGTACAACCTTTACTATTACAATCCCCATTGTCGAAATGCCCACATTTCCCGAGTAGAGATAATATATACAAAAGCTGCTTTGAATTGTCCAATTCCCAATCCCTCATATTTGACCACAACCTGCAACGAAGACGTAAAAGGAGATTGACCATGAAACAGAGAAAACTGGGAACAGAAGGATTGACAGTATCGGCCCAAGGCTTGGGCTGCATGGGGATGTCGGATTTTTATGGCGGGCGGGACGAAGTGGAATCGATTGCCACCATCCACCGGGCGTTTGATCTCGGGGTGAATTTTCTCGATACCTCCGACATGTACGGACCGTTCACCAATGAAGAGCTGGTGGGGAAAGCGATCAAAGGGAAGCGCAATCAGGTGGTGGTTGCCACCAAGTTCGGCATTGTGCGTGCCCAACCATCCAACGGCGGATGGGCACCGATTACCGGCATCAGCGGCAGGCCGGAGTATGTCCGCTCGTCCTGTGATGCTTCATTGAAACGGCTTGGTATCGATCATATCGACCTCTATTACCAACACCGCGTGGATGCCGAGGTGCCGATCGAAGAGACCGTGGGGGCCATGTCTGATCTCGTTTCGTCGGGAAAGGTGCGGTACATCGGGCTGTCCGAGGCAAGCGTTCAGACGATCCGTCGTGCTCATGCCATACATCCGGTTTCGGCGCTGCAGAGTGAATATTCGCTCTGGACCCGCGATCCTGAGGACGACGTGCTGCCGACCTTGCGGGAGCTGGGCATCGGCTTTGTGGCTTACAGTCCGCTGGGTCGCGGTTTTCTGACCGGGCAGTTGAAAAGTCCCGATGATTTTGCAGCAGACGACTACCGCCGCAACTCTCCCCGTTTTCAGGGTGATAATTTTACGAAAAACCTGGAACTCGTGGAGCAGATCACCGCTATTGCCGAGCGGAAAGGGATTACCTCCGGACAGCTGGCTCTCGCCTGGGTACTGGCTCAGGGAGAGGACATCGTGCCGATACCGGGAACCAAGCGAAGGAAGTACCTTGAGGAGAATATCGCTGCCGGAGCGGTGAGCATCAGCGAGGAGGAAATGGCTGAGATCGCAGCGGCACTCCCCAAGGGAGCGGCAGCCGGAGAGCGTTATCCGGCATCGATGATGACATTACTCAACCGCTGATCTTTGATGCAGGCAAGAGCAAATAACAGGGATCACTATCCTCGAAATTCCTTACGATAGCGGGAGGGACTAGTGCTGAATGCCTTGCTGAAATGCTGCCGCAAGGAGACCTCGGAACCGAAACCGGACTGTTGTGCGACATGATCGATAGATGCGGCACCCGTTTCCAGCAGTCTCTGGGCCAGATTAAGACGCTGGTTTAGAAGCCAGTCGCCGACGGTGCAACCGGTGAGTTGGCGAAAGCGGCGGGTGAAGGTGCGCCGGCTCATGATAAAGCGTTCCGCCAGTGAATCGATACTGTGAGGGTGCTCCAGATTGGCTTGTAGCCACTCCAGATGCGTAGCAAAGTTATCCTCACCGGTTGAACGGCGAATAGGCTGTTCAATATACTGTGACTGCCCCCCCTGGCGATGTGGCGGCACCACCATCCGCCGGGCAACCCGGCCGGCCAGCTCCGCTCCGTGGAAACGCCGCATAATATGCAGACAGCAATCAATCCCCGCAGCAACTCCGGCTGATGTAATGATATCGCCGTCATCCACATACAGCACGTCCGGCTGCATCCGAATCGTCGGATAGCGGCGGGCCAGCTCGTCGGCCCACTTCCAATGTGTGGTAGCCGGTCGATTATCCAAAAGCCCCGCCGCAGCCAAAACATAGGCTCCCAAACAAAGCCCGACAACCAGCGCTCCTCGCGTATGGGCTGCCCGTAAGGCCGCAAGCAGCGACTCCGGCGGCAGTTCACCGGTATCCCGCCAACTCGGCACCACCACAATATCAGCAGTACCCAACGCATCGAGACCATACTCACTAACGATACCAAAGCCAGCGTTACTTTGTAGTATCCCCTCTTCAGCGGTGCAGGTCAGCATTTTAAAAAGTGGCGGTTCGCCATCAAAGCGCACACCGGCAAAAACCATGCACGGCACGGATAATTGAAACGGGCTGATGTTGTTGAATACTATTACTGCCACTTTCTTTATGGACATCGCAGACTCCCGTTCATACAGCAACAAATGGCCCGATTCTGTCGAATATTGACATCTGGGCCACTTTTATTCAAGGATTAAATGAACGATGATACCTTTAGCGCAACACATTTCCCCTCAATAAAAGGAGCAGGATCATGAGGAGCCAGACACGTAGAGCCCTGATTGTCATCGATGTGCAAAATGATTATATTGGCGGCAATGTGCCGATTGAATATCCGCCGGTTGGGCATTCACTGGCCAACATCAGCAGAGCAATGGATGCCGCCAAAGAAGCCTCGATACCGGTAGTAGTAATTCAGAACATTCTTCCGGAAACCATGCCGATCATGGCCAGAGGGACGTACGGAGCAGAACTGCACAGCAGCATCACGGAACGCGGCTGGGACCATTACGTGCTGAAAGATCTCCCCAGCGCCTTTGCCAACACCGGTCTGGAAGAGTGGTTACGTAATAACGGCATTGATACCATCACGGTGACAGGGTACATGACGCACAATTGTGATATGTCGACTGTCATCGATGGCCTGCATATTGGATTCACCGTGGAATTACTGTCAGACGCCACCGGTTCTCTTCCCTATGCCAATCGGGCCGGCAGCGCCACAGCCGAGGAAATTCATCGGGTGATGACCGTGGTTATGCAGGCGCGCTTTGCTTCGGTGATGACTACCGACGAGTGGCTTACTGCCATCAAGAGTGGTGGGACTCCGGCACGGGACAACATCTACTCTTCCAATCAGCGGGCAAGAGAGTTGCATCCTTAGCGTTCTGACGTATGAATACTCATTTCCGAAGTTATTAACTCGAAAAACAAGGAGCATATATGCCATATCTACAGATGGAAATATCCGGTATCGAGGTCCATGGCGTGACAAACAAGGTTGTTGATGCGCTGACCAGTTTGACAACCGATATCCTTGACAAGAAACATGATCTGATCGCAATCGTAGTTAATTACTTCGAAGAGCACCGGTGGGCAGTGGGCGGAATTTCGGTGGAGCTGCAGGGACTTAAAACGTTTTTCCTGGATATCAGGGTAACACACGGTACAAATACCAAAGAGCAGAAGGCGGATTATGTGCAGGCGGTTTTTCAGGTTATGCAGACAATTCTGGGGGAGTTGCATCCGGCCAGTTATGTCGTAATACAGGATGTCGATGCTGATAGTTGGGGTTATGGCGGGATGACGCAGGAGTTTCGCTCTATCAATCGAAAATCAACTTGATTCTTATATTGTCTCTGTTGCATAACGTGTGTGTTCGTTGTCATTGCGCTTTGATCCTGTTCATGGGAAATTAGTGCCATGAAAACTCTTGCAATCTATAAACCCACCGCGCACACCGCGGCTTGTACAACTTGAGTTATCAGCTATGACTGAAAAAAGACAAGATCTTGCCCCATTTCTGCTCCTCTGCCTGGTCGGTTTCGCCACCTTTTTCAGCTCGTACCTGCGCATCCCGGTTATGCCGTTGTATGCGGCAACGCTGGGTGCCGGGCCGGCCCAGATAGGGACTATTAACGGGGCCTTCATGCTGACGGCGGGACTGTTGTCTATTCCCGCCGGCCTGCTGGCCGACCGTACCGGTCGCAAGCTGCCGATTATCGCCGGTGTGGTCGCCACAGCGGTCTCTTCGCTGTTGGTGACGCAGTGCCACCAGCCGGGGCAGATGGCTGCGGCCTACATCCTCTTCGGTGCCGGTTTGGCAGCTTTTGCTCCGGGTATGCTTTCGCTGGTGGCCGATGTCATGCCGGCCAACCGGCTTGGCCAGGCTTATGGCTGGTATACCACCGCTATTTATATCGCCATGACCCTCGGTCCGGCGTCAGGTGGCTATCTGGCTAAGGCACTGGGGTTTCGCGAGGTCTTCTTCGTCTCCGGAAGCCTGCTCGTAGTGGTGTCGTTGCTGGCCTTGCTCGTATTGCCACAAGGCCCTCCCCGCCACGGTACGGACCTGCATGCCGCCCTGGCGGCAAGCTTCGAGCTACTACTCAACTACCGTCTCCTTGCCTGTCTGCTGGCAACCGCAGGTAGCTGTGTCGGTTTCGGTGTATTCCTGACCTTTCTTCCAATGTATGCCTCACAACAGGGTTATGATCCGGCCCAGGTCGGCTTTCTGTTTGCCGCTCAGGCCGTTACCAATGTTGTCGGCAGAGTGCCGATCGGCAAACTTGCCGACCGCGTTGACCGCCGCTGGCTCGTTGCGACCGGACTGTTCTGTCTGGCGGTGGCACTGATTGCGCTGGGGCAGGTGGTACAGCTCGCGCATCTTGCAGGCTGTGCGGTTGTCATGGGGGTAGGGATGGCCCTTACATTTACCGCGGTCGGCGCCCTGATTGCGGAACTTGTCCCGGCTGCGCAGCGTGGGCTGGCGATGGGGATGTATAACAGCTGTATTTATCTGGGCATGATGACCGGTTCCACCGTCATGGGCATCGCCCTGAAACAGATCGGCTACTCCACAGGATTCGCCGTCGCAGGCGGTGTAGCACTGGTTACCATGCTGCTCTTTTTACCAATTATGCGGGAAAAGAGTTGCAACAGGTCTAACACTTAAAAATAACTTCTTACACACCATTGAGGCGACAAAACCATATCGACAAGGAGGAAATGTTATGGAAACACTGGAAGCGATTAAAACGAGAAGAAGTGTGCGCAAATTTTCCGATCAACCGGTAGAGCCGGAAAAGCTTCAGGCAGTGCTGGAGGCGGTACAGCAGGCCCCTTCGTGGTCAAACAAGCAGTGCTGGCAACTGGTGGTCGTTCAGGATCAGGAGATCCGAAATAAAATAAGCGAGCTTTCATTCGTGGAGTCGTTCTTTGCCACATATGGGTACAAGAGTAATCCGGCCCAGAAAGCGCTGGCCCAGGCACCGATCGTGATTGTAGCTTGTGCAGATCCGCACCAGTCGGGGGATCTTCGCGGGGAGCAGTATTACATGACAGATATGGGGATCGCCACGCAAAACCTGATGCTGGCGGCTCACGATCAGGGACTCGGCAGTGTCTTTGTCGGCGTGTTCGATGAAGAGCAGCTCAAAAAGCTGCTGGCAATACCTCCAGGCATACGGATTGTCGGGCTATTTCCGCTCGGCTATCCTGCTGGTGACGTCAAGGGTGGTCCGTCACGCAAGCCGCTAAGTGAATTTGTCCATTACGGAAAGTGGCAGTTGTAGGAGCTGAAATAAACAAGATGCTCCACCTTTCAACTACAAAGGAGAAAAGAAAATGAGCGTAAAACCGATTCCAGCAGGATACCACACTGTAACCCCCTTTCTGACAGTTCATGGCGCCGTAGAGTTGATTGAATTTATGAAGATGGCGTTTGATGCCAGGGAAAAAGAGCGGATCATGATGCCAGACGGTTCCCTTGCGCATTCCGAGGTCTGGATAGGCGATTCCATTATTATGCTGGGTGAGCCGATGGGGGGAGACTGCGTGCCGATGCCGGGTGCATTCTATCTGTATGTAGATGACATGGATGTCGTCTACAAACGTGCCCTGGAGGCGGGAGCAACTTCGACGATGGCGCCGGCCGACCAGTTCTGGGGTGATCGTCTGGCCGCGGTAAAAGACCGGTTCGGCAATGTATGGAACCTGGCAACGCATGTTGAGGATGTGTCAACTGATGAGATGAAGCGGCGGATGGCGGCGCGCTTCGCAAAATAAGCGGCGTTGGGGAGCTTGGTGCTTACGGTTTAGCGCGGGAGTGCCATAAGCGCGCTATGTGTTGAAATTTTAAACGGAGTCTGATCAAAGCCATGAAGACCTACGTAATCTTGCTGCGAGGTGTGACACCTAAAGAAACTTAAACACCATGTCACGTCTTGTCGAGTTGTGCACACAAAAGGGCTAATCCATGAAAAACGCACAACGCACAACCATCATCAAAGAGACCTTCAATACCGTCTCCGAAGCCTACGACAGCAAGGCGCTTCGCTTCTTCCCTGCAAGCGCTACACATCTTGCATCCATCCTGAACCTGCACGGCAATGAACGGGTCATTGATATTGCGACCGGCACGGGCAATGCCGCCTTGGCGCTGTCCGGGTATCTTCCGCACGGCTCTGTGAAAGGGATAGATTTTTCCTCGGGCATGCTGGAACAGGCGCGCAAAAAAGCCGAAACACAGAATGTTTGCAACGTCGAATTTCTCGAAATGGACATGCAGGATATCAATCTCTCGGAAGCAGGTTTTGACGTGGCAACCTGCGCGTTCGGAATCTTTTTCGTAGAGGACATGGACAGCCAGCTTGCCCAGATCGCGGCACTGGTGAGGGAGGGCGGGACCATTGCCATCTGCAATTTCCAGGAAAGCTACTTCAACCCGCTCAGAGATCTTATGATACAAAGGCTGATCGATTACGGAGTCCAACTGCCGCCCCAAACGTGGAGACGAATTGCGACAGAGGCGGGATGCCGGGAGCTTTTTGAGAAGGCGGGCATTCGGGATATCAGGGTTGAGCAAAAGAATATGGGCTATTATCTTGCCGATGCAAGCGAGTGGTGGGATCTGATCTGGAACGCCGGGTTTCGCGGTATGTTGAAACAACTTCAGCCGGATGTTCTGGAGCGTTTCCGACAGGAGCATATGCGGGAAGTAGCCGGACTGGCAACCAAAGATGGCATATGGCTTGATATAGGTGTGCTTTACACGATCGGAACGACCAGTCCCCGGATATCCTGATTAACCCGCAGTTACGTCAACCACTGGACGAGGCATTTGACTGGCTGCAAAACGCCTGCCGGAAGTTTTCACCGAGGGGCGGCTGTTCTTAATGTGGGATATTTGGAATATGGAGCACCAAAAGTAGATTGAGGGTGGGGAGATGTTGGTTATGGATACCGTCATACAGGTAGAAAGAATCATCCACGACTTCTGGGCATCCGCCCCAAGTAACAGCCTGCATCTCGAAAGCGGAGAGAAGGCTTGGGCAAAGCCGCATGTTGCGATAGCGCAGGGAGATGACCCCCTGTTTCTTCGCAACAAAGAGATGATAGGCCCCTTCCTCTGGACGCCTGAAGAGGCCTATACCCTTGCATTTCCCGATACCCCGGCACCTGCCAGGGAGTTACGGGTCATCAGCTATGTATTGCCGCAGACTCCGGAAACACGTGCTGACCAACGCATGGAGGAGACCATTCCGGCTGAACGCTGGGCACGTTCGCGTTTCCATGGCGAAGAGTTTAACTGTGACCTGCGTCTCCACTTGGCAGAGGCCCTTACGCTGGCAGGGCATCCATCGGTGGCGCCAGAGCGTTTACCCGGTTTCGGTTATCAGCATTCGGATCGCTTCGGTTTGGCCTCCAACTGGTCGGAACGACATGTCGCATTCGTTGCCGGGCACGGCACCTTCAGCCTCTCCGATGCTATGATCACTCGCTGGGGGAAGGCTGTTCGTTTTGGCTCGGTGGTATCTCGTATCAACCTGCCGGTTACAACGCGAGTCTACGGTGACGACCATCACGCATGGTGCCTCTGGTATGCCAAGGGGACCTGCGGCGCTTGCGCAAAACGCTGTCCGGCCAACGCCATCACTACAATCGAGGGGCACGACAAGCAGGCCTGTTTCGACTATCTCCGGGAAACAACTGCTCCCTACGCCACCAGAACCTACGGCACCGGAGGCACACCCTGCGGTCTATGCCAGGTCAAAATCCCTTGTGAGGCCAAGGTGCCACCGGCGTTGTTCAAAGAAGAATCACACCTCGCTTAGCCCCAATCTATCTGCACCGACAGGAGCAATTATGTTCATCGTATCCGTAACCTATCAAACGCCGCTGGAGACAGTGGATAGCCATCTTCCCGCCCATATCGCCTATCTGGACGACTACTTTGCCAAAGGGATTTTCATCGCCGCCGGTCGCAAGGTGCCGCGCAACGGCGGATATATTTTTGCTCGCGGGGTAAGCAGGGAAGAGTTGGAAGCTATCCTGAAGAATGACCCGTTCAAGTTAAATGGTGTCGCCACCTACGAGGTTACCGAGTTCGCCCCGAACCGGACCGCTCCGGAGTTTGCCCAGCTACTGAATCTATAGGAGATTGAAACATGCACCATAAATTGCGCCGCCAGGAACGGGGCATTACTGAATCAGAAGCGAGAGAACTGCTGGAACGCGGTGAATACGGCATTCTCTCCACCTGCGATACCGCCGGCCAACCGTACGGTATTCCACTCAGCTACTGCGTGATCGACAACGCCATCTATTTTCACTGTGCCGTGGAAGGACACAAGTTGAAGAATCTCGCTGCTAACAGCAGGGTGTCGTTTTGTGTGGTAGGCACAACTGAAGTACTGCCGGATAAGTTCGCTACCCGCTATGAGAGCGTGGTCGTCTCAGGCAAAGCAACAGAGGTTTTTGATAGGGAAAAACAACTCGGATTGGAAGGGTTGCTGCCGAAATACTCCGCTGGATTTGTAGCGGAAGGATTGGACTATATCAATGCAGCCAGTGAAGAGACCAGGGTGTTCAAAATCAGCATCGACACTATCTGCGGCAAGGCGCGGCGATAACAGGCTACTTGTGGTAACCGGCTGCACTGCTGATATGGCTTACGCTTTGACTGCAACACTGTTTGTGTTGTCAGACGTAGCCAAATAGACCCGAAGATGCGGAGCATGCCTCGCAAGCTGTTCGCCGCCACGTCCAGCCAGCTGTTTCCGTTTCAACGCTTCCAGCACCGCTTTGTAAAGGTTTTTAAGCTCTTCAACCGCTTCTTTGAATTGACGGTCCTGGCTGTTATCGACAGCATTTTTCACACCGGGCCGCTCCAACGTATTATCAGACGCGGCCTGTTCTTTCTGCTGCGTCCCGTCATCCACCTCTGCTGTCTCGCTTGACGGCACGGCATCAACTTTAGACGCGGTTTCACTCACTGATTCAGGTGTTGCAGCATCAGCCTCCGCTGTCGGCACGGCAGCACCAGCGCCACCACCAGCACCGCTTCCGCCACTGAGGGAGGCTATCTGAGCTGATATCTGCTTCATCTCGCTCTTTAGGGATTTTGCCGCAGAGGGGCTGAAAAACGGTATCATCTGGCGTAACATCTTCAAACGCTCTTTCAGCATTGCGGCCTTTTCCATGCGGCGTTGCCGTTCAGACGCCTGTCTGTCGGGCAACTGACTAACTACCGCACGAGTATCTGCCAGAGTCTTCATCTGCTGTTTATATCTATCGTCGGAAATCGTCGACGCAGTTGCCGGCAGCTGCGATAGCAGATTGCGCTCAGAGCGTGTCAGTGGCACATTATACTCTTTAGTAATAGCAGACAGTTCCATAGTAGCCCTCCTCAACCGGCAACACTTTCCCTATCGGCGTTTTTCGTCAGGATATGAAAACAAACCTGCAGTTACATGACTCCGACCTCATTCCCGCCAGCTGATTACCGTTTCATTCCTCAGTGGCAGCCTGTGGTAGTCGTATTTTGGATAGCCGATCATCATCGCCCCGAAACAGGCGTTCCCATCCGGCAGGGCAAGAGCCTGCTGCAGCGGTGGCCACTGTGCAGACGCCATCATGAAGAATCCGGCCCAGCAGGTGCCGAGGCCAACCGTCGGTGCGGCCAGATCCAGGAATGTGAGCGCAATGCTGCTGTCCACCTGGCCCATGGCATACCCCTTGGGAGCGTGGGTGACAATTAGAGCCGGTGCGCCGCGCAAGACAGGATCTATGCCAGCCTCCCATGCCTCCACAGAGCGCTCAAGCTTGTAGGCCTTCGCCAGCGGGTGCCCTTCTTTAATCAGATGACGGAGCATATCGACGACCATACCGGCCAGGGTATGAAGCTGCTCCTTTGAGTTAATGACCAGCCACTGCACTTGCTGGCTGTTGCTGCCGGTCGGGGCATAATGGGCCATGTCAATCAACTTGACGAGTTTCTCGCGTTCGACAGCTTTATCAAGATAGGTGCGAATCGACCGGCGCGACCTAAAAAAGTGCTCCGCCTGTTCACTGCCGAGCGCCAGATCAGCTTTCACCGGGGGACAATTCTCCGCTGCCATATTATCCAGAGACAGTGCACCGTGCGGACAGATGGCAACACAATGGCCGCATCTGATGCAGAGATCCTCAAGCCCCACTACCAATTTCGGCACCGTCGTGCCGTCCTTCAGTTCGATGATACCCATCGGGCATACCGCCGCGCAGATGCCGTCATGTTTGCATATTTCCTGATCCACGTTGATTTGAGTCATGTTATACCTCCTGCTTATTTGACGTGCAAATTGCACGTTGCTGCAAATAAAACATTATACAGCACTAAGCGCCGTTTTCAACTACTCACACATATGCACTGCCTGCCAAGCGGCGACACAAAGCGGCCAAACGGGGACTCTTTTAATTACTTGACGGTGCAGTTTACACGGGTGTATCAGAGTGACAATTTTATGCCACATTTGAGAGGAAACATCATGTCTGACGCGGTTACGGAAACAGCTGCTCCAAAGGGCGCTATAATGACCATTTTCAGCCTGCCGGTTATCGTGGCGGCGCTCGGCTATTTTGTCGATATTTATGATCTGGTTCTCTTCAGCATCGTGCGTGTCCCGAGTCTGAAAGGTATTGGTGTTACCGGGCAGGATCTGATCGGCAAAGGGGTTCTGCTGCTAAACATGCAGATGATCGGCATGTTGCTGGGGGGGATCCTGTGGGGAATCCTGGGGGACCGCAAGGGGCGGCTGAAGATAATGTTCGGCTCGATCTTCATCTATTCAGCGGCCAACTTGGCCAACGCTATGGTGACCTCCATTGAAGCGTACGCCGTCCTGCGCTTCATCGCCGGTGTCGGTCTGGCAGGCGAATTGGGAGCCGGGATTACGCTGGTCAGCGAGGTGCTGCACAAAAGCCTGCGCGGCTACGGTACGATGATTGTTGCCTCGGTCGGCGTTTCCGGGGCGATTCTGGCCAACTTCATTGCCAAGAGTTATGACTGGCGCACCTCCTTTGTTATCGGCGGAATTCTCGGGCTGGCGCTTCTATTGCTGCGGCTGGGGGTCGCGGAATCAGGCATGTTCAAGGGGATGGAGAACCGCGGGGTCCGACGCGGCAACTTCCTGTCGCTCTTTACCAGCAGGGATCGCTTCGGGCGGTTTTTGCACTCCATCATGATCGGCCTCCCTTCCTGGTTTGTCGTGGGCGTCCTGATCACTTTTTCCCCCGAGTTTGCCAAGGTGCTGAACGTGCAGGGCACCGTCAGCGCCGGAAATGCCGTCATGTTCTGTTATCTGGGGCTGGTATTCGGCGATTTTGCCAGCGGTATGATGAGCCAGTTGCTGCAGAGCCGACGCAAGGTGGTACTGATCTTTCAGGCGATCACCATTGCCGCCATCGCGGTATTTTCTCTGCACCGGGGTCAGCAGCGCCGTCTTTTACGGCTTCTGCGGCTTTCTAGGATTCGGCATCGGCTACTGGGCCATTTTCGTCACAGTCGCAGCAGAACAGTTTGGCACCAACCTGCGTGCCACCGTGGCCACCACCGTCCCCAATTTTGTGCGCGGCATGACAGTCCCTATCACCCTGCTGTTCCAGCTTCTGCGTGCGCCGCTCGGCATCACGGGGAGCGCCCTCTGCGTCGGGTCACTCTGCATGGCGGTGGCGCTTTTCTCCCTCTGGCGCATACAGGAAACCTTCCACAAGGATCTGGACTATTTTGAGGAATATCTCTGAGCGAAATCAGCTTGATAACAGACCTTCCGGTCTGGATAATTTTAAAGGCGGCCAAATGGTCGCCTTTTTGTTTTTCTTAAGCACCTCGCACAGATCAACGCTGCGTGCAACTTGGCAGGATCTGCATGTACGTTGTCATTGTGCCAAAGCCGGCTTCGTGCAAATATACTCTCAGATCGTCAATGGTTACAAAATACATAGCCAAACGGAGATAACGTGATGAAATCCATTGCCATCGTTGCCTATGAAGGGGTTGAAATCTTTGATACAGCGGGGGTTATCGAGGTTTTTGAGCTGGTAAACAGGGGCCTTCGAGAGCAAGGAAACAGTGGACCTGCCTACGACATCAAGCTGCTCGCAGCGGAAGCGGGCCCATTTGCCACCTCTTCCGGGGTGAAGTTAGTCGCCGATGCCGGCTGGTACGATGTTGACTGGGATATCGATACACTCGTCGTGATCGGAAGCACGGATGAATATCTGAATCCTGCGCTTGTAGACACAAAGCTCATCGAATGGCTGAAAATGAGTGCCCGCAAGGTACGACGTCTTGTCTCGGTCTGTACCGGTGTGTTTTTGCTGGCTGAAGCCGGGCTCCTTGAGGGGCGGCGGGTGACGACGCACTGGATGGATGTGGAGCGCTTGCGCAGGGAATATCCGGGTATAACGGTTGAACCGGATGCCATATATGTACGGGATGGGTCGGTAGCGACCTCGGCAGGGATCAGCACCGGCATAGACCTGGCTCTGGCGCTTGTGGAGGAGGATTGTGGCCGAAAGGTGGCTCTGGCGATTGCCCGCCGGATGGTGCTGTATCTGAAGAGGCCGGGGGGGCAAGCGCAGTTCAGCACCCAGCTGCGGGCACAAATGGCTGTTGAAGGGCCGCTTGCTCAATTGTTGGTCTGGCTGGAGGAAAATGCCCATCTCAAGCTTTCGGTTGACGATCTGGCGGAAAGGGCCGCCATGAGCCCGCGCAATTTTGCGCGGATATTCATGAAGGAAACCGGAATGACGCCGCTGAAATATATCGATCAGATCCGTCTGGAGCGTGCGATCCGCCTTCTGGAAGATACAGTTTATCCGATGGAGATGGTGGCTTCAGAAAGCGGCTTCGCATCAGCCGAACAGTTGCGGCGTGTATTTCGTCAGCGTATGGGGATCACCCCGATAGAGTACCGCGAACGGTTCTGATGGCATCTGGTTGAAACCAGCCAGGAGAGAGGAAGAAAGCAATGGAATATATCCTGAAAAAGGGAGAAGTAATGTCGCTGGCAGCTGCCGTATTCCCCGCCATCCGGGTGAAGGAGGGGGTGGTATGGCTGACCCGTACGGGTGACCCCCGTGATTACTTCCTGCAACGTGGCGACAGCTTTGCCAAAAACGGTGAGGGACTCGTAGTGTTGGAGTCACTGTCCGATTGCGCCTTCGACATCCAATGTCCCGAAACTGCGCCGTCGCAGTTGACAATCCGGTTGACTCTTACGGGGCCACAAAAAATTGGCATTTGACAGCCTGCATGTTCCAACAAATACATCACCCTTTCCACGTCCTATTGCCAAAGCCAGCTACACAGGTTTTGACACCCCAATCAGATTCCAGTCCGGGTCCTGGATTTAGACTGTTTGATACGCAGAGCATCGTCCATAAAGTGGGATCTGTGTGTTATTGCTCATCAGCAATACAAAAAACCATAACTCCTTGACTATGCGGCCTTTCAAGGTGTATCAGTGTGAATAGATTTGTTGATGTATTTATAATGAAGTTGCTTAAATATTTTCCGGTTGGATTTATAAATTTTTTCATGTTCACAGTCTAAATGTTCTATTTGGATAGATCATCGGTTTATGCGCGCGCGTGAACCGGTCAACAACGAGTTGGTCAAGAAGGTAATGAGACCTATATTTTCAACAATCAAATTCGAAGCACAATTAAGGCTACTAGAGGATTGCAACGACTGGCTCCGCAGAATCCGTGTTGCGACGACTGGAACACGATTTGAGAAGATATTACTTCTTTTTCGGACCATCGTAGAACATTACAGATGTGGAACTATCCAAGATCTTCTTCAAAACCACGATGAAGGAACGCTTTACTACGTTATAACCGGCGCGACTTCATTCATAGAGGTGTTTCAAGCCTTTAGCTCAATGAAAGACCACATGGTTCCACGGAGAAAGCTGACAGAGACACTAAGAGGGCCACTTTTGCCATGGGATGAACAGCCTAGTAGTGGTGATACCCACGGAAGAAATACCTTGTTCGAGTTGGAAACCGCTGCGTGGTTCAATAATTGTGGTTTGCCCCCCACCAAATTTGATGACGTTGAATTTGTCTTTGATAGCCATACGTTCAATGTTCAATGCAAAAGAATATACAGCGCAAGGAAGGTTGAAGACAATGTTCGTAGCGCTGTTGACCAAGTGACCGACCGCATGACTTTGGAAGCCCGAACGAAAGGCATCATATGTCTTTGCGTCGATAAAATTTCAGATAAGGAAGGACATATTCTTGAAGTAAACCAACCCGAGGAAATCACGCCCATTATGGACAAAATAGGCCATGATTTTGTAGACAAGCATAATCATATTTGGCAACGGCTCGTGAATAATGACATTCTGGCTGCCGCTGTTGTGGTTAAAATCTTGGCCAGCATACGACAAGAGCCGCACCCTTTGTTGACAGCTTGTAGAACAACAGTATTGGACATCATCCCAAATAACGCGTTTTACCAACAATACGATTATAATCTCATCAAGAAGCTATCAGCAAAATTAGGCGCATCAAGACTTTTAACCACTTGATAAAAAGAAACCCCGGAGAGTGTGACTCTTATCGAAAAAAGGCGAAGTACCAACCAGAAAGAAGCACCCGCCCAAAAGCCGGCGGGTGTTCTTCCAAACCGCTATACAGAGGAAATCGATGGCAAGACCTGAACATATTTACAAGTATGAAAATATAAATACCTACAGCCTGAAGAATTTAAAGGCACAGGCCATATACATGGCTTCTCCTCTTTCTTTTAATGACCCTTACGATTGTGCGTTAAGCACCGTGATGAAAGAGATTTCTGATGAGGATCTTGACAGATTGGTCAGCTATTACGTTGGACGAGAAGATGTGCCAGAGGACGCGAAGAAACAGTTCGTTACTGCTTCAAAAGAGGAGTTAAAGTCCATGCTGTTCCGGGCTAGTAAATCCGCAATTGAGCAAAACGTGCAACAGTTTCTAGAGCTAAGAGGCGTATCTTGTTTTTCAGAAAAGAAAGATGATTTATTGATGTGGGCACACTACGGTGGGTGCTATCGCGGCTTCTGCTTAGAGTTCAAAACTGACTTCGAGATGTTTGACAGATTGAAACAGGTCCACTATAGCCCAGACATTCCGCGCATAGACGTCGCTACGTGCTTAATAGAGAACGATTTTGACCATATTGCAGACCTTTACTGCACAAAATCTATAAACTGGCAATATGAGAGAGAATGGCGGCTAATCCACCAGAAGGCTGGAACCTCGTATGTGTACTCACCTGAAGCCTTGAAAGCCCTATATTTCGGGCCGAATATTGACGCACATATGATGGAAATTTTATGTCTCATTATCCAGGGGCAGAACCCTCAGGTCGAGTTCTGGCGAGGTCATCTCAGCAAATCGGAATTTAAGGTCGAGTTCGAGAAAGTAGACTACACGCCGCATGTTGTTGCGAAGGAGATGGGACTGGTATAACCACGTCCACGGACGCCGACCGCCTGAAAAACCTGGGCGGGCGGGTCATGGCCGGCCCCGTTGGCTGGAATATCGGCCTGCATATCCGTAATGTCTACAAAGAGGGGGAGTTGCAGCCCGATGGAACTGCCGAGGATTCCTCGGTAGTTCAAAACGAGGGGACCCGCAAGGTCCGCAGAAAGATCCGTTTCTATAATCTCGACGTCATTATCTCCGTTGGCTATCGGGTCAAATCCAGACAAGGGACCCAGTTCCGCCAATGGGCCACACGAGTTCTGCGAGACCACATCGTTAAAGGCTACACGCTTAACGAGCAGCGTTTTCGTGAGCAGGCCGAAAAGCTGGCGGATAATCGCTGAGATTTTGAAGCGGAACGGAGACGGTAGCGCCAACCACTTGGCGGCACGCGGTCTCCGCTAACGTTCCGCCCGGTCAGCCTCCCACCCGATTAGTCCTTTCAGCGTTATGAGCACAATAAACAAGTGAAAAAATTAAGGAGTCTGACTATGAATGAGACAAATGATCTTCAGGAGAGGCTTGATCTATCAGAAGCCAAGAACCGCCTCAACAATTGGATAGCCATAAGTGTAGCCATCATTTCAGTTTTTATGGCAGTTACCAAGGTGAAGGACGACAATATCGTTCAAAACATGCTTCAGGCCAAATCCGACGCGGTTGACAGCTGGAACGAATACCAGTCTAAAAAGATCAAACACCATATGGCTGAGTTGGGGTTAAATCAGGTGCAGGCACTGCAGGTTTTAGCGCAGGGGAAAGGGATTGCTGTGCTGTCAGTTCAGCAGAATCAGTATCAGGATGCCATAGCGCGATACCAGACAGAGGAAGTTACTCTGAGCAAGAAGGCCAAGGGACTTGAAAAACAGTACGACGATCTGAACTTTCGGGATGATCAGTTCGATCTGTCTGATGCCACCCTCTCTATTTCGCTGGCCATGCTGGCGATCACAGCCCTTACAGGGAAACGTAAACTCCTGGCTCTCGCCTGGTTCTTAGCCGGCTTCGGATTACTTATGGGACTGGCTGGGCTTATGGGACTTCCACTGCATCCAACCGCCCTGGTTAAACTGTTGTCGTAACCTTAATTCATCTGTTTTACTCCATTCAATATATGTTTTAATTCGATACATACAAAAACAGATTGACAGCCATCTCTCTTTTTGTTTATTTTGATTCGACATCTATCGAATCAGGAGAAGCGGTATGAAAACCGAGCAAAGCATTGCCATCATGAAAGCCCTTTCCGACCAGTCACGACTGGCCATTATCAACTCCCTGCTGGAGCGTTCCCAATATGTAGAGGAGATTGCCAAGCGCCATGGGCTGGCCGCCTCAACCGTCTCGTTCCATCTGCGTAAGTTGGAACAGGCAGGGCTTGTCAGCAGTCGCAAAGAGCAGTACTACGTCGTTATCCAGGCAAACGACGCCATCTTCGACACCACCCTGCGGGAGATTGTGTCGGCCCCCACTGCCGGCAGGGAGCTTCAGGACGGACGGATGGAGGAATACCGCCACAAGGTGCTGGAAACGTTCTTCCGCCACGGAACCCTGGAGAAGTTGCCGACGCAGCACAAGAAACGACTCATAGTACTGGAACAGTTTGCGTTACGCTTCGAGCCGGAGCACCGCTACTCCGAGCAGGAGGTAACCGGGCTCATCATGCCGCTGTTTGACGACTACTGCACCATCCGCCGCCTGCTGGTAGATGAGGGATTGATCCGCCGGGAAGGGGCAACCTACTGGCGGGAGAATAATGATGGTGAACAGACAATCCAACAAGTTGTGCCGTTGCAGATTGTGAAAGGATCAGGAAACATGCCCAAAGAGAGCAGACGCGCCGACATCAAGCGGCTCTATAAACAGAGCGCCCCGGATATGGGGATCTACCAGATCAAAAATAAAATAAATGGCAGGATCTATATCGACAGCAGCACAAACCTGGAAGGGACGCGCAATAGCAGGCTGTTTCAGCTCAAAATGGGGAAGATCGTCTTCAACCATGAACTGCAGAAGGATTTGAATGAGTTCGGCGCGGACAATTTTGAGTATTCCGTGCTCGACGTGCTGGAGAAGCCGGAGCCGGGCGACAATGTGGAGCGACAGCTCGCCGCGCTGGAGCTGCACTGGCTGGAGAAATTGCAACCGTTCGGCGAACGCGGTTACAACAGCGCCAAGGCGTTTGAGCGCAACATGGCACAGTTGCAACTGCAAGGTGTAGTTAAACTTGGATGAACCGGAGTAACCAGTCAGACCTACGCAATTGAACTCACAAAAAGTCAATTACCTAGGTCTGACACCCTACTTCTGTATTTCGCCGAACCCCATTAAGTTTTTCACTTACCAGCAAATTTTTCCGTCTGCTTGGGCGGATATGGTTGCCGTGGCGAAGGAAAACTGGCCATGGTCTGCGAACTTGCCGACCACGCCGTTAAACATGCCGGTGCCTTCCAGGTTGTTGAGCTTGGAGCTCATCGTATAGACGTAAGGGTTTTCCGTTGGTGTAATCACGGCATTGTCTTTAACGGTAAGGCTCCCCATCGGACCAAGATCAAAGGTCAATTTGTTGGTAAGGTGTATCGTGCCATCATCTTCAATCTTAATCATCTCAGGTACTAATGATACGACCGCAGGCATTGGCGGTTGCCCGTCCATACTGACCATGGCTGAACCGGCGTACTTGCCGAAAATAAGAATCGGGTCAACCGCTGTGGTGGTGGCCTCCACATGTACTTTATGGCAGTTGGAAGCTGCCAAAGACGACCCAGCAAAGAGCATCATCATACTGAATACTGCAATAACACCTGCTAATGTTTTCATTTTAACCCTCCAGTAAATTTGTTTTTTACACACGACTTTCCGAAAATCTTTGCAAAACAGTGATTTCTTATGCCCAGTTTGTTCTAAATAACCCCGTACTGGACGCACCTCCTTTCCGAATTAAAGGAACTTTTTTAGTGGCAGCTGCAGCTGCGCAGTGGTCGGCTGAGATCCATAGATCATAGATAAAGCCTATCGATATTGATTGTAATTAAGCGCTCAATTAGTAATTGATTCAATTTGAATGCGATGAAGAGGAAAATACTGCGACGAACTGCGTTTGGATGGGATGAATTGCGGCCAGGCTACATTTGTTTAAATATGTGAGAGTATGAACGGCTTACAGTAAGGATCTCCTGCAAATCTTTCAGTTGAAGCTCAAATCCTCCGGTAAGTGATCGTGTTATCTTGTGGATGTTAGTAATATTAACAAGGGTTGCTCTGTGTATCTGCCAGAACTGATCCGGGGAGAGTTCGGCTACGAGTTCCTTTATCGTCTTCTTGATAAGGAATTCCTCGCCACTTGTCTTGACTATGGTGTATTTATCAGCGGCTTTAAAGTAAAGAACTTCTGATACCGAAATCAGTCTAATACAATCTTTGTGCTGAACCTTGATCCATTGAAGATGCATATGGGATTTATGGGTAGTAAAAGTAAACTTTTCGAGTATTTCATAGATATTTTGCGGCGTGGATGAGAGCCCTGACACTCTTTTCTTTAACCTTATTAAAGTCATTTCCAATCGATCGTCAGTTACGGGTTTTAAAATATAATCAATGGCCCCTGCCTCAAACGCTCTTAGCGCGAATTCGTCGTGAGCTGTTATGAAAACTGGGAGGCAATTTTCAGGGAGTTTTTTTGCAACCTCTATCCCTGAAAGTCCAGGCATCTTGATGTCCAGGAAAGCAATATCGGGCAGAAAAGTTTTGCCTAACTTCAAGGCAGCGAGACCATCACCCGCTTCTCCACAAATAACCAGCTCAGGCCAAAGAACGGATAATTTTCTCTTCAAGGAGTCCCGTAATGCCGCTTCATCGTCTGCAATAATAGCTTTGAACAGTTTCAAGGTAAAATCTCAATAGTCGCTCTTATCCCGATGGGTTCATTTTCTTCAAGAACAAGGCGCCCTTTCTGGTTGCAAAACATTTGGATTCTTTTCCTAATATTTTCCAGTCCGATACCATTACTGTTAGCGTTTTCCATAATCCCTCTTCCCGAATCTGCCACCGTTATTTTAACAACATCGTCAATTATCTCTCCTGTTATCCACAGCTCGCCCCCGTAAATCTTCGGTTCTATGCCGTGCTTTATGGCGTTTTCCACCAGTGGTTGAATTAGCAATGGTGGAATTCTGTAGCTCAGCAGAAACTCGGGCATGTCGATACGATAGCTTAAACGAGTTCCCATTCGCACACTTTGAATCTCAAGGTAGTTTCTAATTAGTGCTAGTTCCTGAGAAACTGGGACGGTTGTGTTTCTTGATATGTGCAGTGATTCTCTCAGAAAACCGGAAAAATGTTCCATCATAGTCCTGGCTTTGTCTGGATCAGTGTCTATAAGGCTGATTATATTCGAAAGGGTGTTGAAGAGAAAATGGGGTTCAATCTGAGCCTGAAGGAGTTTCAGTTCTGTCTCGATAGACATGTTCTTGATATCAAGATTCCGGAGTTTTTCTTCCAGTATAAGCCGTTTTGCTTCGGATAAATGCTCCTGGGATTTTAAAAAAAACACTGCAAAAGACCCGAAGAAGATGTTCAGTAGAGCCATCCGAAACAAGATATTGATTTGCTCGTCAAGTAGGAGAGCAGGTTTTATACCCATTGTTACCGTGAAGACAATAGCGCCTAAAATCGTTCCGCAAAACAATGCCATGATGACCCTGGTAAGCATGGATACAGATGTTTCAGGCTTGAGAATACGTGTGAAAGAGATGAGAAAGGCAAAGGTGGACCAGGCGCCGCAGTTACAATAAATAAGGCTGTAAAAAAAAGATGCCCCGAATCCAAAGATGTGCAGAAAGACTGCAAGAATGTTGATGTAAATAAAAAAATAGGACAGTTTTTTCCAGGTAAGTTTACACTCCAGCATTAAAGCAGGAGTCAACTCTACAGAGAGGGAACCATATTTCTCAGTCATTGCCATTTCCGTTGGTCTCAAAGAGATGCAAAATCTACGGCGGACATTGGGCACACATCGATTTAAACAGGTTGGTGCTCAGGTAGCGGTCACCACGATCCGGAATTATGACAACAATAAACCCTGATTCCAGTTCCACTGCCAGCCTGACTGCCCCAGCCACAGCGGCCCCGCCTGACATCCCGCAAAAAATCCCATGACGCGCGGCAAGCAACCGGGCGGTTTCAAAGGCATCGTCGTCCTCCACAACAAGCTTGAGGTGATAGGCGTGCGGATCGTAGATAGGTGGAACTATCGCTTCCTGCATGTTTTTAAGCCCCTGGATTTTGTGCCCCAACACCGGTTCTACAGCTACTATGCATACGTCCGTTTTGGCTTCGCGGAAATATTTTGCAACACCCATAACCGTAGCGCTCGTGCCGATGCCGGCCACGAAATGCGTGATATTGCCGCCGGTCTGGCGCATAATCTCCGGGGCGGTTGTTTCGTAGTGTGCCAGTACATTGTTCGGATTGGCGTACTGGTTGGGCATGTAATATGTTCCCGGTTCGCTGTCGTAAATCTTGTGGGCCAGGCGGATCGCACCGTCGGTAGTCTCACACCCGGGAGAAAGTACGATCTCGGCACCATACGCCTCCAACACGCTGCGCCGCTCCACGCTAACGCAGGCGGGCATAACCAGCTTTATGCGATACCCTCTGGCCGCTGCAATCATAGCCAAGGCAATGCCGGTGTTGCCCGACGTAGGCTCCAGAATAATCTTGTCCGGAGTCAGTTCGCCGCTCGCCTCGGCAGCCAGGATCATACTGCGTGCCGGTCGGTCCTTGATCGAACCGCCGGGATTGTTCCCTTCCAGCTTTGCCATGATCCGAACACCCGGCTTATTGCAAAGAGAACTGATTTCAACAATCGGAGTTGAGCCGATTGACTCGAGAAGACTTTGACCCTTCATCTGCGCCTCGTATATACTGATGGTTGGAATCAGTAACATATAATCCCCCCATCCCGAGACGTCAAGTATGTTGAGGCCAAGAGATTTCTGTAATGAGGAGAAAAAATGAACTGGCAGGTCTATATAATCCTCTGCTCGGACAACACGCTCTACACCGGCATCACAACCGACCTTCAACGGCGCTTTGCTCAACACGCATCTGGGCGGGGAGCCAGGTATTTTAGAGGGCGTCAGCCGGTCCGTGTGGTATTTCAAGAGAGTGGACATAACCGTAGTTCCGCCGGCATTAGAGAATTGGAGATTAAAGCACTGGCTCGCGCTGACAAAGACATTCTGATTGCCTCAAGAAGGAATCAAATCGTAAAATAGCTTCAGTTGCAATCCGAAGTTATTGGGCTATAGTTATACTCTTGAATTCCTGCGTAAAGGAGCCATCCCTATGAACCGACAAGTGTGGAGTGGACAGTTATTGACCTTCATGATCAATGCCGACCGTGTCGGTGCTGCAGCACTGGTTGACAAGGCTCTTGCTGAAGGGATCGAACCCCGGCAGGTCATTGCCGACATTCTCGACCCTGCCATCGTCCAGCTTGGGCGTTTATGGGAAGAAGAGACCATGTCGTTGGCGCAAAACTTCGTTGCCTCAAAAATAGCTGAAGACACTCTACTCCGTTGTATTCCGGAGAACAGTGTCAGCCCGCAGACCAAGGGTGCAGTGGTCATTGGTAATATCGAGGATGATTTCCACAGCCTCGGACGCAAGACAGTGGGGCTGTTTCTGGCCGCTGCAGGGTGGGATGTCCATGATCTCGGCAATGACGTACCGGCAGAGGATTTTCTGGAGAAGGCGCTTGAGGTGGGTGCCTGTGTAATCGGGGCTTCGGCCATGATGCAGACTACTGCGTTAAACATCCGCAAACTGCGCGAACTGATTGACTCACGTGGCTTGGCACAGCAGATAAAGCTGGCGGTCGGTGGCGCTGTCTTCAACTGGCGGCCTGATCTGGTGACAGAGGTCGGTGGTGACGGCACGGCTCGGAACGCGGTCGGGGTTGACGAACTTTGCATGCGGCTGCAGGCACAGGTTTGCGGGGAGGTGACGCCATGAACTCATACCAAAGGGTTATGGCTACCTTGATGGGACAGCCGGTGGACCGACTGCCTGTGTTTGCCGTGCTGGGGGCGTATGGTGCAAAGCTTACCGGTGTCGACCTGCGCACTCTCTACAGCAATGCCGCCGCATATGTGGCCGGCCAGCAGGCGGTCCAATCTGAATTCGGTTTTGACCTGGTCATGACCCCCTTTGTTTATACGGCAATCTCTGAAGCCTTTGGTGGAGAGACCGCGTGGAGTGACAATCAGGCACCCAATATTAGACGCCCGGGGGTACGAAGTGCTGCAGAGGCGCTTTTGCTGCCGTTGCCGGATCCTGAGCAGACCGGTCTTCTGCCGGTAGTTCTGGAGGCGACACGGCGATTGGCCAACATTTACAAGGAACAGGTGCCGGTCATCGCTGTTCTGCCCGGTCCGGGGATCATGCCGGCCCTGATTATCGGCATGGAGCAGTGGATGGAGACTGTTCTTTTTGATGAAGAGCGTGCCCGGAAGCTGCTAGACCACACCGCACCGTTTTTTGTGTCATGGGCTAATGCCCTGTTGGCGGCCGGAGCCGACTGTCTGGTGATTACCGAGGGGATGGCATCGGCAGAAATCGCTCCCAGAGCCCTGTTTGCCGAGCGCTTTCTACCGCTTTTAACGGCAACGTTTGCACAGATCAACGGTCCTAAGGTACTGCACCATACCGGCGGCCGCATAAACCATAATCTGGATCTGCTGCCCGGCTTGGCCGGATTGCTTGGGGTCGCTGTCAGCTCAAAAGATGACCTGGCTGAAGCACGACGTTTAATTGGTGCCGATCTTACCCTGATAGGCAATCTGGATAATTTAACCCTGCCGATGGTTTCTGCTGATGAAGTGTACGAAATGAGCCTTGCTCGATTGCGGACTGCCGGAAATTCCGGGCACTATATATTGTGCAATTCCGCTGCGGATATACCGCTTACAACGCCTACCGAAAATCTGCAGGCCATGCTTTCCGCAGTCGCCGCCTATTCGGCTGAAACCGGCCGTGGGATATGACGCCCCGCACCGTTTGGCTCAGTTGCGGAGTTGTTCGTGCCGAGATGGAAGAACTGCAGCGTCGTGGCCTGATCGATGGTGAATTGCTGTTTCTTGATTCCATGCTGCATATGGATCCGCCGCTTCTGGAGGCGAGGCTGACCGCCGCACTGGAACAGAACGTCGACCAGCCCGGTTGCCTGGTTCTTGTATATGGTGACTGTTCAGCACACATGCTCGATCTGGTGAGCCGTTTTCATGTCGGCCGGGTTCCTGTAATCAACTGCGCCCAGCTGCTGCTTGGCCGCGAACGCTATCGCCAGCTGATGCGCGAAGAGGCTTTTCTTGTGCTGCCGGAATGGGCACGGCGCTGGGAACATATCATGAAGAACGAGTTGGGACTGAACAAAGAGGTGGCGCATGGCCTGATGGGGGAAAACCGGGGGGTACTGGTTTATCTCGACAGCGGCCTGACTCCGGTTCCGGAGCAGCATCTGGTGGAGTTTTCGGCCTACAGCGGCCTTCCCTGGCGAGTTGAAACGGTAACACTGGATTGCATGCTGGCAGCGCTGCTGGAAGCGCAGTCTGTGGCATGCAACTTACTTTAAGTCCCATCCCAGAGGAAAAACAGCTGAGGAGTTGACATGAACATCAGTAATAACCATCAACAGATCTCACCCGCTGCCCAACTGATGGCCATCGAGATCATCTCGGAACTGCTGGTCTCTACATCACCGCAGAAGCTGGGCGAGGCGCTGACCGATCATCTGCGCGAGTTGACCGGCGCCAAAACCGTCATGGTTTTAGCCCATCGCTCCGAATCTGCAGAAGATGAACTTTTGAATGTCAGTCCGGCCCGGCGGGCCACGCTCTTTTCCCCGACCGAGCTCAACAATTTTTGTCATGAGATCACAACATCTGAACTTCCCGTCACCTTGGAAGCATTTCCTGCCGATCATCCGCTGCACGCCCAACTACTGCGTGCCGGGGTCCACTCCATGATGCGTTTCCAGTTGCGGGCGGGTGGTGAGCTGGTCGGCCTACTGTTGTTGTTCGACCTGCCGGGTGTGGAGAGGACGGCCGAAACAAGTCATATCATCAATCTTCTCACCGCGCCGATTGCTCTGGCCCTTAAAAACGCGCTTGCATTTCGTCTGATTGAGGAGCAGGCAGAGGAACTGGAGCAAAGGGTTGCGGAGCGGACAGAAGAACTACGGGAGGCTCAAGCGCTTTTCAAGACAGCTGTTTCCGGTTCACCATTTCCGATTATGATCCATGATGAAGATGGTCAGGTTTTGCAACTTAGCCAAGGGTGGACAGTTCTTTCCGGGTACTCATTGGAGGACATTCCGACCCTTGCCGACTGGACAGAACTAGCTTACGGAGAAAAAACCGGAAGTAAAAAAGAGTATATCGACAACCTTTTTGAGATTAATACGACTGTTGACAACGGTGAATGGAAGGTCACAGCAAAAGACGGGTCAATCAGAATATGGGACTTCCAGACGACACCGCTTGGAAAAGTCAGTAGGGGAAAGCGCGTGCTTCTGAGCATGGCAACTGACATTACCGAGCGGAAGCGAGCGGAAGATCTGTTGACAAAAAATCGTGATTTACTCGCCAACCTTGCTCGTCTGGTACCCGGCGTCATTTACCAATACCGGTTATATCCAGATGGGCGGTCAGCTTTTCCGTATTCTAGCCCTGGTATAAATGACATCTATGAAGTGACACCTGAAGAGGTACAAGAAGATGCCACCCCGGTCTTCGGGCGGTTGCATCCAGATGACTACAACAACGTTGCCTCCTCTATTCAGAAATCGGCTCGTACTTTACAAACGTTTTACTGTGAATTCAGGGTTATTCTACCAAGGCAAGGACTTCGCTGGCGCTGGTCTCAAGCGCAACCGGAGCGGATGCCGGATGGTGGGACTCTCTGGCACGGTATCATCTCAGATATTACCGGTCGCAAGCTTGCCGAAGAGGAGAAAGCTAAACTCGAAAGCCAGCTCCAGCAGGCCCAGAAGATGGAATCAGTCGGTCGTCTGGCGGGCGGCGTAGCACATGACTTCAACAATATGCTGACAGTCATTCTTGGCCATGCGGAACTGGGCCTCATGCATCTGGACCCGGCCCACCGCGTATGTGTCGACCTCAGGGAAATCAGTGAAACGGCACAACGCTCCGCCGACCTTACCAGGCAACTGCTGGCCTTTGCCCGCAAGCAGACAGTTGCTCCCAAAGTCATTGATCTGAATGAAACCGTGACAGGAATGCTCAAGATGCTGCAACGGCTGATCGGCGAGGATATCCACCTTGTCTGGCAACCGGCAGCCTACCTCTGGCTGGTCAAGATGGATCCATCTCAAATCGATCAGATTATGGCCAATCTTTGTGTCAATGCTCGTGACGCCATCGAAGATGTCGGTCGTATTACCATCGAGACGATTAACAGCACCATTGATGCAGAATATTGCGCTGCCAATCTGGAGGCTACACCCGGCGAGTATGTACAACTAAGCGTAAGCGACGACGGCGGCGGTATGGACAAAGAAACTCTTGTCCACATCTTTGAACCATTCTATACCACCAAGGAACTCGGCAAGGGGACCGGCCTGGGCCTGGCCACAGTCTATGGCGCCGTCAAGCAGAACAACGGCTTCATCAACATCTACAGCGAACCGGGACAGGGGACGACCTTCACGATCTATCTGCCTCGGTTCGCGTGGAGCGAGAGCAACCAGGCAGTGACAGAGGATGATGTTGCACCGATCCCGTGCGGTCAGGAGACTATCTTGCTGGTGGAAGATGAACCGGCCATCCTGGAGATTGCTTCACTGATGCTTGAGAAATTGGGCTATACCGTTCTGAGAGCAGTCACCCCCGGCGAGGCTATTCACCTGGCCCGAGTTTACACCGGAGAAATCCACATGCTCATGACCGATGTCATCATGCCGGAGATGAATGGACGTGACCTTGCTAAAAGTGTACTGTCACTACATCCGCACATCAAGTGCCTGTTCATGTCAGGCTATACGGCCGATGTCATTGCACACCATGGTGTGCTTGATGAGGGGGTGCATTTCATCCAGAAACCGTTCTCGTTGCCGGATATGGCGGCGATAGTGCGGGAGGTGCTGGATAGTATATGAATCCACAAACGCTGGTTGAGAGTGGTTTACCTGCAATACCTGTTTCAGCAGAGTTATGATGTACTTATTGCGGTCGGCCAGATCAAATCGAGAAATCCATCTGTAACAGAAGAGGTAAGCATGGCACAGCCCTGGAAATCAGTAGACAGCATCTTAACGGACGAAGGAACCCTCGAACTGCGGCAGCGCGGAGAGCGGGACTTCATTATCACCATCGGTCCTCAGGTCCTCATGAACAGCTTGGCAAACCGCTCCGAAGTGGTACTCGGCCAGCTAGGTTGCGGCTATCTTAAAGAGATTGAAAATCCGAGAGTTCTGGTGGGCGGTCTGGGGATGGGCTTTACGCTCAAGGCTGTGCTTGATACTCTGCCAATCACAGCCACGGTCATAGTGGCAGAGCTGAACCCTGCTGTCCACGAATGGTGTCGTGGGCCGCTGGCCGTTCTGACGAACAATGCCGTCAGCGATCCACGCGTAACAGTGGAGATCTGTGATGTTGCCAACCGAATCCGCCAGATCGCAGTAAACGGTGGTGAATTGCGTTTCGATGCAATCATCCTCGACCTGTACCGCGGGCCGCACGCAAAAACACACCATAGCGATGACCCGCTCTACGGCAGCCGGGCTATCGAGAATATGCGGGCCGCCCTCAAACCATGCGGAGCAGTGGCTGTGTGGGGAGAAAATTATGACGAAAGTTTCGAAAAGCGCCTGCGGAATGCCGGTTTCACTGTGACCACCGATCGTCCCGGTCGTGGCGGCCTCCGTCATGCCGTATTTCTGGCTCAGCTGAAACAATCAAAAAAGACCGGGAAACACGCTTCTTAAGAGGCCTGCTACGTATGGTGATGTGATGATCTCCCGTTATCCTCTGGAGAGTAGGGTTTTCAGCTTTACCATCTCATCGGGACAGATGCTCAGGCAATCATGCCCTTCCAAAAACTCTACCAACGAGTTGAGAAAAATTCCGAACGAAAGAGGTACGTTGGCCTTATTGTAATAATAAGTGCCATTATTGAAGAGGAGATTGATGGCGAAGCCGGTGTTGGGAGACTCCAATTCGACAAGACCTTTTATCAACCGGTATATTTCCTGTTCCAGTTTGCGCTGAGCCCCACCCTCCGGCCTTGCCTTTTCGGCCTTCGGAACAGCTTTAATAGCGGTTTTTATAGTGGCTAGGTTCACCCCGACACGCTTCGACGCGCACCCCAACAAACCATCGAATATACGCATCATATTCTTCACAATATTCTCCCGCGCAACCTCTGGCGAGGCATCCTCCTCCATGCCCGGTGTGTTGTTGCTCGCACTCCGGGCTGCAAACCTGTCGGCGCTCAAATCTCCGGCTAACCGCCTCAGTTTGTTGACACCTTGTTTTTCTTCCATCACAACATATCTCCTGACTTCGATTTATTTTTATGTTCTGTCGGCTAAAGAATTAATTTTCCGCTTTCCCACCCTGTTCCGCTTCCTTGATCGACAACGCAATCCGCTTGCGCTGTGGGTCGGCAGACAGCACTTTTACTTTTACAACCTGTCCGGCCTTAACGGCGTCGCTCGGATCCTTGATATAGCGGTTAGCCAGGTGACTGATATGCACAAGGCCATCCTGGTGAACGCCGATATCAACAAAAGCGCCGAAAGCGGTTACGTTGGTTACGGCACCCTGCAGGATCATACCCTCCTTCAGATCGCTTATCTCGCGAATATCATCCCGGAAGGTTGCAGTCTGAAACTGGCTGCGCGGGTCCCGTCCCGGTTTTTTCAGCTCTTCGATGATATCGTTCAGAGTCGGCAAGCCAACACTCTCAGAGACATAGCGTTTCAGGTCGATTCTGCTCACCAATGCCACGTCAGCAACCAGTTCTGCCAGAGAGGCGCCAATATCGGCGGCCATCGCCTCTACCAACCCATAACGTTCGGGATGCACGGCACTGTTGTCGAGCGGATACTTGCCCCCCCGAATACGGAGGAATCCCGCCGCCTGTTCAAAAGCTTTAGCCCCGAAGCGAGGTACTTTCATAAGCGCCTTGCGGGATATAAAAGAGCCGTTTTCGTCGCGATAGCTGGTAATGGCTTTGGCCAAAGCCGGCCCTACACCGGAAACGTAGGCCAATAGCGCCCATGAAGCGGTGTTTAGATCGACCCCGACATAGTTGACGCATGACTCTACCACCCCATCCAGTGACCTCTTCAACATGGTCTGATTGACATCGTGCTGATATTGTCCGACACCGATGCTTTTTGGATCGACCTTGACCAGCTCGCCGAGAGGGTCCTGTAGCCTCCTGGCGATGGAGATCGCACCGCGTACCGTCAGGTCCAGATCGGAAAACTCTTCACGGGCGATATCCGAGGCTGAATAGACACTGGCCCCCGCCTCGCTGACCGGTACCACCGGAATATGCCGTCCCGCGCCCGCCAGGGTTTCCTTGGTAAAGATTTCCATTTCGCGGCCAGCGGTGCCGTTACCGACAGCGAGCATCTCAACATCATGGGTTTCAATCAGCCGGAGAAGATCCTGCCTCGCTTGGGGAACACGCCCCTCGCCGATATGTGGGTAAATCGTCACATGTTCCAGAAATCGGCCGGTCTCGTCCACCGCCGCCAACTTGGAACCGGTGCGAAAACCGGGGTCGATCCCCAGCACCCGCTTCCCTCCGGCTGGTGGCGCCAGCAACAGCTCGCGCAGATTTCGGGCAAAGATCTGAATGGCCGCTTCGTCAGCACGTTCCTTGCTCTCCAGGCGCAGTTCCACCTCGATAGATGGTGCGATCAGCCGCTTGTAGGCATCCTCTGCCACCCGCTCAAGCAAAGGTCCAAAAACACTATCTCGCAAAATCAGATGCGACTTCAATCTGGCCAGGATCTGCTCGACCGGTGCGTTGATTGAGAGGCAGAGTACTGAGTCCTTCTCGCCGCGCCGCATTGCCAGCATGCGATGCGATGGTACTGCCTTGAGTGGTTCCTGAAAATCATAGTACATCTCGAACTTGGTAACCTGCTCCTTGAAATCGGACGCAACCCGCGAGGTCATCACACCCTGCTCCTTCGTCAATCGCCGAACAGCCGCACGGGCATCGGCGTTGTCGGAGAGGCGCTCTGCCAGAATATAACCAGCCCCTTCAAGGGCGGCCAATACATCCGGCACCTCTTTTCCAGGATCTACAAACGGAAGCGCCGCATCCTCAGCAGTACCCGTTGTCAGCTCCTGGGCAGCCATAATATCAGCCAGTGGCTCCAGTCCACGTTCCTTGGCAATTGTCGCTTTAGTGCGCCGCTTCGGCTTATAAGGCAGATACAGATCTTCTATCTCGGTTTTCTGACGCGAGGACTCAATCCGTTCCCGTAGCTCAGAAGTCAGTTTCCCCTGTTCCTCAATGGATTTGAGCACCGTGATCTTGCGCTCCTCCAGCTCGGAAAAATAGGTGAATTGCTCCTCAATAGTGCGTATCTGTACCTCGTCCAGTTCACCGGTATGCTCCTTACGGTACCTGGCTATGAATGGAACAGTGGCCCCTTCCTGCAACAGTTCGACGGTATGTTCCACCTTGAACGGCTTGAGGCCGGTCGCTTCGATGACATAGTTGATCAATCTGCGGGCTTGTTCGTCAGTCAGCTTCATTACTTCTCCATTTTGTGTGGGACCGGGATCATCAATAACGTCTACGGCAGCCGCTGGCAAAGCGGGAGGTGCTAGAAATAGTGGGCCAGACCGCTCTCAATCTGTTCGAAACGTGTTAGTTGCTCCGGCGGTTGCCCCACTTCCAAGGCAATCCTTTCAGCATCTGAAAGTTCCAGCTCCGCTGTCAATGGCCGCCGTTCCAGATACAGAGCCCGTCCGGTTTCCAAAACTATTTTTTCAAAAGGAAATCGGTAACTTGGATTCTGCAGAAGAGCTGCTTCGCAGTAGTGTACACCGGTTGCTGAAAGTGTTCGTAGATAGCCAGGTTCCGTGACGGTCTCACCGGGAACACATACGGCCAGGGCGGCGCGACGCCTCGCGGCTGCTTGCTGGAAGCGCCGTTTGTAGGGGAATGAACAGTAGTTTACCGGCAAGGGGATCCCTTGTTCAAGCCCGAAACGAACGGCTCGCAGAGCAGATAACTCCGACTCCAGTACCGTGACCTTCTCGCCATGGAGAAAAGTGTAGCCACGTTCCGTTAACTGGCCAAAATTGTGTGGCGTCAAGCGCATCTGGTGCAGATTAAGGTGATTGACCCCCGCCTCAGCCATTTCAACCATCTTCCGCTTCAGCAGCTCTTCATCCTCCGGCACCGCTGGGATTTCCACCGATACCGTTTTAATACAGCCCACCGCCAGGTGCAATTTTTTGAGATTGTAGCGGACAGCACCAAGATCGAAGCGGATTTCGTTCAGGCCAGCGTCCCTCAGGCGGCCACAAATATCCGCCGTCAGCAAGGTGCCGTTTGTATAAAGCCAAAGATGAACATCATTACCGCAACGCTTGCGAACAGCGTTCAGGTAGGCCAGGGTCAGATCCGGCGTCATCAGGGGTTCGCCGCCGCTGATGCTAACTCCACCAAACCCCAGAGCGGCCACATAGGCGGCATAATCCTCCGGGCTTGTGAAAGCCAGCCCATTGGTAACCGGTGGCCCGTCATCGTCCTGCGTCGTGGGACAGTAAAAGCAGCGCCCGTTGCAGCGTCCATTTATGAACAGGCAGGACCAGTCGCCATCGCCACAGCGTCGGCAACCGGGAGAGAGACCGTTACAATCTATCTTGGTTCCGGAGTAACCGAAACTGGCACGCTGGTCCAGCCACTGCAGCAGTTCATTTCGCTCTTTGTCGGCATCTGCCAGTTGTTCAGGGGTTGCAAAGGTTAGCAGGTCGTACAAGTGACCGTACTCGCGGCGGTTGGAGTCAATCAGTTGCTGCTGAATGCTTTTGCTCAGACATGTCTGAACTTGGGGGGACGGTGATGTTGGCAAGAGCGGATCCCCTCAGTAGGCGAAGTTGTTTTGGCTAGATTATATATCTGCCGATATTGTTTGGATTCAAAGAGTGCTGCTATTTCTGACCACTGTAGACTATTTACTGTATATCCGCGTAATAAATATTTTTATGGCCGGCAATAACAGCAATTTATAATTCTAAAAGCTAACAGAGCTCCTGAATAAACGAGGCAACAGGCCAACGGATTAAGCACCCATCAATGTCCCATATAATGATGGACAAAATGTGTTTGTAAATTTTTTTTATGAGGGGTATCATGGGGCTGGCATAATGTGTTTATAGTTGTCAACGCTCATTGAAGGGGGTGTGTTGTGTCATCAGTCATAGCTTCAGGCATAACTCAGACGCTTCCGCTGTTTTCAACCGGGAAGCCCAATGCTTCTGCTCAGGAGGAGAAGGTAGCCAGCCCTTCGACTGCGGCTCTAACCAAAGAGAGTAGGCCAGCTCCAGCGGACACTATCAGTATATCCTCTCAGTTGAGACAAACAATAAATGATGTAAAAAAAGAACCCGTAAAAAAGGTAGAGACAAGCAAAGAAAACAGTGGCGAGAAATCCGACGAGGTGATGCCAAAAGTAAAGGCGGATAAAGAAAACAGCAACGAGAAACCCGACGGGGTAATGTCAAAAGTGCAATTTACCTATGATATGAAAGGTGATTTAAGTGTAAGGTACATGGATGCTTCCAACCATCTTATCTATCAGGTACCTTCTGAGCTCATGTTGCGTTTAAAGGAAGCTGAGTCTAAATCAGAATCATCCGTGAATACAAAGGCATAGGCGCAGAAATAACGTGATGTAAATCAATATTCCCACAGTTTGCCATTTAGGTCATAACAGACATAAAACATAAACAAAAAGAGGAAACCATCAATAGGTTCCCTCTTTTTGTTTATGTCTGACAATTCCAAGAGTTAGTTTTAGGTCTACTGATTCGCACTTACAACGGCATAAGCCTTTACAGCATTCTTTTGATTCTCATTTTTTACGGCGTCAGCTTTGTCACGTGCCAACTGTAAAGCTTGCTTTTCATCAGCCTTATTAGCAGTTTCTTTGGCTAAAGCACTCTTGTCATCGGCCATTTTCAATGCTTGTGCAGAAATAGTTACGGTGTCCGTTTTCGCAGCTTCTGCCGTCTTTTGTGCATCTTGAGCAACTTGAGGCACTGACGCCTGAAGATCAGTCTTGACCTGCGGGTTAACCTGAATAGGGCTAGCCAAAACACTGTTCGGAGATAAAGATGCTATAGCCATTTTTAGACCTCCTCATACTTGTTTAAAACCCAAGCTTACATGTGCCATTCTCTGCTTATACAGAAAGTTATGCAACATATTTATTCAATGTGACGAGTACCTGTAAACCCGTCACACTCTACATACACCCGGTAATGCTGTGTACCATCAAACTGATCTCCCTCACCCTTTCACTTCCTGTGAACGGATCAAGGCTATACTTAGCACCTCCCTTAGCTGAGAATGATTATACGGCTTGCTGATTAATCCGGCTATATCCTTGCGGGCAATTCTGGAGGTAACCACAACATCACCAAAACCACTTGAGATGATTATCGGCAGTTCAGAATTGAATTTTTTAAGCTCACGAAATATCTCGTAACCATCCATGACGGGCATGCCCAAATCGGTTAATACCAAAGTGATTTCTGCAGCATTCTTATGGTACAATTCCAGTGCTATCTTACCGTTTTCTGCTTCAATAACCGAGAATCCCATTTCATTCAGGATGGTTTTAGCTATAAATCTCACCTGCTCTTCATCCTCTACCAGAAGTATTGTGCCATTGCCCTGCCACGACTCCAAACGGGTTGTCTGCAACTTTGGGCTATTTCCGGAGGGGACGTTGTTCTGAACAGGCAGGTAGACCTTGAATGTTGTGCCCTGACCAAGATGGGTAAAAATTTGCAATGCCCCTTTATGGGATGTAACAATGCCAAGTACCGCTGACATTCCAAGGCCTCTGCCGGCAAACTTGGTTGTATAGAATGGCTCAAATATCCGTCTTTTTGTTTCATTATCCATGCCGCAGCCGTTGTCGGTGACTTCCAAACAGACATATTCACCGGGGTGGATTGCTTTGCCCTGAAAATCATATTCTAATCGACCTTCTGATATAATTGTCTTTAACAGAGAGACAACTATTTCTCCCTGTGAATCACCAATGGCTTCAGAGGCATTAATGATAAAGTTCATAACTATCTGGCTTATTTGACTGGTGTCAGCTTTGACAAAAGGAACATCTGTCGAACTAGACAGTTTGATTACAACGTTTTTAGGCAGGGTCGCTTTCAACATTCTAACCATTTCGTCAACCAGAACTTCAATATTTACCTGAGACTGGACAATTTGTGTTTTGCCCGCATATGCTAACATCTGACGGCATAATTCAGCAGCTCGCTCAGAAGCTAGTTCTATCCTGGAGATAAAGTCATTGTAATTTTCAGGATCAATCTTTGCCAAATAACAATTTCCAACAATAACTGACAGAATATTGTTGAAGTCATGGGCAATACCACCCGCAAGTACTCCGAGGCTCTCAAGTTTCTGAGCCTGGTGAAGTTGCTGTTCAAGTACCAGTTTTTCTTCCTCTGCCCGCTTGCGCTCGGTGATGTCTCGCTGTATATGAACGGCCTGAACAATCTTCCCTTGTTCATCCTTGATTGGTGAGGTAAATATTTCCACATAACGTTTTTCACCTGCAGGCGTCAAGTGAGTGTGCAACGTTGCGGCATGATCTTCATAGGCCATTGTTTCAATAAGAGGACAGAAACCATGGGGTGGAGCACAAGGTGACGAACTATTATGCGTTACTTCATGGCATCTCCTGCCGATGATTTGTTCTATGGGAAGGTCAACCATTTTTAGAAAAGCCTTGTTAGCATCTAAAATCTGAAGCGATTTAACATCAATTATGGCGATTGAGTCAGCAATGCTGTCCAGTACAACACGGTTAAAATCGAATAATCGTTTCAGCTCCTTTGTTCGTTCTGCCACCCTCAGCTCAAGGGACTCGTTAATTAACTTGATTTTTTCCTCTGTTTTTTGTTGAGCACTAATAGTGCTTTCAGAAAGATTGATAATGATAAATACAAAGACCGCACCGCCAAGGAACACCACACTGGTCACTATTTCAAGCGGTAAAGGTAGATTAAATAGCAGTACAACATCAAAAAGAAGGTAACCAAAGATGAAAAAGGTCATCAGATTTAGGATGACAAGCCACTTGTTTCGGTGCCCACTGCTAACATTACTACAAATTCTTTTTGCCGGAAGAAACCCCTTGAAAAGGAAGGCAGCCCCGATCAATACCAAAAGAATGGAAACATATTTCATCTTCGATCCTTGTGCACAATTTATGTAAACAACTAATTATCCATAATATTTTAGTGATTTTCGGATTGTAGCTGTTCTTTGAAGTTCTATACACTGTCACAATGCTAATTTCAAGAATATCAGCCACACATAACTGGTTGGGCGGTCTTCCAGCCCTAGGAACGTTGCCGTATACTTGATTTAAAGCCAATTAGCTTCGATCACTCGAGCATCTGTCCAGTAAAAGAACGGCCTGATTGCTCAGGCCATTCTGTCAATACACCATGCCGTCAGCTCCAACCTTTTTGATGTTTTAACGCCACCCGGGCGCTAGTATGCATCTCCTCAACAGTTTGCTACTACATTGATGTCATACCCATTGCGACGGAAGGCTACTTTCAGCGCTGCACGCTGTTCCTTAGTCATACCATCCAGAGAAGCCATCAGGCGTTCCTTGACCTTCTTGGAAGCACAGATGCTGTCTTTCAGCTCATTTTGTATCGCATTTGGCAATTTTGAATCACTGGCTATCTTATCCATATCGCCGGAGTCACAGAGAACACGTTTCAACTCAGGTCCGTTACTAGTGACGTAGAAATGCTTGGCATCTTTATATATCATAAAATTATTCGAGCTACAGCCTCCCGTCAGCAGTGCCAAAACTACAATGGCTACATACGTTAGTATTAGTTTCATACCGTTAGCGTCCTTTCAGATAAAATAGGATCTTACTCTTCACCTGAGGGGAGTTCCAATCGATCCCCCCAAGAATCTTTTCTCGCACTACACCGTTTCGGTCTACAATTAAGCTGATCGGTTGTCCAAACAGGCCATAGACATCAAAGTAGACGTCATTATTAATGTCCATAAGATTGGTATATTCGACCTTGAGCTTGGCCACCAACTCCTGCACCGGTTTTGCGGAGGGGTCAAGGGCGATGCCCAGCACCACCAATCCCTGGCTCTTGAATTCCCGCTGAAGTTCAATGAGTGAGGGGATTTCTTCCAGGCAGGGACCACAGGTCGTAGACCAGAAGTTCAGGAGCACCACCTTACCTCGATAGTTCGACAGACTGACCTTGTTCCCGTGCAGATCCTTGAGGGTAAATTCCGGGGCCGGAGTATTAATTTTCACGGCAATGGCCGGTATTACAGCTATTCCTACCAGTAGAAAGAAACTACAGAACAGAATACCGCAGATTCGACGCATAAGATTGCTCCTTATTTTAACAAAATTATGTTTAGAATAGCATTATTCTATGAATTTATGGCACAAAAAATTATCTAATTACAACATCTTATGCTTTTGATTTGCACTACGACGGCGCCGACGGCGTTTGTTATAAAAATATGGTAGCAGACCGAAATCATTAAGTTTGGATTGTTTCAGTTTAAACGTGGGAGGTCAATGTGAAAGCGTGTAAGCAAAAAAAAACGGTAACTTGACAGACAAGTTATCGGATTCATGTAAATTGTCGTCCCCTGGCAGACTCACTTAGAACTTTTCCCAGTGAATAAAAGAAAACCTAATACCACATTGAATGGCATGGAATAAAGTCCAATCATTGGCGTCCAGAACGGCTGAGAGAACAGTGGGGTCAGCGCTGTTTCGCTTTGTTGGTCGTACTGTACTCTTGCTATAATCCGGGCTTTGTTAAATGGCAGGTTAGCCCCTCGAAGGTTCTTTCTGGCAATTACACAAAACTGACCCTGTAAAAATATCAAAAATTGCACCTACTAATAAGGGCAAATTTTGTATATTTTCAATTAAAGAGTAAGAAGCGGTTTGCTCAGCAGATTTGGGAGAGTATGGCAATACCTTGCTCAATCTCGCTGCTATTCATCCCGCCGAAGCCGAGCAGCAATGTCGTAGCTTCGGGTTGGCCAACGACGTGAAATTCGGAAAACGGAAAAAGCTGAATCCCTTTTTGTCGTGCTCGATCTATGATCTCCGCTTCGCTGTGCAACGTGTCAGGCAACATCAGAACGACATGGAGTCCTGCGCCATGACCGATAACAACAGCCCGTTTGCCGAAGTGTGTTTCAACTGATCGCAGCAGGATATCGTGTTTCTTTTTATAGATCATGCGCATCCGTCGTATATGGCGCTCCCAGTGTCCCTGCTCCATGAAATTCGCCATGGTTCTCTGTTCAAGCAACGATACTGAGGAAAAATAAGTCCGGTAAAGTTGGTGGTAGGTTGCAAGCAATGAGTAGGGTAGCACCATGTAGCTCAAACGGAGTGCCGGGGAGAGTATTTTTGAGAATGTTCCCGAATAGATAATGTTTCCGGTTGGGCGCAACCCTTGTAAAGACGGTATGGGCTTGCCATGGTAGCGAAGTTCGCTGTCATAATCGTCTTCGATGATGGACTTGCCACCGGATTCTGCCCATTCAATCAATGCAAGCCGGTTAGCAACCGGCATCACGTAACCCAAGGGCAACTGGTGTGAGGGGGTAACGTAGGCGATGGTGCTATTACTGGCCTTGAGATAGTCCAGGTCAATCCCACCCAACCCGACAGGGACAGGGAATATGGCATATGAATGGCTATGAAATACGGAACGTGGCAGGTGGTAACCAGGATTCTCGACAGCTACTACGGAGTGACTTTCCTTCAGTATATGCGAGACAATATCGAGGCTCTGCTGAAGTCCGGCGCAGATAACAATCTGATTCGGGTCGCAGATCACTCCGCGTGATCGTTCCAAATAACTTTGAATAGAGCAACGTAATTCCCAGTCTCCTTGGGGATCGCCATACTGTACAAGCTGATGGCTGTTTCGGCGCAGGCTATCAACAAAACATTTTCGCCAAAGTTCCGTGGGAAAACTTTCCGGATCGAGACGGGCAGGATGGAAATCATAGGTAAAAACAGAAGGAGGGCCTGGGAGATAATCGTTTTTACCAGGTTTACCGGATATCGATTGTGGCAAAACATCCTGAATAAGTGCCGACACAAAATACCCGCTGCGAGGTTTACTATATAGGTATCCTTCAGCGTAAAGCTCCTGATAGGCCCCATCAACTGTGTTGCGACTGGCTGAAAGTTCGATGGCCATATCCCTAACTGATGGCAGTCTGGAATCGGCAGGCAGCTTGCCTGAAAGGATGTGCTCTCTGATCTGATTATAGAGCTGTTTGTATAACGGAACAGGATCAATATTATTCAGGATGAACATGTCGCTCCCAGTCATCTCAACGAACTTTTGCCGAAGGAAGTTTAGGCTAACGGCTGTACTGATGTCAAAGCAAAATTGGCCCCATGCTTATTAAAGAAACAGCCATTAACAATGGTGGCAATGACGTAAACCAAAGCTGCATTACAGCACAAACCACAGGAGGTAATCACAATGATTTCGGAAAAATTACTGGAAATTATGAAAGAGGATGGAGTGGTTGCAATTGCAACCTTGGGGGAGGATGGGCCGCATATGGTCAATACCTGGAACAGTTATCTGAGAACCACCGAAGATGGTCGCATTTTGATCCCTGCCGGTTACATGTATCGTACGGAGGCGAACATTGCTTTCAACCCGGAAGTATTAATAACCTTGGGGAGCAGCAAGGTCAAAGGCCTAAATGGACCTGGTGCAGGTTTTCTGATCAAGGGGAAGGCACAATTTGTAACCTCTGGTCCGGACTTTGATGTTCTCAAGGCAAAATTTGCATGGCTACGTGCCACAATGGCAGTTACCATCGAATCTGCCACTCAGACTTGGTAACTTTGACACAGCGAAAAAACAGTACGTTTATTCACTCGCAGAATTTATATGCTTTGGCAAAAAGGTCGCTCAATAAAAAATGGGTTACAGATATTTTCTGTAACCCATTTTTATATTTGGCGTCCCTTGGCGGACACACTTAGAACTTTTAGCAGTATTGAGACGGGTGGTTATTTATAACGCAAGTACCTACCTTACCGGCTCCGCATGTGTGACACCCAGCAAAACTTTTTTTCCCATAATTTTGGATTTCAAATGGTGCCTCTCAAGAGAAACCATCCTCGGACAGAATATTCATTTCAGCAGGTTTAACGCCAAAAGCCTGACCGGCCGGTTTTGAGGCCGATCTTGGCGCTAGTTGGACATTATTCTTTCTCACTCAACTAGTTACATAACTTACCAGTGCCCCCTCGGGGTTTCCATCGCACCGATAAAATCAGCTATCAGGCGGACCTGTTCATCAAGCATGTGGCGTCCGTAATGAATGGTACACCCTCTTGCCTTCGCTGCAATTAGAAGGCGGGTGGTTTCTGGCTTCATAATGATTTCGG
>JANXYR010000008.1 GCA_025355965.1 Geobacteraceae bacterium
TAACTTCACCAGATCGTTGCAGATGCGGTTGACGCCGGCTTCGTGGAACTCGCCATGCATTCTGAACGAACCGAGATAAAGCTTCAGACTCTTGCTCTCGACACAAAGCTGATCCGGCTGATAATCAATGACGATTTTTCCGAAATCAGGCTGACCTGTCATCGGACAGAGACAGGTAAATTCGGGACACTCAATATGCAGGGTGCCGACGGCCCCTGCAGGATTCAGTTCTGCCTGGGCAAAAGGGTTCGGAAACGCTTCCAGCAGCCCGGCATCCGGTTTGTCATAGTTGTATGCGGTAGCACCTGAACCGAGTGATTTAAGCTGATCGTGCAATTCCATTCATTCACTTCCAAGTGTATAAAATCGGTAAAACGTCGGCAACATAGCAACAAAGAAAAAAAGGGGCAATGCTTTTTACGCAGCCACCGGCAGAACGCTCCCAGCCTCTGGCATCAAATAGTAGCGCCACTCTTCTGGCAGCATACCGACAGCAAGCCCCATAGCTTCATCGAGTGTATGTGCCGGGATCATCCCCATCTCCTCAACCTGCTGCGCCGGAAACTGCGATACCAGAATAATCTTGAAGCGCTGTGCTTTCTGCAACAGCGAGTAAGCAGTCTGGCCGTTGATTTCATACTGCGCTCGCAGTGCCGTTTCAAACTCTTCCAGAGATTTATGGCGAAACCAGCTAAAGAAAGTGCCGTTGCCGAAGCCGTCACGACACTCCGCCAGCAGGATCATCACCCCACCGTCTTTGAGGGTCTGCGCAGCATATTCCATCGACTTATGGGCTTGAATAAGGTTGATATCCTTGGGAAACCCACCACAAGAGGCGACAACAAGATCGCCTTTTTCTGCCAGCGGATAGGCAAAATTTTCCCGATAAAAGCGGCATCCTTCTTCGTGGGCCTCACGCCAGTCTCCGGCAAATGCGGCAATAATACGTTTGTCAGCGGCCAGTACGGTATTCAGGATAAAAGTCGGCTTTGCCAGGGCACACCCCTCGACCATCGCACGGTGAACCGGATTTCCCCCCAGATTGCCGGTAACCGCCAACGGATTCTTGCCGCTCCCTTCACCTGGATTAAGTACAGTAAAATGGCTGGCCATACAGGCTTTACGGCTGGCAATGCCAGGCAGGACACTCTTTCGTCCGCCGCCGAATCCGGCAAAGTAATGAAAACTGATCGTTCCGGTCAGAATCAGATGATCAGCCAGCACCGCCTTACGGTTGATACTGACCTTGATGCCGTTCGAGGTGGTACCGATAAAGGTCAATGAATCGTGATCATCGCATTCGTGATCTGCAACATGTATCCGCCCATAGAGCGGGCCAAGTATTCTCTGATGCTCATGCTCTGTCTGTTTGCGATGAATGCCGAGAGCGATCAGGATTTCGATATCACCATCGACAATACCCTGGCGGTTAAGACGTTCTACCAGCAGCGGCAGGTATATTTCACTGCCGGTATAACGGGTGATATCCGAGGTAATGATTATTACCTTCTCACCTGGTTTGAAGGTGGAGAGGTAGTGGCAACAGCTGTCCAGTGCAGCTTCAATTATATCAAAGGGGGATTTATCGACAACAATGGGAGAGGAAGCAACAACCCCCGCCAGATTTTCCGGCGGGAGGTCGAGATTAAATATAGTTGAGCCGTATTTCAGTTCCATTCATGCGTTACCGGTTATATCCAGGCATCTCCGCCGTCGTACTCATAGCCAGCCCCTTTGGTCCTGGGAGTAACTTTGAATTTGGCTTCGCGGGCAAGTCGCTTCATTTTTTCAGCGGCCGTTTCCCCTAGGCCAGACAGTTTTTCCCGAATTTCGCGACCGGGGGCCGGGGCCAGCAGCAGAGCAGCAGCTGCACCGATTACGGCACCGGAAACAAAGGCAATCACAGCAGCTGCAGCGTTATCGTTGTTGGTTGACATGAAGGACTCCTTTTATCGTTGAATTAAAATATAATATAAACTGACACTATTTTTAGCACAGCATACTGGTGGAATCAAATATATTACGCTCAAAAAACAACATCTAACTTGTTAAAACTCGAACAGCCTCTGTAAATTCACGATATTCCATCTGTAGCCTGGCAAGTTGCTGCGGCGCCTCAGTCAGATTACCTTCTTTGGCCGCTTTTTCTATCATTGCAGCAGTATGATGCATACGCTGTGCAGCAATATTTCCGGCAGACCCCTTGATGGCATGGGCATGACGCCTTACACCGTCCGCATCCTCCGCTGCCAGCGCCGTGACCAGTCCCTCCAGTTGCGGTAAAACCCCTTTACAAAAGAGTTCAACAAAGCGGGGGATCATCTCTGCACGACCTCCAAGCCGCTCCAGTAATTCGTTTTTACCAAACACTTCCATCGTTACGTCAAGTCCGTCCGGCGGCGTTGCTGCATGATTGGCCAGCGGCGGTGCTTCTTCAACAGATTCTAGCGGGCGGTCGCAGATTTTATTTAACAGTTGAAATAGCTGGGTTGCTTTGATCGGCTTGGTCAGATAGTCGTCCATCCCGGCATCCAGACATATTTGCCGATCCTCGTTTCCGGCAAAGGCGGTCATGGCTATGATCGGCACAGGTTTGCTCCGGCAGATGGCTCGTTCGTATTCGCGAATGGCACGAGTGGCCTGTAGTCCATCCATTTCAGGCATCTGGATATCCATCAATACCAGGTCAAATTGTTTGGACTCATTTGCTTCAAGCGCTTGCCGCCCATTCTCCGCAAATGTGATCCGGTGCCCTTGTGGTTCCAAAATAGCCTGAACCAGGGCACGGTTTATCTCGACGTCATCGGCAACAAGAATATCAAGTGGAGCCTGCCGGAGTTGATTGGAAGTGGTTGCGGCTTCTTTATCAGGCGACAGCATCTCTTCATTTCCCAAAAAGAGGGTGGCCGTAAAATGGAAGCAGCTCCCTACACCCAGCTGGCTCTCGACCCATATTTTCCCATCCATCAACTCGACGAGTTTCTTGCTGATGGCCAGACCAAGCCCTGTTCCTCCGAATTTTCTTGTGGTGGAGCTGTCGGCCTGTTCAAATTGTTCAAAGATCCGCTGACAGGCTTCTTCCGCGATGCCTATGCCGGTGTCGGTTACACGAACATGGAGAAGAACTTCATCATTCTCCAGGGAAACCAGATCAACTTCGACAGAGATTTCTCCCTGTTGACAAAATTTGATCGCATTTCCCACCAGGTTGGTCAAAACCTGGCGCAGACGTCCAGGGTCTCCTATCAAGCAGTCAGGCACGGCAGAATCAACGCGGTAACTTATCTTGAGCCCTTTTTCCTCAGCCCTCACCTGCGCTCCGACCAGGCAGCGTTCCACCGTATCCCGGAGACTGAACGGATTTTTTTCCAGCGTAAACTTACCCGCTTCGATTTTGGAAAAGTCCAGGATATCGTTGATTATCAGCATCAGGTTGTCGGCTGAGTCCTTGATGGCACGCAGGTAAAGTTTTTCTTTTTGTGGGGTAAGGCCACCCTGCAACATCAGCTCTGTCATCCCCATCACCCCGTTCATCGGGGTACGGATCTCATGGCTCATATTCGCAAGAAAATCGCTTTTGGCAAGGCTCGCGGCCTCGGCCAGTTCTTTGGCCTGACGCATCTCCGCTTCGGCATATTTTAACTCCGTGATGTCCACCTTGATGGCAATCAGGCTAGTGATACCGCCCTGGTCATCCAGCACCGGAGAAATAGTTGCTTTCTCCCAGAATAGTTCGCCATTTTTTTTGCGATTCAGGAATTCTCCTGCCCATCGACCACCACTCAGGACAGTCTGCCACAGCACACGATATTTATCGGAAAAACCGGGTTCAGCATTGAGGATACGAGGATTCTGGCCGATAACTTCGTCCACCGTATAGCCGGTAGTAGAGCAGAAATAGGGATTGACATATTCAATGTCGCCCTGCGGCGAAGTAATGACTATAGAATTGGCACTTTGCTCGACAGCAGCCGTCAACTTGCGAATGCGGCTGTTTTTTTCGTCCAACAACTGCTGCTGCTGCTCCAAAACTATCCGGTCACGGTCCTGAATCTCTTGTAGCATCTCGTTGAAACCGGTGATCAGGGTACCGATCTCGTCGCGAGAATCACTGACAGCTCGCAATGCGTAGTTTTTTTCACTAGACACCTGATTCATGACGTTAGACAGCGATATTATCGGATCGGAAATGATCTGTTGAAAACGCGTGGCCAACAACCAGGCAATCAGGAACGTAGTCAACGCCACACCTGACATTAGCACTGCCAGGAATTGCAGTTCGCGGTACAGGTAATGCAGATCAGTTTGAATTACAACAGTTCCGACCTGCTGATTATCCAGAGTAATCGGTTCTGACACCAGCGGGCGCATCTCCAGGAACTGGAAGGAAGCGGATGCTTTTTTAAGGGCTGCAAATAGTGCCTTGGGGTCGACGGAAGGCTGAATCAGCGATGTGAACTCACTGCGCAATCTGCCGCTGTTTTCGCCGCTAGCCACATAGTGGGCAAAGAGACTGTTATCTGCAGTAAATAGCGCAACCGCTACTATGCGCGGATTAGCTTTCAGTCCGGAGAGGATTTCATTGGCTGCAGCTTGATCGTTAAAAGTCAGTGCCGCCGTCGTATTCTTGGCCAGGATCGACGCCTGGACTTTAATTTCCTCACGCGCACTCTGATTATAACGGTAGATCTGGTTAAACAAAAATGCGACCGAAGTCACCAAAATGCCGACAGAGCTCAAGAGCAGAAAGAAAACCATCAGCTTGCGCTTGATCGAATAATGCCGGAAAGCTGCGGAAACCGGGAGGTTCACCGGACGCTCCTTGCCAGTTTGAGCAGATGGGAACTGATCTGGAGGTGCCGTTTCTGGGCCGTCTCCAAGCTTATTTCAAAACGGAGCTGGTTGCCTTCCTCGTAAAAACCGATCATCCCGCCGGACGCCGCAAAACGTTCCATATCACTGACAGTCAGGATACTGTAATTTTTGGCCTGCTGCAGGTAGGCTGGCAAGCGCAATTGCTCCGACTGTGGAATAAACAGTACTTGGCAGGTAACAACATCATCCGGACTGGTAATCTGACGAATCGACACCGTTCGTCCTTTCACCTGCTTTCCCTGCATCGATTGCATAGGCCCATTGAGCGGACTATTACCAACAAGACAGAACGTAATCCGGCTGTCACCACCAAATGAATCCGCAGGCCATTCCACAAACTTGGCAAAGTTGTAGAGCATGGCCGCCTTAACCTGATACTCACCTTCTCCGGCAAAACCGGTCGCGGGAGGTATCAAGAAAAGAAGTAGTGCAATGATTTGTCTAAGGAGTCTCATACTGTCTTTCAGAACCGGTAGGACAGCTTGAAGCGGAAATTTACGCCGTCTTGTCGTATGGTCTGCAAAGGGGGCAAATTCGGCTGTTGGCCATGTTCTTCACCGGCCACATCCTGCGCATGGACGTTAAACAGGTTATAAATACTGGCGGAGGCTTCCAGACCCTTAAACCACAGATCCCGGCTTAAGATGGAGAGGTTAACGATTATCGGATCATTAGTCTTTGTCCCGTCCAACGTCATGCGTTGGCTGGTATACTGCAACTCCGGCGACACGAAGAGCTGCTGGCGGAATAGCGGAATACTTACATTCGCCTTGACAAGATGCCTGGGTGAGTTACTCAACAACGCCCCGGTACTCACATTGGTCACCTGCTGCCAGTTATAGCTGAGATGGCCTTTGGAACCATTCTGCCAGAAACCCTCCATACTGAGCGCCACCCCTACAGCTTCGGCATTATCAACATTTCGGTAGACCAGCTTATTGGCATTATTGGTTGTCTGGCTGATCAGATCAGTAACCCGGTAGTAAAAACCACCAAGTGATGAACGATAATTTTCCATAAAGTACTGTTCCCAGATTGCGTCAACCGTCCTGATCTTCTCAGGCTTAAGATCAGGATTGGAAATTGATGTGTCCCCATCCTGATAGTATCGTTCATTGGCATTCGGAGCACGGAAGGCTTCACTGTAGAGCAGTTTTAAAGCCGTGGTTTCTACAGGATTGTAGACTAGGGCAGCGCGGGGATCGACCGCACTGAAAACGTTATAATTATCATAGCGGACCCCCAGGCTGATCCGCAATGGTTTTAGGATATGGTATTCATCTTGAATGAAGAGCCCGAAATTGACTGATCTGCGTTGATCATCCAGATTGATAGCTGCCGGATTAACATCGACGTTTTTCTGGTTTTGGGCCAGATTTTGCCGAAACTCCGCACCGAGTGAGAGATTGTGTTCTGCCAAAGGAGTTAGAGTGGCGACAGTGTCCGCTCCCCACCAGTTTCCTAGGGCGGTGTCAAGGTTGGTAGTGCTGGGAGGAGCACCGTTATCGGTTACGTAGGTACCATCAAAACCGTAATGGTCGTAATAGACCCGCGCCGACAGAGTAAACAAATCCGGAAATGTCCTTCGGTAGCCAAGGTCCACATACCCGCGCTCATCAATGGTTCTTGTATTCGGGTCATTAAAGACAGTACTGAAAGCACCAGTTGGTATTCCCTTCTTGCGACTACCAAAGAGTCCTGTCAGGGTAAAATCAGAGAGTAAAAATCGGGCATAGGCACTTTTGCTGCTGTCGTAGTCGCTATTAAAAGTGTTGCCGTTACTGGGCGAGGAGGCAAATTCCGGAAAGTACAAAGAGCGCTGGCCAGCGCTGTCATATATGGTACCAGAGAAAAGAACGTCCAGGCCGGAATTAAAAGAAGTACCATAGCTAGCCCGTCCACTCCAGGTATCATAATTGGCTGCGGAAGCGGAGAGTTCCCTTCCAACATCTCCAGACTTGCGGGTAAAAATATTTAGAACCCCGAAAAAGGCGTTGCTGCCGTAGAGAGAAGAGCCGGGACCCCGCATAAACTCAATGTGATCGATCAGGTCTATGTCCAGGGGAAATTCTGTGCCAATGGCTGCCGTATCATAGATGTTATCGTTCAGGCGATGACCGTCAACCATCAAAAGAACCCGACTATTGAAGTCACCTGGCCTGTTAAAGCCCCTGACGCCAAGATAGCTGTAGTTACGGTCAGAAGAGACATATAATCCCGGTACTGACCGAAGTACATCGGCCAGCGTACGGTAGCCATATTTGCGGATATCGTCACTAGTGATTACTGACATGGAAGCCGGGGCCTCGGTTACCAACTGGGAAAAGCGCGAGGCTGTGACAACTTTTTCAACTTTCATCTGCATCAGTTGTTCCAGGGAAAGTTCGCTCAAATCATCGCCTGCGGGAAGCGGTTGATCTTCGCACCAGGCAGCGCTGTAGCAAAATACCCCGACGGCCAGCAGACAAACAGCCGCACAGCAAAGATTCAGGCGTCTTCTTAATTGATTCATGCCCCCCCCTCAACTCAATTTATCTGCAAGTTATCAGGTCATCAGGCCATGTTTGCAAAGAAGATCGCTAAAACTCTTCTGCATCAGTGGTTTGGTAAGATAATCATCACACCCTCCCTGAATCAGAGCGTCAAACATGTCGTCAGGAGAACTACTGCTTGTCACCATAAAAACGGTTGCTCTAGCGCCGTCACAAGCAGCCTCCATTTCCCGAATCTTTTTGAGGGCTTCATGCCCATCCATCCCAGGCATTAAGATATCCATGCAAATCAGGTCAAAATATGCATCCGTTTTGAGAGCATCTGCAACCAGCCTTAGAGCCTCTTCTCCACTTTCTGCAAAGACAACAGCCGCGCGACCTTCGAGAAAAATGGCAAGTAATTCGCGGTTCATTTCCACATCGTCTACAATCAAGGCTTTCATGCACTCTCCCCCTGTATATTCGGTCGGTTTTTTTCTTGTTCAAGTTGCTGTTGCTGAATGAACGTCTGCTCTATCATCTGGGCCTTGAAAGAAAGTGGAGTCATCCCCAGAAAACGAAGTCCCCCTTCAATGGTATTCTCTATCACAGTAAGAGGCCCATTGCGTTCTCCAATAACATTTTCGCTAATTATTCCAAGGGTTATGTTAACTCCTTCATAAAGCACTTTTTTTATATTTATCTTTGGGTTGCACTCTTCATAGGCTCTTGATCTGACCTCTTGGGTTCGTCCAGTAATAGCAGTGCGTTTTGCTGCAAACTCCTTCATATCAACGGTCCCTTTTGGTGCGGCGCTAAACGCGGCAATCAAAACTTTCAATTCGTTAAACAAGGAATTGAGCTCTTCGAGGTCACCATAATGAACACCCGCAACCACGCGTGTTCGAAGCGATGTTCTGCTCCCAAGATTGCCGCATTCAATGCCGGCAAGGGCAAAATATTCCCCCCCTGTGAGTCCCCCTTTGTTTACAGATATTACCCCCAGGCACTTGATCTGAGAACTTCGTATTTCAACATCTGCAGTAACATTGCCAGCGCATTCGATCACCGTGTCATAAATAAAGTTGGCGAATATAGAGCCGCCGCAAACAATTGTCCCTATCCCCTGTCCACTCATGCCTGAAAAAGAAATATCTCCATCCGACTCAATTGCACAAGATCCGATATTCCCATGTACCTTAATCCCCTTGGTCGCTTTGACAAAAAAACCGTCCAGCACGTCACCTTTGACTTCGACATATCCTTTAAAAGAGATGTCGCCAACCTTAAATCCAACATTACCGTCTATAACGTAGATATCCTCTACTGAAATAGCGTTTCCACGCAAACAGACACGGCCGGTAGCTACTGCAAATAGACTCTGCCCATCATCGCTCAACCGTACATTCTGACCGATTTCAAGTTTAAACTGGGCACCTGGAAGCGACGGGATTATTTTCCCTGTTACTGTTTTGCCCGGCGTCCCAGAACCGGGGGGAGTGATTGTGGCGACAAGATCTCCCTCATTAACATTCAGAAACGATTGTACCTTGTGGAAATCGACTGTTCCGTCGTCCACCTCGTCAGATTCAGCTTCGGCAAGGTCATCCGCAACACCCATAACAATTTGCCCATCTTCGCCGGGAATCATTAAAATTCCCCGTGCCAGCAACAGGTCGCTAACAGACTGTGCAGTAGCAGCAGAACGCAGGAGCGAGGCTGCAGCCTCCGGAATAATTCCTTCCCTAATCTTGAACTGCGCCAGGTGCCCCTGTAATTCGGGTTCAGTAAGAGGCGTACCACCGATAGTTGATGGCTCGTAGAAGCAGTAGCATTCCGACTCGTCAGGGCTGATTTCAAACACAAGTGTATATCCGTAGCGCTTTATTTCAAAGCGACTGACCGACTCTGCTCCCTTTACAAATAGTGCTTCAGCCATGCAAGACCCCAATTGTTTTTTTGTAAAACTCTACCAACACAGCCGAAACTAAATCAGCTTCGACATTAACACAAGACTGGTTTCATTTAACCTGCGAACACATTCCCATCTTGCTCAAGGTTGCAAGCAACTTGTCAGGCTGCACCGGCTTCACAAGGTGTGCGGCCGACCTGGCCGAGATATAGACATGGATCACATCACTGGGTGTATTCAAAGAAGAAAGTACTAAAATATTAACCCCCTCGTTTATCGCGACACCCCATTCCTTCTCGATCGTACGGATCTCCTTTGCAGCCGTATTGCCGTCCATCTCAGGCATCACAATATCCAGAATTATCAAATCGTAGGGACTGCCCCCCTCGAATGCGGCGCGAAACATCTCTACCGCCATCAAACCGTTTTCCGCCATATCGCAGTCAGCAACCCCTTCCAGATACTGGGCTATCAGTTCACGTCCCAATTCATCATCATCCACAATCAGACATTTCACCATACAATCCATTCCTCCTAAGCTTTATAAAGAGCCGATTGCCTCTTCGAACTCCCGATATTCGCACAGCAGCCTGGCGAGTTGCTGCGGCGCCTCAGTCAGATTACCTTCTTTGGCCGCTTTTTCTATCATTGCAGCAGTATGATGCATACGCTGTGCAGCAATATTTCCGGTAGACCCCTTGATGGCATGGGCATGACGCCTTACACCGTCCGCATCCTCCGCTGCCAGCGCCGTGACCAGTCCCT
>JANXYR010000061.1 GCA_025355965.1 Geobacteraceae bacterium
CACCAATCCTACAGCTATGAAGAGTTTATTGAAGGGATCAGGCCGGTAATGGATGATCTGGAAGTTGAGGGGAGCGGGATTGCTTACAGGATCGAAGACGGCATCTTCAAAAAGATTGCACAGCGGGCGAAGAACGATCCCGACCACCAGTACGCTTTGTTCATCGACGAGATCAATCGCGGCAACATCAGCAAGATTTTCGGGGAACTGATTACCCTTGTCGAGCTGGACAAGCGCATTGGCGAGGCTAATGAGCTGACAGTAACTCTCCCATATTCCAAGGGTCAGTTCGGCGTACCAAAAAACCTCTTCATCATCGGCACCATGAACACTGCGGATCGTTCCATCGCCCTGGTTGACATTGCTCTGCGTCGGCGGTTTGAGTTTAAGGAGATGATGCCGGAGTATAACCTGCTCCCGGAAAATGTTGATGGCGTCGATGTCCGGATGCTGCTGAAAACGATCAATCAACGTATTGAATATTTGTACGACCGTGACCATGTCATCGGCCATGCCTACCTCATGAAGGTTGCATCTCTTGACGACCTGCGCCTGATATTTATCAACAAGGTTATTCCTCTTCTTCAAGAGTATTTCTACGGTGATTGGAAGAAGGTCTGCATGGTGCTTGGTTGTCCGGTGGATGAATACGGCAAACAACGGAATGCCGATTCGGCAATGATCCAGACAGACAACAAAGGGCTTGGCTATCGATGGGAGGACTACGAAGACAAGCCATCATTCCGGTTGCATACTGAAATTGAGAACAACTACACCACAAACGTGAAGAAGTTCTTTGATACTATTCAGCAAGGTGCTGGCAACCCGGAATGATCACTATTTCTGTCTGCGAAAATAGAAAAATAGATTGTGATGCGCGTCAACGCAAGGAACTGAAGGTCTTCGATGATGCCTGGTGTGCAAAACCTGGCAAAAGCTCACTATTCGACTGGCGACACAACGAAGTTTTATCACGCAATTACGTTGGGGTGGTGCAGGTCCCTGGGCTGACGGTAGAGATTCTTCCCAAGATTGACAGGAACAGAACTGATTCCGCAGGCGGAAAGATTCTGGCACAGCACAATCTGCTCTATATGCTGTCATACACGGGAAACATCCCGTTTGAGGAACGGGAACTTGCCGGTCTCAAGCTCGAGAAAATGCCACTTCTGGAGGTGTTGATCCGTCTTTTTTCCAATCGATTGCTGGAAGAGTTGCGTCGAGGTGTGGATCATGCCTATGTCAATCGTGAAGAGAATCTGCCCCGCATTAAGGGTAAAATTTTGATGAACCGGCATCTGTTAGTAAACGCGGCACATCGGGAGCGTTTCTATGTCGGTTTCGATGAGTTTCTGGACGACACCCCACTCAATCGTATTTTGAAAGCTACCAGCCGACGTCTCATTTCCGTGTCAAGCAATGCTGATACCCAGCGACTTCTGATGGAAACAACAGCCATATTCGACGAAGTCGGTGACATCTTCCCCGATACTCATCATTTTGACAAGGTACATTTGCACCGCAACAATGAACGTTTTCAGGCTCTTCTTGATTTTAGCCGCATTGTTTGGCAGGGGCAAAGTCCCAATCCGTCAGCCGGAGATAGCCGTACATTCTCCCTCCTCTTTCCAATGGAGCAGCTCTTTGAACTGTTTATTGCTCGCTATATTCGACGTCATGCCGAGGAATTTGGATTTGATCGACGTGATGTACATATCCAGAGCGAGAGCTGCACAAAGTATCTGCTTCGTGATGAAACCAGCAATACCCTGAAATTTAAACTACTGCCAGATCTTCTGGTGGCAAAGGGCAAAACAGCTCCGCAGCTGATTCTGGATACCAAATGGAAATGTCTGAAATCCGACGACGAAGACAAAAAAAACGGAGTGCCGCAAGCGGATATGTATCAGATGTACGCCTATGCAAACCGGTTTAACTGCACTGATAATGTGTTGCTCTATCCTGATGTGACCGGCGTAATCCCGAAGACATACTTGCTGGAAGATGACCTGTCATCGAAAAGGATTCGGGTAGCTGTGATCCATCTGAACCACGATTTATTAACTTCTACAGGGCGGATCGACTTTAAAGCTGATCTTTACCGAATTGTTACGATCAAGGAGGCGGCCCAATGATCAAGCTCGAATACAAAATTCTTGAGTCCGAAGGAAATAAAGCTCACACAGAACTGGAAACCATTGTTAATCGCGCAATATCAGAGGGTTGGGAGCCGCAAGGAGGTGTGATGATTTCGGAGGCTAATATCGGCGATTATCCCTATACCAGTTATCTTCAGGCAATGATCAGGAGACTTCCGTGAATATTCCTCCCTTAACCATAATCCCGGCGGGAGCCGGTTCCGGTAAAACTCACACTATCCAGACACAACTGGCCGAATGGGTTATCGCCGGCAAGGTTGAGGTGGCCGGGGTTAGTGAGACAG
>JANXYR010000079.1 GCA_025355965.1 Geobacteraceae bacterium
CTATTGTCACTGTCGGTGACCAGCTTGACCGTTTCAATTTTAAACTCGCGGGTAAAACGTCTTCTCCTCGATACCATGACAGTCCTCCGTAATCTGTTTGTAGCAGCTTTTCGGACTGTCCACAATTACGGGGGAGATTCATATGTTTTTTACAAATAAACTGGAATGCTTATCCTATAGCCAATCACATTTATGGGCGTCATAATGCTGTGCTGCTTGTTCTTTGTCCCGCTATATCTAACCTCACCCACACATTTCTCACAAATTCCATGAGTAATTATTTCGTCTGAGTGAGTATCTGAAAAAGAAGTTCCCATCACCGTTTGGCACCATGAGCAAACTCTTTTCATATGACGACCCTTTTAGATGACTGTAAGTTATATTGTAATAGAGCTTACGTCCCTTATCGACCACTTAAGCGGCACCTTTAACCATAAAAATCAAACTTAAGTATCCTCTAACTTCTACAATCCATAATCCAACTTCTTGACCACGTCACCCCGTTTCGGGACAACCTATGAAAACTGGGAGAAACGTGATGAACATGAAAAAGAAAAGCTCCCACATCTCAAAGAGACAGGAAGCTTATTCTGTAACTAATGGTGCCCGGGACTAGACTCGAACTAGCACACCCTTGCGAGCACAAGAACCTGAATCTTGCGTGTCTACCAATTCCACCACCCGGGCAAGTGAACTGATTTCTTATCATCTCCATTTTCATATTGCAAGCAGAAAAAGACACCCCCCCGCAGAAAAGCCCTAAAAACTTGACAAACAGACGCACGTGGTGATATCAGAAGTGTTCACATTTTCAGATACCTATCGGAGGAAACATCATGGAACGTACATTTGCAATCATCAAACCGGATGCAGTTGAGCGCAAGCTGGCTGGCCAAATCCTGGCAAGAATCGAAGAAAAAGGCTTCACGATCGCTGGCATGAAAAAAATTCAGCTGACCAAAAAACAGGCTGAAGGTTTTTACTGTGTGCACAGTGAACGACCATTTTTCAAAGACCTGTGTGCTTTCATGTCCCGCAGCCCGGTTATCGTACTCTGCCTGGAAAAAGAGAATGCTATTGCTGATTGGCGCACTCTGATGGGTGCAACTAATCCTGCTAATGCAGAGCCAGGCACGATTCGCAAGGATTTTGCTATCAATATCGAAGAAAATTCATCCCACGGTTCTGATGCTCCTGAAACAGCTGCTTTTGAAATTCCGTATTTCTTCAGCGCACTGGAATTGGTATAAACCGTACATAAGTACCCAAAGCACACAAAAAAGGCCCTGCGATTGCAGGGCCTTTTTTGTGTTTCGGAGAGACAGTAAGAATCAGGCGAAATGACTCTCTAGCGCTTCAGCCAAAGCATCAAGAGTGTAAGATTCCGGCTCGACATCAACCTTCAGCCCCAGATCACGACAGCTTTTTGTAGTTATCGGACCGATTGATGCGACGGCCACCCCTTTCAGCATGTCCAGCATTAGCTCTTCTCCCAACATGGCGGCAAGGTTTTGAACCGTTGAAGATGACGTGAAGGTAATGCAGTCAACCGAACGTTTTTCAAGAGCAAAGAGAGTCTCGGGAGGAAGCCGGTCCGGAAAAACATTGCGGTACGCGACCGGACTGTCGACGTGCGCTCCCAGCCGCTTTAATTCCAGTGGAATAACTTCACGCGCCTTGTCGGCACGTGGGAAAAGCACCCGGCTACCCTGCATATCCAAGCGGGAGAATTCGTCGACAACACCTTCTGCTTTATAATCGGTCGGAACTAGATCCGGTTTTATGCCAAACAAACGGATCTCAGCGGCAGTTTTTGGACCGACTGCGCAAATCTTGCAACCTGCAAACGCTCTGGCGTCAAACCCCAGCATATCCAGTCGCTGGAATAAGAATCGAACCGCATTTACTGAAGTCAACACGACCCAGTCATAGCTCGGTAATTCACGAATAGCCAGATCAAGCAGTTGCCAGCTCTCCGGCTCCACCAACCGAATTGTTGGACATTCCAGTACCGTTGCACCGCGCGCCGCCAGCTTGGTGGAAAACTCACCTGCCTGTTCGGCAGCTCTGGTGACGACGATTTTCTTCCCACAAAGCCGGCGCTTTTCAAACCATTGCAGCTTCTCCCGCAACGCAACCACTTCGCCAACAATCGTGACCGCAGGAGGTTTAAAGGCACTTGCTTCGGCCCGGTCAGCAATATCGGCCAATGTACCAACCAGCACCTGCTGACATGGGGTTGTTGCCCAGCGCACCAGCGCAACCGGCGTAGCAGGGGATCTGCCATGCTCTATCAGGCGCTGCATATTGCACCGCAGGGTAGTCACCCCCATATAAAACACAACCGTACCACCGCCTAAAGAAAGACGATCCCAGTCTATACTTGATTCGAACTTGTCCTTCCCCTCCTGGCCGGTTACAAATGCAACCGAGGCGGTTATATCCCGATGCGTCAGAGGGATACCGGAATATACAGAGGCTCCGACAGCAGCGGTAACACCAGGTACTACCTCAAAAGTAATGCCGGCCTCGCGCAACGCTTCGCACTCTTCACCGCCACGCCCAAACACAAAGGGATCGCCACCCTTCAGGCGCACAACAACCTTTCCTGACGACGCCTTTGCAACTAGCAAACTGTTTATCTCGTTCTGCCCCTGATTGTGACGACCGCCGATTTTACCGGCATAAATGCGCTCAGCAGCTTCAGGGGCGTGGTTGAGAAGCTGTTCATTGGCCAGATAGTCATAGACGACCACCTCGGCTTTTTTCAAACATTCCACCCCACGAAGCGTAATCAGGGACGGGTCGCCAGGACCGGCGCCCACCAGATAAACGATTCCGTTACTCACCTATCGACCTCTGATATACCTCTTCCAGAATAGCCTTGCCCCCTTCGGCCAGCAACTGATCCGCAAGGCGTATACCTAATTGCTGACATTCAGCTACCGGGCCATTTATTTCGCCACGCACAGAGCGCTTGCCGTCGACAGCAGCAATGAAACCGACCAACCGCAACTGGCCATCACTAACGGTGCCGTGGGCCGCAATTGGGACTTGGCAGCCGCCCTCACACCGCTTTAGCAAGGCTCGCTCAGCCCGGACTGCGTGGCTGGTGTCCGGGTGATTGAAGAAGGCGATCGTTTCGGTTATTACCGGATCAGCCAGACGACATTCGATCCCCAAAGCACCCTGACCGATGGCCGGAATGGAGAGGTCAACATCCAGATATTCTCCGACACTCTCCGTAAAACCAAGCCGTTTTAATCCGGCGGCGGCCAGAATGACGGCATCCAGATTGTCCTCGGTAAGTTTTCTGATACGGGTTTCTACGTTACCGCGAATCATAACCATCTGCAGATCAGGGCGCACTTTCAAAAGCTGGGCTTGCCGGCGCAGAGCACTTGTTCCGATACGTGCTCCCTGCGGCAGATCTGCAAATTTCACATTGCGCGAGATCACGGCGTCACGAGGGTCTTCACGCTCAGTAATACAGTGCAGGCCCAATCCTTCCGGGAAATCAGTCGGAACGTCTTTCATACTGTGTACGGCGATGTCGATCTCGCCCCGCAGCATGGCCTCTTCGATCTCCTTGACGAACAGCCCTTTACCACCTACCTGTGCCAAGGGGACATCCAGAATCTTGTCACCAATCGTTTTGATTTTGGTAAGGGTGACTTCCATACCGGGATAGCGTTTCTCAAGTTCTGATTTTACCCAGTTGGCCTGCCAGAGGGCCAGTTGACTAGCACGGGTTCCGATACGTAACTTCTTTGGTGGCATACTGTTCTCCATTTCTCATATAATTAGATACCGTTATTCTTCAAGCTCCAACTCTTCATCGTCACGTTGCAATGATTCTAGCTCAAACAGCTGACGCAGGGCGTCGATATACAGATCTACCCGCCCCCCCTGGCCCGCCTGCTTGAGGACAGATGTGGGGGTGTGAAGCAACTTGTTCATCATAGCAACCGTAAGCGCTTCCAGCCGTTTCTCGGCATCGGGAGGTAAATCCTTCCACCCTGCTATCGTCTTATCAAGCTCGGCTCGGCGAATTTCATCAAAACGGCTACGCAGAGCGACAATAGCGGGGGTGACTTCCAGTGTCGAAAGCCATTTATGAAACTGACCTATCTCCTGGTCAATTATCTCCTCGGCTTTTTCAGCCTCCAGACTGCGCTGCGCAAGATTGGCCTGGACAATCTCCTGTAGGTGATCGACGGTAAATAGGTAGGCGTTCTCGACATCATCAACCTTTGGGTCGATATCGCGCGGAACGGCAATATCAATGAAAAAAATCGGCTTTGACCGGCGACGTTTGACTATTTCTTTGGCATCCTCCGGCCCGATAATACAGTGTGGGGCTCCGGTAGATGAAAGAACAATATCGGCCCGATGCAGATGTTCAAGAAACGATTCAAAACGGACGGCCTCGCCGCCGAACTCCTCCGCCAGACGTTCTGCACGTTCAAAGGTACGGTTTGTAACTATCACTCCCTTCGCACCACTGTTAAGGAAGTGTTTGGCAGCTAGCTCACACATTTCACCGGCGCCGATCAACATGACTGTCTTGTCAGACAGGTCCCCCAGAATTTTTTTGGCCAGCTCCACGGCGGCAAATGCAACAGAAACAGCGGAAGAAGCTATTTTTGTTTCCGTGCGCACCCGCTTGGCAACCGAAAATGCCTTGTGCAGAAAGCGATTAAGAATAATTCCTGACGATTTGAATTCGGCTGCATAGCCATAGGAAGTTTTGATCTGGCCCAGGATCTGAGGTTCGCCAACGATCATCGAATCCAGACTGGAGGCAACCCTGAATACGTGACGGATAGCTGCTTCGGCGTGGTAACTGTACAAGTGTGGCTCAAGCGATTCAAATGGCAAACGATGATATTCCGCCATAAACCGTTTTATACGTGCTATGCCGCCAGCGACATCACGGGTTGTGGCATAAATCTCGACCCGATTGCAGGTAGAGACAATTACCCCCTCGATAATACCTTCAAGCCCGATCAATTCACCCAGCGGTTTTTCAATCTGGTTTGGAGAAAAAGCTACTTTTTCACGGATCTCAACTGTAGCAGTTTTGTGTGAAAGGCCGACAACGATGATATTCATGATAGAGTACAATCCATGTTTATTGATAAATTGCTGGAAGCAAAGCTACCAGATGATACTATGCTCCATAGCCAAAAATGAAAACAATACAACAATAAAACCGAAAATTGAAAGGATCGCGGCACGCTTTCCGCGCCAGCCAATAGTAAGACGACCATGCAGGAGCGCCGCATAGATAAACCAGATGATCAGCGACCATGTCTGTTTGTGGTCCCAAACCCAGTAGCTCCCTATTGCCTGCTCAGACCAAATCGCGCCGGATATAATGGCAACAGTCAAAAGGGGAAACCCAACCGTCAGGCAGCGATAACTAATCTCGTCCATTGTTTCAAGTGAAGGAAGCTTTTGGAAGAGCGCACCAAAATGTTTCGTTTTGAGAAAGCGTCGCTGGATAAGATACATAACATCAACACCGGCAGCGATTGTGAAGGAGGCATAACTGACAAAAGCCAGCATGGCGTGGAACCAGAACCAGTTACTCTGCAGAATGGGGTGAAGTTGGCGCACCGCAACATGTAAAGAACTTGACGCAATCAGCATCACAAGTGCGACAGGAGTAACAAATGAGCCAAGTGTCGTTACCTTGTATTTGCGCTCGAAAAAAATAAAACCACCTACAATGGCAAGACTGAAAAATGACAGTGATTCTTGCATATTGGTGAGCGGCAGATACTTCATCTTACTGGCCAGATGAATTGTTGATAGCAGATGTGCCGTGAAGCCAACAGCCAATATACGGCTGGCCCAGAGTGCTAGCGCCGGTAACGTACGCAGCAGACAGGTAAGATATGCAGCTGTAGCACAACCATATAAAGCAACCGTCAGAATGAAAAACATGTGAGTCATGGCATTGATTCCTTGCGTTCAGTGATCTCTGTAAGTAAACGCTTGGCAAGTGAGCGTAAAACCCGTGTATTGTATGTACTGGGATGCCCATTCGTCAATAGCTTTTCTCGTTCTACTGCCAACTGGTTGAGGATATATCCATATTCATCGCCGATTTGTTCAGCAATACAGTCCCGAACATCAACCGCGAACGTTGGACAGTGCCCACCGGTTGAAACGGCTATTCCGAGATTGCCACGCTGCAACACAGCCGGGAAAGTGCAGTCTCCAGCGACCGGATTGTCGACAACAGCCACAAGAATACTCCGCTCATGGGCGTCGGCGGAAACCTGTTCGTTTACCAGAACATCATCGGTTGCTGCAATCACCAGAAAAGCATTGTCCAGGTCTGATACGGAATAGCTGCCGACTCTTAAGGCAAACTTTCCCAAATTTTTCAGGGCAGCAATCTCAGGGCAAATATCTATAGCTACAATCCTGATGGAAGCACCTGATGTCAGCAATGTACGGAGCTTGCGAAGGGCAACGGCGCCACCGCCGATGATAACCGCCAGCTTACCCTCCATTCTTATGTTCAGCGCCAGCGTTGACATGCTTTGTTCCTCAATGTGCCGGCATCATACTCTCCTCTTGCGCACTTTTCAACGATATGAACACACGATATTGGGGGTACAGAGTTTGCTCTTGATTTTTTTAGCGTCTGGTATATGATCCCGGGAAAGTTATCATGCACTCAAAGGAGAACTACCAGATGGCCAATGAAAACGTAATCGCATTTACAGATGCAAATTTTGACCGCGATGTGTTGCAGTCTGACATTCCGGTACTCGTTGATTTTTGGGCTACGTGGTGTGCACCTTGCAAGGCAATTGCACCCCTTATTGATACAATAGCCGATGAATATGCTGGGAAAGTCAAAGTAGGCAAGGTGAATGTTGATGAAAACCAGGCTACTCCAGGCAAATTTGGTGTGCGTGGCATCCCTACAATAATATTATTCAAGAATGGCGTAGTGCTCGATCAAGTTGTCGGAGCTGTACCTAAATCACAGCTTGATGCACTGATCGCCAAAGCGCTCTAGTTTAGTAGGCACTGTTGAATACTGTATTTCCCTTCACCAGAATTCTGTTGTTCATCATAGCCGCATCATCCATGATCGTACCCGGTCCGGTTGATGCGGCTCCTCGATCAGGACAGACCGCTCCGAATTTCAAAGTGACCTCTACGGCAGGACAGACGATATCTCAGGAAAATTACCGTGGCCATGTGCTGGTACTTGATTTTTTTGCAACATGGTGCCTTCCATGTCGACAGTCGATCCCACATCTGGTTGAGATGAACCGCAAGTATGGCAAGCAGGGTCTAGAAATTCTTGGACTTAGCGTGGATGAGGATGGGGAGCGAGTCGTAAAAGCATTTACAGATGAGTTCCGGGTTAATTATCCGCTAGCATTGGTAAGAGATTCAACCACGAGTGATTTTGGCGTCCGTTCAATACCTGTCATGTATCTGATCGATAAAAAAGGGAAAATTGCAGAGGTTTATCGTGGTTACTCCGGTGAAATTGCCCGCTCAGTAGAGCAATCGATCAAACGCCTGTTGGCAGAGAAGTAAATTCCTTAGTAAGTTAGAAGTGATTTTTCTGAACTTTTATGGGCAGAAAATAACTTCGTTAACGCACTTATTCATGTTTATCAAGGTCGGGGTAAACCACCTGCATCAGGCATAACCCACAAGCCGGGGCTGTACTGCCAGCCTCTTTTCTATCCCCACTCTGTAACAGCTTGTCTATATCCGCTGGCGTAAAGCGACCTTTTCCGATATCAACAAGTGTGCCGACCATTACCCGCACCATATTTTTCAAAAAGCCACCACCGATAACATCAATGGTAATACGGGAGTTTTGACGAATGATCTCGACTGAATCTATCCGCCTGACAGTGGTCTTGGCGACACAATTAGAAGCGCGGAACGCGGCAAAATCGTGACTGCCTACAAACCGGGATGCAGCTTCTGCCATTGCAGCAAGATCAAGTGGTTCCCGAACTTGCCAACTGTACAAGCGGTCCAGTGGTGAACGGACGGATGAATTGATGATGGTATAGCGATACTGTTTGGCATGTGCCATGGTAATTGGTTTGAATCCATCCGGCACAATGCGGGCACTCTGGATAGCAATATCTTGAGGAAGAAAGCGGTTTGTTCCCTCCACAAAAGCCCGCAATGGAAGGTTCTGACTCGTACTGAAGGCGGCCGCCATGGCACGGGCATGAACCCCGGCATCAGTTCTACCGGATGAGCGCACCTGTACGGGTTCCTTAAGTAATTGTTCAAGAGCTTCCTCAACAACCTGCTGTACCGCCAGACCGTTTGGCTGGACTTGCCAGCCGGAATAGTTTGTGCCGTCGTAGGCAATTGTCAAAAATACGGTTGGCAAGCTAGCTCCCGGGGCGCTCTGAAGTAAGTAAGATCAATTTGTCCAGTTCCGTTGCGTCCAGATGATATGCTTTGCGGCAGAATTCGCAAATCACTTCAGCGCTACTCTCCTTTGACCGCATATCTCTTAATTCTTCAGCCCCCAGAGTAAGAAGAGCCCGCTCTACTTTTTCCTGTCCACATCCACAACGGAAAAAGATGTCATGAGATTCAAGCACCGTATAAGGTATATCTCCAAAAAGTTCCTGTATGATCCTTTCTGCACCTCCATCTTCAAGCAGTCCGGACAACGCGGGAAGCTCTGCTATCCGCGCCATGATTTTTCCGATTTCACCATCATCTGCCTTTGGCAACGCTTGAACCAGAAAACCACAGCATGCAGCAATCAAACCGTCATCAGCCAGAGTCGCACCCAGTCCGACAGCGGAAGGTGTCTGCTCAGAATCGGTCAGGTAATAGGCAAGATCCTCACCAATCTCACTGCTGACGAGCTGCACAACACCCTGATACGGCTGCCCCCCCATGCCAAGGTCCTTGGATACAGTCAGAAAACCTGCCCTGCCGATCAGTCCGGCTACATTCCACTTCCCATTAAATGCTTCGAGATCTGCGGTCGGATTTCCGACACAGCCGCGTACCGCGCCATCACAGTCTGCTTCAATGATCATCTTGCGTAGCGGGCCATTCCCCTCAAACTTGAGAGCTGTCCTCTGTCCGTCCTTGAGAAGAGCACCCATCAGTGCCCCCCCTGCCAGCCCACGAGAAAGCGTTATACTTGCCGTCGCTGATGCCTGTTGAAGCAGGCAAATTTCGCGAGCAAGAATACTGGCATTGCAGACAAGAATCCTGATTCCACCTGACAGACATAAAGCACGAACGATCTGATCAGCCATATTTTATAAGACCTCGTTATATTAATTTTGTAGAAGTGACACAGACTAGACTATACTACTGCAGCAGGCACAAAAAAAGCCGCATCTTTCGATGCGGCTTTTTTCAGTATTCGCTAAAAGCGAATTACTTTGCTTTAGGAGCTTCTGCAGGAGCAGCAGCGTCTTTTTTCTCTTCTACTTTTTTAGCTGCTTTTTTAGCTTTTTTAGCTTTTTTAGCAGGCTTTGCTTCTTTTTTCTCTACTGCAGGAGCAGCAGCGTCAGCAGGAGCAGCAGCTGGCTTAGCAGCATCAGCAGCGAAAACAACTGCGGAGAAGGAAAGGGCTACGAGGGCGGCTACGATTGTGGAAAGAACTTTTTTCATTTGTACTACCTCCAAAGGGAATGTGTTTGATTGTTCTTACTGCAGAGTGCGTGCCAAAAAAAATAACACAATAACCAGCTGTTTTTTAACACTTTAGCATGTAGTAACTTCTTGAGACTCTTGCAGCAGATACCTCATACACAACATACAATACCTTATATGCGGTATATTCACCATTGATATACGAACCTATAACTTAAAGTTACCCAGGGTTACCCATAATATTGACGGTACCAAGCAACAAATCTGGCAATACCGGCTTCGATGCTCGTGTCTGGCTTGAATCCGACCGCAGCGGCCAAATCAGCAACGTCGGCATACGTAACAAGTACTTCGCCAGGTTGCATCGGGAGAAGATTTTTTTCTGCTTTTTTACCAAGACACTCCTCCAGCACCTCAATAAAACGTCCAAGCTCAACCGGTTGATGATTGCCGATGTTATAGACGCGATAAGGGGCAGAGCTTGTCGCCAGTCCTGGATTCTCGGCATCCCATGAGGGGTCTGGCTTCGGAATATGTTCCATCACCCGCACAACCCCCTCTATAATATCATCAATGTAGGTGAAGTCGCGCTGCATCCTCCCATAGTTGAACACGTCGATTGGTCGCCCTTCCAGGATGGCTTTAGTAAAGGAGAAATAGGCCATATCCGGGCGTCCCCATGGTCCATAAACGGTAAAGAAACGCAAACCGGTGACCGGTATGCCGAAGAGGTGCGAGTAAGTATGGGCCATAAGTTCGTTAGATTTCTTGGTTGCTGCATATAAGGATACCGGGTGGTCAACAGAATGGTGCTCTGAAAACGGCACCGTAGCATTGGCACCGTAAACAGAACTTGACGATGCATAAACCAAATGCTTGACCTTCGTACTACGGCACCCCTCCAGAATATTCAGGAAACCGCAAATATTGCTGTCAATGTAGACGTGAGGGTTCTGAAGCGAATAGCGTACTCCCGCTTGGGCTGCAAGATTGATAACATAGTCAAACTGCCCTGACTGAAACAGACTTTCAACAATCGCGCGGTCTTCCAATCCCCCCCTGACAAAAGCAAAGCCGTCCAGCCCCTCCAGTTTAGCGAGGCGGTACTTTTTAAGAGAAACTTCATAATAGTCATTCAGGTTGTCAAATCCGGTAACCTGGTGCCCATGCTGTAGAAGGCGCTGCACAAGATGAAAACCAATAAATCCGGCAGCGCCGGTAACAAGGATCTTGCTCATAGCACGTTCCTGCCCAGACGACGATACCGAAGCGTCCTGGCGGTGGTAAATATTACTACCGTTTTCAATCCACACTCCCCTTCAACACGGCATAATACCGGTTGTCCAAATAGTATCGTCCTGCAAATCTGGCCCAGAGCAATCCGGTATTGTTCAGAATCCAAGCCGCAGGCCGAGAACGGCACTGTGGCAGGAATAATCCATATCTAATGTACGACCGTTGACTTCGCTAAACGTGGGCCGAGTGCTTCTGAAAAAGCGATAGCCAAGATCCAGATTCAGATAGTCTGTCAGCGCAACATCGACACCGCACCCCACCTGGTAGGCAAAGACAACTGCCGAGTCGCTACTCATGGGGTAACCGGCCACCTGTAGGTCAGAAGTCTCGATACGTGCCGCCCCGATGCCAACTCCGGCATACGGGGAGAACCGCCCGTTGTCGTGGTATACACCAAAGAAGTTAAGCAGCAGACTGTCTGCAGTCACAGTGCCGCTACCCTTTAAACTCCCCTCAACTAACTTTACCTGATCGAGCGGATTACTGCGCCTGGTGTATTCAAACTCGACCCGCCCCTCTCCCGCCGGATTGCCCGGCGCAAAATCCCACCCGATAACAGCACTCCCCTGCAGAGCCGGTTTGAATTTGAGGATGAAATCACCTTGATCGTCGGAAGCCTTGGCGTTCATCAGCGCATTCCCCCCAAATAAAGCCCCGACGTAGGGGCCTGAGTGCTGTGCCTGTACCTGTCCGCAGAGCAATAGCGGCAAGCAGAGGGTAATTATCGTCTGCCAAATTCGTTTCATGTAATTCCCTTCCCGAAATAATCCCCTCCCCCCTGAAAAAGGGGAGACTGAGTGGGGTTAGATGCTAATATTAGAGGCTCTACGGTCCTGTGACCGTGATAGTTGCGGCTTGGGTCTTGCCTTCGAAAATTGCCGTAATCGTGGTCGAACCTCTATCAACCGCCACTACCTGCCCCGGCTGGTTCAGATTGTCGGCCAGGATTGCGACGTTTGAGTTATCGATCGACCAGACCGCATCTTCGGTCACATCCTTGGTAGTGCCATCGCTGTAGCTTGCCATTGCTGTGAATGTGACTTGATTACCGGCAATCACGCTAGAAGTGGCCGGTGAAATTGTCAGACTTTGAAGGCTCCGAGACTTGACCGCAACTGTGTTTGGACCCAGAACAGAGACCGTTTTACCGTTATTAGTATACGTGGCACTGACAGTGGTGGAACCGGTGGCAACCCCCGTGACGCGCCCCGCTGCAAGCCCGCTGGTTCCGACTGTCGCTGTTGTCGCGTCTTTCGATGTCCAGACACTGAGAGCAGTCACATCCTGAGTCGTACCGTCGTCAAAAGTGGCGGTCGCGGTAAAGCGAGCGCTGGTTCCGGCAGTCAGAGTTCCGGCTGTCAGCTCCGGACTGGCCGTAATAATTGCAATGGACAGGAGTTGTGGTGCGGTAATCGTCAGAGTCGCTGGGGAGGGGATCAACGTGCCAGATGTTGCCGTAATTACGGTCGTTGGTGTTACCGCAAGGGCGTTGAGCCACACCAAATTGCCTCCATCGGCCGTCACCGATGCAATGGATGTATTGGCCGCCGTCCACTGAACCGCTCCGGTGATATCCCGTATGCTGCCATTACTAAAGGTGCCGGTGGCAATTATGCGACGAGTGTTGTCTTTGACCAGTGTAACGATGGACGGTGATACGGTAAATTGGGTCAGATTTCCCCCCGTCGCCTTGAGGGTCATCGATTTACTGATCTTCCCATCCGGACTAGTGGCACTGATAGTGGTCGTTCCCTGCGTGAGTATTGTAACCGTTCCGTCGACTTTAATTGTAGCTATTGCGGGATTTGAGGATCCCCAGGTAACCTGCGAGGAAATATCAGGAGTAGAACCATCGGAATAGGTCCCGGTAGCCGTGATTTTTTTAGTGGACAACGTAAGGATCGAGGGGTTGTTAGGCGAGAGTTCAATTGATTGCAGCACCGGTTCCGTGACAGTCAGTGGCGTACTTCCACTGGCATCCTTAAAAGTCGCCGTAATCGTAGACTTACCAACGGCCAGGGCTTTGACTAAACCTTTGCTGACAACCTCGTCGCTAACAGTCGCCACATCGGTTGCACTCGAACTCCAGTTCACGTCCTCCGTCAGATTCTGAACCGTTGCGTCCGAGAAGGTACCGCTTACTAAAAACTGTCTGCTCAACCCCTTGGCAATGGATGGAGCGTCAGGAGTAATAGTCAAAGGATTGGTTATGGTAGCCGAGCTTACCTTCAACGTGAAATCAGCCGAAACACTCCCCACTTTAGCGGTAATAATTGCGATGCCTCCCGGGGCAAGCCCACCAACCACCTGGTTCTTGTTCGGAGCCGTTGAATAAGGAAACGAAGCCACGAGTGTCGAATCGCTTGACCAGACCACCTGGTCGGTAATGTCACGGGTGTACAAACCTGAATAGTCGCCTGTTGCCGTGAACCTGGTGGATGTTTGAGCAGCAATTGTCGAGTAAAACGCACTAATCTTGATCGAAGTAAGCGGAACGAAATCGTTGTGCCGAGTCGGAGTTCCATCCCAACCGCAGCCGGATAACAGCAGCAGTAATATAAAACATGACCTTATCAGGTTATCCATACGTGTCGTGTCCTCTAAGAAAAGTAAGTGGCTAGTATTGTAACCGGGTACAGTTAAGCAATTATTCCGCTGAGTTGAAATTTAGAAATAGCGTAAAACAGGATGGTGGTGGAGTAGAACTATCCCTCTTACATTTCACTGGCTTTTCCGGTACGGACTCCGATACTGGATCGCCTCTACGATATGCTGCTCGTGCATTGTATCACTTCCGTCAAGATCTGCAATAGTGCGGGCAGAGAAAAGGTGCAGACTCAATTTACGAGTAAAATCGATCCTGCTACTCTTTCAAGGCCGACTGACTTTCAGCGGCTGACTATTTTCCAAGTCAATTATTGAAAAATAATTGATTTGGGTAAATATATAATCCTTGTCAAGTGCAATTTTTTTGGTAAACTCGTTTCTCTTATACTCTATGCGTCCTGGCAAATCTACTTCAAGGAGTCAGAAATGTACTGTTTCCACAAGAAAATCCCAAAAGAGGATATCGGTGATGGCGTTCTTTTTCAGCATTTGGGGACTGGCAATGACATGACGGTTTTTCACTGGAATATGCCAGATGGATCTGTAGTGGAACTCCACCAGCATCCGAATGAACAGTTCGGCTATGTGATAAAGGGTGGTTTCAAAATGACCATCGGTGCTGAGATTTCAGAACTATCAGTCGGAGATGCCTATTTTATCCCGCCCGACGTTCCACATACCTTCATCGCTGTCGGGGAGACAGAAGCTATCGATGTCTTTAACCCCAAGCGGGCAGAAGAAAATTTCCCGAACAAGAAAAAACAGTGAACCGTTCCAGTTAAAAATATTCCGCATTTTTGCGGAAAATAACCCACTTAAGGAGAAGACCATGGCAAAAAAAGTGATCATTCTGGCGACTAACTATGGAACATGGGGCGAAGAGCTTCAAGCACCTTGGGACATCATCAAAAAGGCTGGCCATGAAGTGACGCTGGCTACTCCGCTTGGCAAGAAACCACTCCCGCTTAAAGTGAGTTGCGATCCGGATTTTTTTGATCCGATCATCAAGGTTCACACAAATCCTCCCGATGTCTGCAAGCGTATCAAGGAACTGACCGACGGTGACGAGTGGGCCAATCCGCTTAAATATAAAGATGTCAAGATGGTAGATTATGACGCCATTGTTCTGACAGGCGGTTTGGGCGCCATGATAGATATGTGCAACAACTACAATGTTCACAAGCTGATTATGGAAGCGTTCAACAGCAACAAGCTTATCGGCGCTCTGTGCTACTCGGTCACCACTCTGGTTTTCTGCCGTAATTCTCTGAACGATCACAAGAGCATAATCTGGGGCAAGCAGATCGCCGCCCATCCGGACAAGTGGGATTTCTACGGTCCGGATTTTGACTTCACCTACGACCTCTATAACGAAACCGAAGACAACAAGATGACCGATGTTCACACCCCCGGCTTCCTCTGGCCGCTGGAACCGTTGGTGCGTGATGCGGTTGGTCCCGAAGGCAAATGCATTGCCAACATCTGGGCGAACCGCGACCATCCGACTGTCGTATATGATTGGCCATTTGTGACTGGCACATCGGTAGAGTCTTCCATTGCATACGGAAAGAAACTCGTCGAAGTCCTTGCTACTCTCAAATAAACTTTTTTTTAAATGCCTTCTCTCCCTCGCCTGGCGTAGCGGGGAGAAGGCATTTTTTTAGTCAAAGAAGGGAGGATTTCCATGCCTTGCATCACCATACAAAGCCTTGAGTTGAACGACGACCAGAAAGTTTATCTGGCAGAAAACTTTAACAGGATGTTTTCCGAGGTCACTGGCGTCCCCGATGATCGAATCTATATTTTTTTTGATGGGTATCCCCTTGATTGTGCTGCAAAGAGTGGCAAACTTTTTTCCAAGAACCCGCCTCAATTTGCCAAGGGAGCATTCTCGTTACCGGAGGCAAAGTGATGACAAACCTGGATGTAAATGAAGCTATTGTCAAAATTATTGAGAACATCGGAGTAACCCACGTTTTTGGCGGCAGCGGTCAGGTGAATGCCAGCATGTTACTAGCTCTGGACGAATCCAAAAAGGTGAAAACTGTCATTGTCCGTAACGAGCAAGCGGCCTCTTTCATGGCCTGCGGTTATGCAATGTTTTCTGATCGACTGGGCGTTTGTTTTGCTACCGGTGGCCCTGGAGCTTTCAATCTTCTTTCAGGCATGGCTGTGGCATTGTCCGATTCTCTTCCTGTGTTGGCTATCACCGGCTACACGTCAAAGGGGCAGCGCGGTAAAGGTGCGCTTAACGAGTCCACCGGCCTGCACAGAACACCTGATTCGCATGCTATGTTCATGGCCACCACCAAAAAATCGTTCATCATTGAAAGCGCGGATCAAACCTGCGACATCCTTGAAGAAGCTCTCAACCTGGCGTTTGAAGGTCGTCCTGGCCCTGTTCACATCCATATTCCCAAGGATATAACCATCGCCAAGGTGACAAATTTCAGAGAAATCAAGCTCAACATCAAGCCAATTCTGCCCGATCCTGACAAGATGGTTTTGATAGCCGAGTGTCTCGCCCAGGCAATTGAAAAGAAAGATCCGGTTATGCTGCTGGTTGGATACGGCTGCATTCGTAGTCACTCACAAAAAGAATTGTTGTATCTAATCGACAAGTTTCAGATTCCGTGGGCTAGTTCGATGGATGCCAAAGGCTTCCTTCCTGAAGATCATCCTTTAAGTTTGGGTGTATATGGAACATCAGGAGATCCAGGCGCCAAAAAATATTTCCAGACGGCAAAGGTTGTATTAGCGATCGGCAACTCCTTCCCCCAGAACGCCACCTTCGCCTTCAAGCCAGACCTGTATGCGGGTAAGACTCTTCTTCATATCAACATCGATCCAGACGAGATCGACAAGGTATACAAAGCTGATGTCGGCCTGGTTAGTGATGCGAAACCCGCCATCGTCGGGATAATTGAGGAGTTGTTCAAGCATGTTAAAAATATCGAGCCGGCCAGTATCGTGAGAGAAAAATACTACGATCTTCCTGTGACTTCTCCCGGGAGTAAAATTCACCCGGCCGAACTGGTTCGAGCCATATCCCGGAATCTGCCGGATAACGCTATCACTCTAGGGGATGCCGGTTCCAATATGCTGTGGATGAATTGCTACCTGAATCTGACCGCTAATCAACGCTATCAGAACCCAGGCAGTTTCGGGCCCATGGCAAGCCATGTCAACGCAGCAATCGGTATCAAGGCGGCCAACCCTGACAAGGCGGTTGTTGCCTGTGTTGGTGATGGGGATTATCTGATGTCCGGGTTTGAGTTATTAACCGCTGTGGAATACAACATTCCGGTTGTGTGGATCATCATGAACAACGGAGAATTTAACGTCATCAAGAAGTTTTTGATTGATTCGTTCGGCAAACATGCCTTCATGAAGTTCCTGAATCCTGATTTTGCCATGTATGCCAAGGCGTGCGGAGCTGAAGGTTACCGGGTTGAGAAGCTTGAGGATTTTGAACCGATCTTCAAGAATGCTATCGCCAGCAATAAACCCACTCTGATTGATGTGGTCATCGAATCTGAAGTCTATCCCCCGTTTGACATGGGGAAAGTGTGAGTTATTTATGAATAAACTTGTCATCCCGGGCTTTAACCAGTCCGCCTTCGCCAACCGGTTTATCGGCAACCAGGAAAAGTTGAACGAGGGCATAGATATACCGGATTGTTGCGACCAGATATTTCTGCTCACTTTCAATCCGGGTGACAAGCGCCCAATGCATTCTCACGAAGAGATCCGCCTGACCTTCGTCCGGTCGGGGCGGATGATGCTCACCTTTGAGCATTCCGTGCAAGAAATGGGGCAGGGGGATTTTTTTTCCTCTTTCCCCAATATGTTACACAGCCTCGAAGTTCTGGGGGATCAGCCGTTGAACCTTCTCGAAATAATCATTCCAAACCCTTGTGAAAAATAACCACTAACAGGAGATAAGCATGAAGTTAATCAAGTTTGCCAATGTATGTTTTGTGCTGTTTTTAGCTCTTTCACTTTTTACCCTTTCGGGATGTGGTAGCAATGATTCTGACACCCCGGCGGTTACCGTTGCCCCTATCGTCGTCCTGACCAAGATGAACGTTAAAACCGGCCAGGAAACTGCCGCAAAAACGGCGATCGTTAATTTTGTAACCGAAACCCATAAGGAAGCGGGCGTAATTTCTTACGATGTTTATCAGGGTAACGGAACTGAAGACCATACATTTTGGTTTCGCGAAGTCTGGAAGGATGCGGCTGCCATTTCTACTCATTTTGGAACCACTCAATTCGGAACTTTGGTGACTGCCGCCCCATCTCTTTTTAACGTTCAATTTACCGGTGGAGATGGAACACCTCAATATTTTATAGTGACAACCCAGACAACAACTGCCAGTGCCAAATCGCTTCTTACCGGTGCTGTCGCGATCGAGTACTTTAAGGCCAAAACAGGCAAAGACGTTGAGGCTCAAACCCTTTTGACTACTCTTGCCCAGTCCGCCCTGACACAAACAGGCAATGTTTCTTTTGATCTTTTCAAGTATGAGGCTAATTATGGGATGCCTGAGGGAACCTATCAGACTTTTTCAAAATGGCAGGGTTCAAACGCCTACGACACCTACTTGGCTTCAACCGCATACACGACATTCAAAACACAATCTGCAGCCTTGTCTGATACGGATACAGCCACTCTTGCGACCATGTTCACAACTCCGAAGACTCTTGCGCTTAAGGCAGAACAAATCGCCGATCCTCAACCACTTTCTGTAGAAAGCAAGAATACTTTGAAAGAATACGTAAAGAAAATGGCAGGTCAATGAGCTAATTGAGAAAATGAGGATTTTAGATATGCCAAAAAAGAAACTTACCCCGCAGGACAACGCAGTTCTTGGTGATGAAGAATTGATGGCAGGCCTTCGGAAGCTTGATCCTGAATGGGGGGATTACTGCATCAGGGTATCAGGGGAAGCATATTCAAAACCGCTTATCAGCCAGAAGACCAAGGTTATGATTGCCCTTGTCGTTGATATCGTCGAACAGCTTCACGGTCCACAGTTCGCCAACCATGTGAACATGGCCAAGAAGCAGGGCATCACACGCGAAGAGATCGAGGAGCTTCTCTACTTCATGACCGTCTACGTCGGTTTTAATAAAGCAGGCGGTTATTTCCCCGCTATTAAAGAGATTTTTGGCCCAAAACAGAATACTTCGCCCGACTAAAACAACATCTATCTTACCAGGAGGTTTTTATGCCAGTTATTCAGATCAGCACACTTGAACTCACCGATGAGCAGAAAATGGACATCGCAAGTAAGTTCACCAAGATTCTTTCCGATTCAACCAAAGTTCCCGAAGATCGGATCTATTGCATGTTCCATGATTTTCCGCTCAACAGCATCGCAGCCGGAGGACACTTGGTCTCCGAGTTCCCTCCAGGCCCCGATGATTTTAACATCAAATACACCGCCGAACTTAAGAAAAAACGGGACAATCCTTAATAAGAGGAGCTTTCAATGACGCTTAAAGGAAAAAAAATAGCGATTCTGATGGAAGGGGACTGGTATGAACCGGAAATCTGGTACTACCGTCTTCGCTTTGCTGAAGAAGGTGCAGAGGTTCATTTTCTTACCCGTATGTGGGGCCAGCCAGTTCTCACTTTTCTCGGCCATGAATTCCGCGCCCCTTTTGAGGTTACGGAATCTTTCGAGGGGATGGATGATGAAACGCTTAGAAGTTTTTCTGCTGTAATTGTTCCGGCTGGAATGGTTGCCGACCGGCTTCGCTATACCGAGGATATCAACAAGCTTCCACCTGCTGTGGAATTCATGAAGCGAGCGTTCGCCGAAAAAACTATTATCAAGGGAATAATCTGCCACGGGCTGTGGCTTGTTGCATCTGCCCCAGAGCTGGTTCGAGGGCGGAGTTTGGTTGTCCATAATAACCTTCTGGGAGATGCCCGTAACATGGGGGCACAATATGTCGATAATGATGTAGTGGTTGATGGTGACCTTGTCACTGCCCGCAGTGGCGGGCAGTGCAATCATTTTGCCCGTAAAATAATCGAGATGATTGCAGAAAGTTCAGGCTGAAGGGTATTTATGGATACGCCAATCTATGCCCACATGGGTCTTAACTGCAAGGATATGGAAGCAACAGAAGCGTTTTACTGCACACACTTTGGTTTTCATCGTGCACGAGCAATTCCGCTAGGAGATGATCAAATCATCTTTCTGAAATCCGGGGAGATTTATCTTGAACTTTTCAAAGCCAAGGGCGATTCACCGGAGACTCCCTACACCAATGACGGCCCGCAGTACGCTGGATTTCGCCATATTTCTTTTACCGTAGAGGATGTAGACGCCACATTGAAAGCTATTAGTGCGGAGTTGACCTTGGGACCACTTGTTTTAGACGACATTACCGGCTGGAAAGCAGCCTGGATAAAAGATCCTGACGGTAGAATCATTGAAATTTGCCAAGGTTACAAGGACGACATGTAGAAGCTGCAATACATCCATTAAAACATGAAACAGGAGGAAAAGATGGGACAGTTAAAATTCACTTTTTCGGACACCATCGCCGGCTATGTTACCAGCTTCAACCGCACGGAGCGTTCTTTTGGCCTCAAAACCTCTGAAGGGAAAGAATATACTCTCTTCATAACACCAATGACCTATGCCAAGGTTACCCAGAATCTTGATGAGGGCTACATCGATGCCACCGGCAGGCTTGCCGAACTGCTTGATGAGGGCAATCTGGTCTACGCCTACTGCATCTTCTACCCAAAGGGTGACGATTACCGGATTGAGGTAAAATCGATGATCTTCCCCGGAAACAATGTTGGCACATATCGCCATGAAGAGCAGGACTGGTGGATTAAACAGGTTCGCTCTATCGCAGACAGTTACCTGAAATGGCAGTTCAATTATCCTGAAACCCCGATTGATTTTAAAAATTACCGTACATTCCTGCATCTAGGTGGTGGCAAGAAGGGGGATTACCTTCAGGAAACAGACACAATTTCGCGTCTAGTATACGGCTTTGCTTCTGCATATCTGATGACCGGCGAGGATCGTTTTCTGGAAGGAGCCGAAATAGGCACTGCTTATCTGCGCGAACATGTCCGCTTCTATGATAATGATGAAGACCTTGTTTACTGGTATCACGGCCTGCAGGTTTCCGGCGATCGTGAGCAAAAATTGCTGACATCGGAATTCGGCGACGATTACGACTCGCTCCCTATGTATGAGCAGATTTATGCCCTGGCCGGGCCAACACAAACCTACAGGATCACCGGCGATCCAGCAATCATGTTTGACATCGAAAAAACCATTAGCCTCTTTGAGAAATATTACAAAGACAACGACAAGGAGGGGTATTTCTCCCACATCGATCCGATCACACTGGATCCCCGTTCCGCGACTCTTGACAAAGGAAATAACCGCGCCAAGAAAAACTGGAACTCCGTCGGCGACCACGCCCCTGCATATCTAATCAACCTCTGGCTGGCTACGGGGGAAGAAAAGTATGCCGATTTCCTGGAATATACTTTTGATACTATCGAAGAGCATTTTAAGGACTATGAGAACAGCCCCTTTGTCCAGGAGCGTTTCTTTGAAGACTGGAGCCACGACAAAACCTGGGGGTGGCAGCAGGATAACGCCGTTGTCGGCCACAACCTGAAGATATCCTGGAACCTGATGAGGATGAACAGCCTCCGTCCTAAAGACAAATATGTGTCTTTTGCCAAGAAAATTGCAGAACTTATGCCGGAAGCCGGAAGCGACCGGCAGCGCGGCGGCTGGTATGACGTGGTTGCAAGAACATTAGCGCCCGGCGAGGAATATCACCGCTTTACCTGGCACGACCGCAAAGCGTGGTGGCAGCAAGAGCAGGCCATCCTGGCTTACATGATCCTGAACGGCGTACTGAAAGACGACGAATACCTGCGTCATGCACGCGAAGCAGCCGCCTTCTACAATGCACACTTTCTCGACCATGATGACGGAGCGGTCTATTTCAACGTGCTGGCAAACGGAGTGCCGTATCTGATGGGAAATGAGCGTTTTAAAGGAAGTCATTCCATGAGCGGCTATCACTCCACAGAACTTTGCTATCTTTCGGCCGTTTATACTAATCTGCTGATCAACAAAGTTCCGATGGATCTTTATTTCAAGCCGAAACCTGGCGGATTCAAGGACAATATCCTGAGAGTTTCCCCTGACATTCTGCCCAAAGGAAGCGTAAAGCTGACCGCAGTCGAAATCGACGAAAAACCTTATACTAATTTCAATGCCGATGAGCTGTTTGTAACGCTTCCGGTATCGGACAAAGATCTCAAAGTGAAAGTTACAATTACGCCGGCATAGGAGATTTTCATGGCCATAGAAACAAAAATAGATGGAACGAACGTAATCGCTACTGTAAGCGGCGAGATCGATGGCAAGAGTGCGCCTCAGTTGCAGTCTGAATTATTGGCCGCCTTGCAGGACGGGAACCGGCTGCTGGTAGATATGAAGGGCGTTACTTATCTATCAAGCGCCGGCCTGAGAATGCTGTTGCTACTGTATCGTCAGATAGCCACCAAGAAAGGCAAGGTTGTGCTCGTAGGCGTTTCCGATGAGATAAGAGACACCATGTCCATGACAGGATTTATCAATTTTTTCACACTTGTTGACACCCAGGAAGCCGGTATTTCGGCACTTTCCTGATTTTCCGGAGGAGCTGTATAATGACGACCGCAAATGCCGCACCTGGACGAATCGACTCGTTGGAAGCGAGGATTGATTATTATCCGACCCATGAAATTGCCGGTTTCAGGTTACGCCCCGGAAAACCGTTCCCCTTCGGCGCTACCCTGGTTCCCGGTGGCGTCAATTTCTCGATTTTTTCCAGCCATGCCTTTTCCTGCATCCTGGTACTGTTCGAGAAGGGTGCAAAAGAGCCACTTGCAGAGATCCCCTTTCCGGATTCTTTCAGGATTGGCCACGTTTGGAGCATGATGGTTTTCGATCTGGACTGCGAGACCATTGAATATGGATATCGTATGGATGGCCCGTTTGATCCGCTAGTCGGCCATCGCTTCGACAAAAGCAAAATCCTGCTCGACCCTTACGCCAAGGCTGTAGGCGGCAGGGATGTCTGGGGTACTCCTCCTAATTGGGACAATCTCTTTCCCTACCGTGGGCGGCTGGTGTTCGAGGATTTTGACTGGGAGGACGACCGTCCACTGGAGATCCCTATCGAGGATCTGATCATTTACGAGATGCATGTGCGCAGCTTTACCCAACACTCTTCGTCAGGGGCCAAACATCCCGGAACATTTGCGGCCATGCGCGACAAAATTCCCTATATCAAGGAGCTGGGCGTCAACTGCGTTGAACTGATGCCGGTTTATGAGTTCGACGAATTCGAAAACAGCCGTCTCCATCCTGAAACCGGCGAGATGCTCTATAACTACTGGGGGTACAGCACGGTCAACTTTTTTGCGCCAAAGGCCGGTTTTGCAGCTACCGGTCGTCTCGGCATGCAGGTGGACGAGCTGAAGACGCTGGTGAAAGAGCTGCATAAAAACAATATCGAGGTAATTCTCGATGTTGTCTTCAATCATACCGCAGAGGGTGACGAGAGGGGACCTACCTTCTCATTCCGTGGCATTGATAACAAAACCTATTACATGCTAACCCCTGAAGGGTATTACTACAATTTTTCTGGCTGCGGGAATACCCTCAACTGCAACAACCCGATCGTCCGCAGCATAGTACTGGACTGTCTGCGCTACTGGGCATCCGAGTATCATATTGACGGTTTCCGTTTCGATTTAGCCGCCATACTTGGGCGTGATCCTTGGGGCGCACCGCTCTCGAATCCGCCACTGCTCGAGTCACTGGCCTTTGACCCTGTTCTGGGCAAATGCAAGCTGATTGCCGAGGCTTGGGACGCGGGGGGACTCTATCAGGTGGGTTCGTTCCCCGCATTTGGCCGCTGGGCCGAGTGGAACGGCAAATACCGAGACGACCTGCGTTGTTTTCTGAAAGGGGATGCTGGAAAAGTGGGTGCGCTGGCTCAGAGGATACAGGGTTCTCCGGACCTGTACGGCTGGAACGGCAGGGGGCCGACCGCATCTATCAACTTCATCACTTGTCACGACGGCTTTACTTTGTACGATATGTTTGCCTACAACGAAAAGCACAACGACGCCAACGGCGAGCACAACAACGACGGCGGTAATGACAACGACAGCTGGAATTGCGGCTGTGAAGGTGAGACCGACAACCCCTGGATAAACGATTTGCGCAAGCGGCTCATCAGAAATGCCTGGACGATCCTGATGGTCAGCCACGGAGTACCGATGGTGTTGATGGGTGACGAAATGGGGCGCACCCAGTACGGCAACAACAACACATACTGCCAGGACAATGACCTGAATTGGCTCGACTGGAGCCTTGCAGAAAAGAATGCCGACCTGCTCCGTTTCACCAGCTACATGGTTGCCTTCCGCAAAGCGCATCCAGCCTTGCGTAGCCGTTATCACTTGAGCAACCAGGATTTTATGGGAAGCGGTTATGCAGATATAAGCTGGCATGGAGAAAGTGCATGGAATGCAGATTGGTCTGACGAGAGCCGCACATTGGCATTTATGCTCTGCGGAAAACATGCCAAGAGCGGGACGGTCTGCGACGACTATATCTACGTCGCCATGAACAGCCATTGGGATACAAAGTATATTGAAATTCCGATGCCAGCTCCAGGCAGTGGCAAATGGTATGTAGCGGTTAATACCGGAATGCCGTCGCCTGAGGATATCTTTGAACCGGGAAGCGAGCCGGAGCTTGGCGACCAGCGACATTTTCTCATCCCTGCGTATTCAGTGGTCGTGCTGGTGGCGCGATAACAGAAACTAACATAATAAAATCAAAGGAGAATTACATCATGGCATTCGACGCACAATTGGCAATGGCAGACCACATAGCAAAAATCACCCTCATCGGCTCGCTTGACGCCAGCTCTGCTCCTCGCTTTAAAGAGGTAATAGAGGAGGCCGCGGTTCAATCACCCACTAAACTTGTTCTTCTGATGGATAGCCTTGATTTTTTGGCCAGTGCCGGTCTGCGGGTACTTATCTTTGCTAAGCAGAAAATGGGCGCAGGCGTTGATATTTATGTTGTAGGCAGTCAGGGGCCGGTGCTGGCGACCTTAGAAATGAGCGGATTCCACCATAGTGTATATATACAGGAAACCTACGTGGAGGCCTGATTCACGTTGTAATTATGACTTCAAAGGGAATTTTATGATACCACTATGCCTTCCCGCAACATTGGATTCACTTGATGAAATAGGAAAATACATTGTTGCGGCGACTACCGAGGCAAAACTCGAAACTAAACCCGCCTACGGGTTACGGCTCGCTGTCGACGAAATCGCCACCAATATAATTACCCACGGTTATGAGGAAACGGGTAAAGCCGGGAATGTCACAGTAAGCGGAGAAATTACCGATTCTTCACTTACTATTGTGCTTGAGGACAGTGGTATTCCGTTTGACCCTTTGAGCAGGAAGCTCCCCAGCGAAGATGAGTTGAATCTTCCCCTCGAAGAACGTGATATCGGTGGGCTTGGAATTTTCCTGGTGCTTAAAGGAGTAGATAGTTTCAGCTACGAATTTATCAATGGTAAAAACAGAAACATGTTTACCATGAATCTACCAGGAAAGGCCTGATATGGAGACGATAGACACCATATTCACCCGCAGAAGCATTAGAAATTTCCTTGGCAAACCTGTTGAACCTGAACATGTTAAAACTCTTCTGAAAGCCGCCATGTATGCCCCTTCGGCTGTGAATGAACAACCATGGCGTTTTCTGGTTCTCAGCGACAGGACACTTTTCCCGGGCATAATAAAGATTCACCCATATGCAACAATGTTGAAAACCGCGCCTCTGGCGATACTTGTCTGTGGCGATCTGAACCTGGAGAAAGTTCCCGGAAACTGGGTTCTGGACTGTTCATGCGCGTCTCAGAATATTCTTCTTGCAGCACATTCAATCGGACTTGGTGCGGTATGGACCGGTGTGTATCCTGAAGAGGATAGAATGAGTGGGCTTACTGAACTGTTCCATCTACCGGGAAAAGTTCTTCCCTTTGCGCTCATCGGGGTAGGTTATCCTGAGGGAGAACCCCCGAAACAACCAGAACGCTTCAAACCTGAAAGAATTTCGATGAACAGTTGGGAAAACGCATATTTAGTAGAATAGGAGATGTCTCATGCTGAACAGATTCCTTTCAAAAGGAAACATCCGTTCCCGAATTCTTAAAGCACTGCTTGGCGTTGCCTCTATTTCACTGATTAGCTTTGCAATTGTTTCGCTGGACGGGATGATGCGTCTGGGAGATTTTTCTGTTAAATCAAGTACCGGACTGGGGCAAGAAACACTCAAAATAAGCAAATCTGCTCTTGAATCATTAGCCCAGGATGGCTTACAACGAATTGCTACTGATCGCGCCAATCTCTGTAACGCTGAATTCAAAGAGGTTGAGGGGGCTGTCAACGTCCTGGCGGATATCAGTGAAAAACTTTGGGCCAACCCGACATTGTATCCCAGAAATCGCTCCTATTCGGCTGCCCAGCAACCGCCTAATCCCAAACTAAGCTCCGTATACCAGTATCCCATTGGGGTTGATTTCAAGAAGGTAAAGAGCGATCTGGAGTTGTCGTCCGCCATGGACTCAATTTTCATGCCGTTCATTGCCAACAACTCAAACATCAACGACTTTAATCTTGCTACACCGGATGGTCTGTTCCGGCGTTTTCCTTGGGGAACAGTTGCAGATGATTATGATGTGCGTAAACGGGACTGGTTCAAGCGTGCGGTTGAATCTGGCAAAGGCGGTTGGAGCACCCCGTATATCGGTGTTATTGCTAAAAATCTGCGTATCAATTACTCAAAGCCGATCTATCGCAATAAAAAACTGGTAGCAGTAGTAGCTATCAATGTGCCGCTCCAGACTATTAATGAGAGAATAATTTCGACCAGACTGAACAATCAGGGTAGCGCAGTGCTTGTTGACAACAATCGCAAGATTATCGCACGAGAGGGGATGATTACAAATTCAGAAAACTGGGCGGATCCGCAAAAGGCAGAACACTTCGCCCTAGATTCAGATTCTTTGGGTAATAAGAATTTCGAGGAGGATCTGCTTGCTGCGAAACCTGGAATTCACCGTGCAAAATACAAGGGTAAAGATTGCTATATCGCATATGCACCGGTAACATCCACCCACTGGTCTGTACTCTTTATAATGCCGGTAGATGCGATAAATGCACCGATTATTCCGACTGAAAAGGCAATCATACATCAGGCTGAAACAGTCAAAGGGCAAGTAACAGACAAAATTCGGTTTTCCATTGTGGTGTTGTCCGTTGTGTTCTTGATAATTGTCTTTGCGGTGTATGTTGTAGCAAGACGCATGGCTGAATTTGTAACCGGGCCGATCATGGAACTGGACAAGGGTGTTCGCATAATCGGTAACGGCAATCTTGAACACAAAATTGAGATAGATTCAGGGGACGAGATTGAAGAACTAGCCGGCACCTTCAATAAAATGACTTCCGACCTACGCGAATATATTCGCGATTTGACCGAGACTACCGCTGCCAAAGAGCGTATTCAGAGCGAGTTGAAGGTCGCGACAGATATCCAGGCAAGCCTGCTGCCTCGACTATTTCCAGCGTTTCCGGATCGTCCAGAGTTCGATATTTTTGCCACGATGGACCCTGCCAAAGAGGTTGGTGGTGATTTCTACGATTTCTTCTTTATTGACGATAATAACCTCTGCTTTATTATTGCTGACGTTGCCGATAAAGGCGTGCCTGCTGCCCTCTATATGATGGTATCAAAAACCCTGCTGAAATCCGAGGGGCAGCGACTTGGCGAGCCTGACCAGATACTTAGATATGTGAATAATATTCTTGCCGCAGACAATGAAAACTGCATGTTCGTTACGGTATTCTGTGCCATTCTGAATACAAGAACCGGGGAGGTCCGTTTTGCCAATGCCGGACATAATCCTCCGCTGATAATAGAATCACAGGGGATTCGGTATCTGACGGTGAAAGCAGGTTTTGTACTGGGTCCTATTACGGATTCGGCCTATGAAACCGAGCTGATCACCATGCTGCCAGGTGACACCCTGTTTCTCTATACGGACGGGGTAACTGAGGCGAAAAATCCAGAAGCGGAACTTTACGGAGAGCCGCGTTTGTTGAACGCACTTGAATGTGGCCCTAAAGAAGATCTTGCAGAAATGATCCACAATATTCGCACCGCCGTGACAAAGCACGCCAACGGTGCTCCTCAATCAGATGATGTGACCCTGCTGGCCATAAAATACAAGGGAGTTGTAGCTGATGTTTAACAGCAGATTTATACAATTGCCAATACTGCTGTTTATGGCAGTTTTGTTGTCCACTTCGGTGGCTTGGGGAGCAGAACGGGAAGTAAAGCGAGTTGCAATGATTCTTTTCCGGGGAGAAACTCCTGCTGAAAAAGGCTTCCGCAGTACCCTGTCTGCCTCAAAGGATTTTGATGTCAAAATTACGGTTTTTGACGCAAACCAGAATAAGGACAAACTCAAAAGCATTATTAGCGGACTTGACCAGGATCAATTTGATCTTTTCTACGTTTTTGGCACCATGGCCGCTCAGGTGGCAATGGAAAAGATAACGGATAAACCGGTTATCTTCAATGTTGTACAGCGACCCGTCGAGGCAAAACTCGTTAATAGCTGGGAGAGTTCCGGCAACAACATAACCGGGGCGTCGAATATAGTTTCGATGGAAAGTGCCTTCAGGACGCTGTCTCTGGTTATGAATATCCGCAAGCTGGCCTTTATCTATTACGAAAAAGATCCTGCTCCAAAGTTTCAGAAAACAGAGGTTGAAAGAGTCCGCAAAAATTTCGGTTTCAAAATAATTGATGTTCCGGTACGTGACGTGGAGGCTATCCCTGCTGCACTGAAACAGATCGTAAGCGCGAGAGTTGATGCTGTCATGTTCCCATCAGACTCGTTCATAAAAGTTAATGCAAACAGAATAATGAAGGTTCTCAACCAACACCGGATACCTACCGTAGTGATAATTCCTGAGATGGTAACAGAAAATGGAGCGCTGATTTCCCTGGGTCCTGATTACCAAAAGCTGGGTGAGCTTGCCGGGATCAGTGCTATTGATATATTGAAAGGGAAAAAACCTGCCGATATACCGATCAAAAGAGTGCAAAATCTGAACATCAGCGTAAATCTGAAAACCGCCGATAAACTGGGGATAAATTTACCCATACAACTACTTTCTCTTTCAACAGTCATTCACTGAAGGATCTTTTGTGACATCAGATAACTTATTATCATTGGTTACACCTATCGAAATATATATGATGTTGCGTGGCTTCATTCCTGTTGTCACTATTGTAATCGTAGGAATAGTCATAGGCCGATGGGACTCCTCCAAGCACCAGAAAACCTTAATAAAACTGACAAATTATATATTTCTTCCCTGCCTTGCCTTTTCTGCACTACACAAACATGCTTTTGATCCTGCCGAAATATTTCGTATTGCCCTTGCCGTGCTAATAATAATAGCCGTTACCACGTTTGTTTCAGTTGCAGTATTGCGGCAAAAAATCCGGGGAGGTTCGAAAAATATACTTGCCGCTGTTTATATGAGCAGTGGAACACTGTTGCTGCCACTCAGCTACGTACTCTTTGGTAATGAGGGGCTTGCAAAAGCGATATATTTTCATCTTTTTATCATTCTTGCCTATCATACGGTCGGACTCTGGATGGTCGATGGCAAGACCGATCTGAAAGTTGTTTTAAAGACACCCTTTATCTACCTTATTGCTCTGGGGGTTGCAGCACGGATATTCCCTTTCTCAATGCCTGAAACCATCGAGGAATTTGCCTGGCTTTTCGAAAAAGGTATTGATCTTACTGCGATGGGGGCGCTCCCGCTACTGCTTATAAGTTTCGGTTATCCTCTAGGACTTTTGAAATTTTCTGACGCAAGAGGCGGGTTAAAGGGGGGATTGTTAAGGGTCATAGTCGGTCCGACAGTTGCCTTGCTGGTAGTCTACATCTACAGAAAGACCGGCTTGATAAGCATGGAAAGGGGATACGATGTGCTGGGATACCTGGATCAGCGTACAACTGAAGCTATACTGGTTTTGGCGGCTGCCTTGCCGACCTCAAATTCTGCCATGCGATTGGTGGGGGATGAGGTAAAGGCCGGAAAAGCGGAAACAGGAACACTTCTGGTCAGTGCGATAACCTGCATTATAACAATCCCGGCTGTGCTGATGCTTATACTGATGTTTATTTTTACAGATTAAGGGCTGGTACATCATGAACATCGTTTCAACTGAAATGCTCATTATCATACGGGCGGTACTTCCATCCTTCACCATTGCGCTCCTTGGTTTCATGCTCGGCAAGCTCGACAGCATGAGAGAGATGAACCAAAAAACCATCTCCAATATGGTTTATTACTTCTTCACGCCATGTCTTGTGTTTTCGTCCCTCCACAAAAGAAGTTTTGATTTTCAGGAGTTCGCCGTAATCGGCGGGGCAGCCTTACTGTTGATTGCCATAATGACGCCAGTGGCTTTTTTCTTTAAAAAACAGGCTGGTGTACGGGAAAACGGTTATGTTCTACCGATTATTTTTATGAATACCGGAAATATTTCACTCCCGATTGCGCTGCTTATGTTCGGCAACGAAGGACTGGCAAAATCCATCATGTTCCATATGATGAACATCCTTGTGCTTTACTCATATGGCGTATACCTGGTTAGCGGCAAATCTGATCTGATGCAATTTTTCAAGATACCTGCTCTCTGGGCAACTATATTGGGCGTTGTGGCAGCAACATGCAATCCAGCGCTTCCAGGATTAGTCAGCGATAGCTATGACATTCTGAATAAAGGCATCGACGTGCTCGCACTAGGCGCTATTCCATTGCTCATCATCAATCTCGGTTATTCCATGAGTGATACAAAGCTTTCCACCTTAAAGGATGGCTTTACCGGTGCGACTCTGCGCCTGCTTGCAGGCCCGCTTTTGGCCTTCGGCTTGGTTTACGCTTACAGACTGATTGGCTGGATTCCTGCGTTTACTCAGGGTATGGATCCTCTTACATCATTTGGATATCGTACTACTGAAGCGATCATTGTCATTAACGCAGCTATGCCTGGGCCAGTAATGGCATATTTGCTGAACGTAAAGTTTGACAACTGTCCTCAAAAAGCCGCTTCTATGCTGGCTGTTGGAACATTGGGGGGCATTGCTACAATACCGCTGATACTCAGCCTTATCACCCGATACATTGTCGGTGGGTGATTATGCGACTACCGCCAAAGAAGGATTTCCCATGAAAGTTACATTCATGGAACGGGGGATAAATGCGCTATCCGCCTGACCAACTGCTACAGTTGCGGGAACGCTGGAACTTGTCACTGATTGACCCGGTCACTGAATTGACGGTCGTAATCGAAGAATGCAAAACCTTCGGCGAATTATTACGCCTGCGCCTCACCACTATTGGACTGCTTTCAGGCAAGAGTGTTCCTCACATCACGGGTGTGGAAAAACTTGAAGCATGGCGAACCCGTCTGCATAATGAGTGGGTGGATACATGTGATACTCCGTTTGCCGACATTATTGCTGAATTGCGACTTTATGGCTTGTCCGAGATTATCAAGATTGAGGCTGCGCGGTACGAAATCAGGGATACTTACGACCTGCGCGGGGCATACTTGAAAGATGTGGTTTTTGCTGGCGCATATCTTGAAAATGCCCACTTCGAAGGCGCAGACCTGACCAAGTCATGCTTAGCGGGGGCACGCTGCTTCGAGACTCATTTTGAGGACGCTTTGTGTGAGCATGCATCGTTCATGGGAGCGGAATGTCACTTTGCTACTTTTATCGGAGCTAACTGCGACCATGCCTCATTTGAACAGGCCGATTGCACCATGGTTCGTTTTGATCTTACTCGTCTCCGCCAGGCCTCTTTCGATGGCGCCACCTGCTTTGCTGCAATATTTAACGATGCCTATCTAAACCACGCCTCGCTTGAAACCATGCATATAAATCATCTAACACGCTTTGGTAAACCGGGAGAACAGAACGAGGCAGAACGGTCTAAGCCATCACGTAAAAAGGAGACTACCGAGGGAGACGACTGGTATATCGTCGAACTTTTCCCTGTTTGGCTACAAGCCGCCGAAGTCAATTCAAAGATACGCCTCCTTCTCAAGTCACATGGCTATTTTTGGGAAGCGGATGAGTACCAATATCTGGAGATGGTCTGTAGGCGTCACGTTTTACATCAGAGCAGGGTGAGTGAGTTTTTTGAATGGTTCTTTAAAGACCTGATGTTCGGTTACGGATTGAAGTGGAAACGCCCATTGATCAGCGTCCTGATCATCATACTGTTATGGGCACTTGGTTTTACACTCCATTTCAGGTTAAACGTGTTGCATGATCTTTTTACCAGCATCGGCTACGGTCTCTACTATTCTGTAATATCCTTTACGACGCTTGGATTTGGCAACGCGCCAGACCTGGAAGGTGTCTGGCCAAAGCTGTTACTCTGTTCCGAAGCACTGATCGGGACAATACTCATGCCGCTGTTCCTGCTGGCATACGCGAGAAAGATTTTACAGGATTGACACAACGATGGTTTGTGTTTTGCATTTATTCACTTTTATGGAGATACGGTTATGATATTTGATTCTTTAGATAACTTTCGGATGTATGTAGATCTTAATCCCGGGTTTTCAGATATTCAAACATTTCTATCAAAGACAGATTTGGCGGGGCTTGCCATTGGTAAACATCCCATAAATGACAACGGTGGATATGCTTCAGTAAACGAGTACAACACCAAGTCAATTGAAGATTCCTTTATCGAATGTCACCGAAAGTTTATAGATGTTCAGATAATCGCCTGGGGCGAAGAGAAAATAGGTGTGACTCATAAACAGTTTTGCGTTGAACAGCCGTATGATGACGCAAAGGATTTACAAAAACTCACAGGGAAGCTTGATTTCATGACGTTATTGCCGGAATTGTTTGCGGTTTTCTTCCCTCATGATGCCCATGAGCCTGGCATTAGTAGTGGAGCAGGAGCAGTTGCTGTCAAGAAGATTGTATTTAAAATTCCTGTCTAATTCCAAACTGTATTCAAGCTGACAAGTGGAGAGTGCCATATGAAACAGATTGGGATCACTGGTGCTGCGGGCAATGTTGGATGCACACTCCAAAGAGGATTGGGTAACCTGTACGCACTTAGGCTATTCGATATTAAAGGTAGGAGATCTCCGGCAGGTGGAGAGGTTGTTCGAGTGGATGCCGGGGAACGAAGCCAACTTGCTGGTCTGTTCGATGGTCTGGATGTCCTTATCCACCTTGCTGGCAACCCTAGCCCAAGTGCCTTGAAAGAGTCAACCAGCCGCAATAACTTTGTCGCCACCAGCTATGTTTTTGAGGAAGCCAGGCAAGCGGGAGTTAAAAAGATCATCTTCGCCAGTTCCAATTTTTATCATGAAGGAGATATCGGAAAACTGCTGCATGGTCAGGACAAGGGGCATTTGATCACTCTGGACACGCCACCAACCCCTCAGTGCCTCTACGGAGAATCAAAGGTGTTCGGCGAGACCGTTGGCCGCCATCTTTCACATCTTGGTGTCCAGTTTGTTGCATTACGTATCGGCTGGACCGTCCCTGAGGACGATCCGGCGCTCTATCGCAGTCCATATATGCGTGCCGTTTTTTGCAGTAATCGTGACCTTGTCCAGGCTTTTTCGAGAGCTATTGAAATAGAGACCGATTTCATGACGGCGTTTGCAGTAAGCAATAACAGTAGTGCCGTATTTGACCTCGAAGAAACAAGAAAAAAACTGGGCTTTATTCCGCAGGACAATGCTGAGAACTATGTCGGTGCGTAATCCTGATTGTAGTTAATAGATCAATTCGTCTTCCGATCCAGACTCCGATACTGAATAGCCTCGGCGATATGTTGCTCATGAATGGAAACAGTGCCGTCAAGGTCGGCAATGGTGCGTGCTACTTTGAGGATGCGGGTGTAGGTCCGGGCAGAAAAGCCGAGGCGATCGGTCACCAACTCCAGCATGCGATTGCCGGAGGCGTCCAGCTCGCAATATTTTTTGATGAAGCGGGGCGTCATCTGGGCGTTGCAATGGATTTTGGTGCCTTTGTAGCGCTCAAGTTGGATTTCCCGGGAGTGTTCAACCCGCTTGGCTATTGCTGCCGAACTTTCAGCTTCACCCCGATCGGCCAGATCGCGATATTTAACTGCGGGGACTTCGATATGGATGTCGATTCGGTCAAGAAGCGGGCCGGAGATGCGTGAACGGTAACGATGAATGGCAACCGGGGTGCAGGTACAGGGATGGGTCGGGTCGGAAAGATAACCACACGGACAGGGATTCATGGCAGCCACCAGCATGACACGCGCCGGGTAGGTCAACGATAGCAGCGAGCGGGATATGGTAACTTTGCCATCTTCAAGCGGTTGCCGCAATACTTCTAGAACGTTTTTCTTGAACTCCGGCAACTCGTCTAAAAACAGGACTCCATTGTGCGCCAGGGATACCTCACCCGGCTTCGGAGTTGTGCCGCCACCGATCAGCCCAACATCAGAGATAGTGTGATGAGGAGCCCGGAAAGGTCGAACCGCTAGTAGCGCCCGTTCCTTTTCCAGCATGCCGCTGACACTGAAGATCTTGGTCGTCTCGATCGCCTCGTCAAATGACATACGCGGCAAAATCGTCGGGATACGGCGGGCGATCATCGTCTTTCCGGAGCCTGGTGGGCCGATCATAAGAATATTATGCGAACCACTTGCCGCTATTTCCAAGGCACGCTTGGCATTCTCCTGCCCCTTGACCTCGCTGAAATCCTCACCATATTCACAACCACTGGTAAACAGCGCCTGCAGGTCAACCCGGCAAGGTTCAATAATCTCCCGCCCACTCAAAAATTCAACAACTTGGGAAAGAGACGTGGCACCGATAACGTCAATCCCTTCGACTACTGCCGCTTCAGGGGCGTTTTCCGCCGGCAGGATCAGGCCGACCAGACCGGCACGCTTGGCGGCAACCGCCATCGACAGTGCACCACGAATAGCTTTAAGTCCGCCATCCAGAGATAATTCGCCCAGCAGAATATAATCGTGAAGCCGAATACCCTTGATGATACCAGTGGCGGCCAAAATACCGATCGAAATCGGCAGATCGTAAGCGGTGCCCTCTTTTTTGATATCGGCCGGGGCAAGGTTCGCGGTGATACGCCTCGCCGGGAAGTCATAACCGGAGTTTTTAAGCGCTGCCTTAACGCGATCCTTGCTTTCCTTGACGGCACCATCCGGTAGTCCGACAGTAGCAAAGGCGGGCAAACCTGGAGCAATATCAATCTCGACATCGACCATTATTGCATCAATACCGATCAGGGCACTGCTGAAAACTTTTGCGAGCACGAATAACCCCCCAATGTTGCTGTTAAGGTTTTAGCATTATAAAGCCCATCTGGCGCCCCGACTCTTCCTTATCCCTGCGATACGAGAAAAATTGTTCACTGTGACAGCAGACACACTGATCGGAGATTTGAATCGCATCTGATGTGAGACCGGCTTGCATCAGCAGTTCGCGGTTGGCAGCGGCCAGATCGAGTTGCCACTTGCCGGGATTAGTCGACTCTGCACACGAATCCCAAGGTATACCACTTTTTTGGAAAGCCTGTCTGACTGGTTCATCAACTTCGTAGCAGCATTTTTTTATGCAAGGGCCTATCGCAGCTTGAATTTGGCCAGAATCTGAACCAAATTCCGACTGCATACCGGCCACCGCCTTTAAAACCAGTCTGTCAGCGGTACCTTTCCAACCGGCGTGAACAACGGCTATGATCTTTTTGTCAGGATCACAGAGCAGGATAGGGGCACAGTCCGCTACACAAACACCTATCATGACGTTCGGTTGATTGGTAATGACTGCATCTCCCTCTACGGAAAGGAAATGGCTGAAATCTTCATTTGCTTCGTTGATTACCAGAATGTCACTGCCATGGACCTGACGCGGGGTAACCAGCGCCTCTTGGTTGACACCAAAGGCGCGGGCAAGAAGACTGCGGTTCCCCTCAACAGTTGCCTGCTGGTCCTGCGTGTTCATCCCCAGGTTAAGCGAGTTATAGGGGGGGCGAGAGACACCTTCATGGCGGGTAGTAAAGCCTTGTGTTGAGCATTGTGCCCCTGGAAAATTTACTTCAACATATTGGATACGGCCGATACGATTCATCTGCATTGTACTTCCTCCAACCCGATAAACGGGATAAGTGCGTTAACGAAGTTGTCTTATGCCACGAACCGCAGAAAACAACTTCTAACTTACTAAAATTCCTTTTGCCTTCTGGACCAAATTAGGCTTTACTGCTGTTGCGTTGTCGCCAGATGTATACCGCTACCAGAGCGGCACTGAACAGAACAACCCAAAGTAGTGCCTTATGTGAATACTGCATAATCAGCTGTTGGTTCTCGCCGATTGCATAGCCGATCAACGTCAGGATAGTACACCAGATACCGGCACCAAGAAGAGTATAAACGGTAAATTTGAGGTGGTTCATCCCCGCTACACCGGCCGGAATTGAAATTAGATGACGAATTACCGGCAGGAGACGGCCGATGAAGGTAGATATCTCACCATGCTGCAAAAAGAACCGCTCTACCCTTTCGAATTTGTCAGGCGGAATCAGTACGTACTTGCCATATTTGAGGATCAGCGGCCGACCGAGATAGTGAGAAACGTAATAGTTGGCATATGCCCCGATCATACTGCCGACTGTGCCGCACAGAATGGCAACCCCCATGTTCATCTTACCCTGATAGGCCAGATATCCGGCAGGCGGCATAACCAGCTCACTCGGCACCGGAATGATTGAGCTTTCCATGGCCATCAGCAGTACAATACCGGGGTAACCCATCGTACCAATCGTGTCCAACAACCACTGGATAAGGGTGTGTATCAAGCAAACTCCCTTCGTAAATAGATTAGGATGCCCTTTATACCCCAACTGAACCATTCGGGCAACAGCAGATAAAAAGGAGAAATAACAATGACAAGGCTGGTAAAAGGATTTCTGGTTATTATCTGTCTGACTTTGACCGCCTGTGCCACCCAGACAGGCCTTAGTGAAGAATTCGATCGGAGCGTGAAAGAATATAACCGCTTGCTCCGATGGCATGAGATTGAAAGCGCCGGTGTTACCTACATTGATCCGGAACTGCGGGAAGATTATCTGAATCAGGCTGAAACTCTGAAAAAAAGAGGCCTATCCGTTACTGATTTTCGCATACTCTCCTCTAAATACATTCCGGATAAAAAGTCAGGTGATGTGATTGCTGAATTCGATTATTACATTCTGCCTTCAAACAGAATAAAAACGATTTCGTATCGCCAAGATTGGGTCTATCAGGAGAGCATCAAAAGCTGGAAACTTAAAAGCAAGTTGCCGGTCTTCGAATAACCAGGAATTATCAAGCATGACACTATCTGAGCAGATTCAACATTTTACTGACTATCTTCAAACCGAGCGTGATGTGTCACCGCACACGGTGGCTGCCTATAGTAGTGACCTGTCGCAACTGTTGACATTCGTTATGCGTGAAAAAGGAGAGACTGCCTCCGCTCAAGACGTTGACCATCTGCTCCTCAGGCGCTTTCTGGCCGGACTTTCAAAGGACGCCAAGAAAAGCTCCATTGGCCGTAAACTGGCTGCAATTCGTTCGTTTTTCCGCTTCCTGCTCCGACGCGGCTCTATTGCCGGAAACCCTGCCGAACTGGTCGCAACGCCAAAAAAAGAGCAGCGACTACCGTTTCATCTCGATATCGATCAGGCTACGACTTTGATGGAAGCACCTGACGACCAGCAAAAATACGCCCTGCGCGACCGAGCAATTCTGGAACTGCTTTATTCAAGCGGTCTCCGTGTCTCCGAGCTTACCGGTCTGGATATTGATGGCCTTGATCTGGTTGGTGGCATGGTGCGAGTGACCGGGAAGGGAGGGAAGGAGCGCATTGTCCCGGTTGGCAGTCGCGCCCTGCAAGCACTACGAAGCTATCTGGAGACAAGGGGCGATTATGTGTCTAAAGGCGCTCTTTTTCTCAACACTCGCGGTGGCCGCATCAACCGCCGTAGCGTTGCAAGGGTCGTAGATGCCCATGTCACCAGAATCGCGGCATTCAAGCGTATCTCACCACACACCCTCAGGCACACCTTTGCCACCCACATGCTGGAGGGGGGTGCAGATCTACGCGCCATTCAGGAGCTGCTCGGTCACGCTTCACTCTCCACCACACAGAAATACACCCATGTTAGCATCGACCGACTGATGGAAGTCTACGATAAAGCCCACCCTAAGGCCCACCCTAAGGCCCATACTAAAAGCGGGGAATAAGTCGCCTTACTCCCCGCCGTTGATTAAATTGTAATGGCATGCTGCCACTTAGCACCATCAGCCGATTTTGACTTCTACCTTATCACCTTCACTCACCTTGAGCTTTTTCTCTATTCCGGGGCCAACAACAACTGAGCCATCATATTGGTGGTCCATTTCTTTCAAGATCATAACCGGAAAGGTGCCGCTGGTGCCTGCAGCAGTATTTGTCAGGATCAGTTTTTTGAAGGGAGTCTTGTAATAGTCCGAGATATATTGAGATGTAGACTGGCTGACGGCAACCATGCCTAGTGCATCGAAACTCGCACTGGTCTCTTTGTTGGCCAGGTGGCTGATTTTCATCCGCAGCAGGCCTTCGCCAGACCCTGAGTCTTCTGTAGCTGGTGATTGGACAGATGAAGGAACATCGCTTGGAAGTTTTGCTTCGAGCTTTTTCACTGCGAGTTTAAGCGTTATCGACAGAATCTGAAGATTTATGCCGTTGGCACATAACAGAAAGAGCATCGCTCCCGGAAACGCTTTAACAAGGACGTGACCGTCTGTATAGCGAAAATCCAGAAGATCAAGCGTTTGAGATATTTGCAGACCATGGGTACACTCCAGGGTCAATGAGGCCGCCTGCTTTAGTGATGCTGCATCAATAAGAGCAGAACATGCGTGTGCAAGCACCTCTCCTTTGGGACTAAAGAGAGCACTGCCCATAACGCCATCTACGCTGTTTATATGTTGCAGGATGTCCTTCATGATACGGTTCCCCTACTTGGTCTGCACAAATGCAGACTTGATCTCAGCTTCAACGCCGTCCAGACTGCAGTCCGATTTGACCGCGATACTCAAATAGTGCTGTTTGGAATCATACAATAGCAGATTGTAATTTGTAGTATGTACTGCGGCAACCTTGATTTCACCCAACCCCATCAGGTCACCGATACCGTTGCCGGTTTTGGCTAACAATACACCCTTGGCCGCCAGTGATACCGCTTCGATACTGGAGTCCTGAATCGGTGCGCCCTGTTTATCAAGCAGAACAGCGTAGGTGACATTATTTATTTCCTGCAGACGTGCAGCTATTTTACTCATAGTGCGACGTGGCGTAACTGCGGGGCCGGCAGATTTATTGGCTGTTGCACCCGCATTTTCTTCATCAAGGCGCCGCAATGCCTCAAGTAGCAAAAAATCGGTGCGATAATGGATGGTGCATACGGTAGAAGTCATTTCCGGGTGAATATTAAACATGCCGCCCGGCCACTTGATAATTTCATAAATAGCCTGCTCGCCAGATTCCTCACCCTGCACAGCATGTATAATCTCGCCGTCAACAAAATAAATTACACCCTGGCTGTCTCCATATTCTACAGAAATTGCCCCGGTATATTTATTTTGCCCTTTAAGCTGAATAACATCAGTCAGGGAAAGACCGTCCACCGAACCTTTAAAACCGCTTGTGTCTGGAGACATTTGTGCCAACCTGTAGAAGGGGGATAACTTACATACTATTTACTTGTAACGGCACTACTTAAACCATAACTGCGGAACAAGTTCAAGTATGAATGTTAGTTAGCCAGATAAAAAGACCCCGCCGGTTTCCCGGCGGGGTCTCATTAATATCTCTAGTAACTAAACTTCTAGCCTTCGCAGAGGTCAACCTTGACATCCCAGTTCTTAAGCTTCATGGTGCCGTTTTTCTCTAGATTGAGATGCATCTTGAAGGCGCGATCCCACATCTGCGGCTCGTGACCAACCTTGCGCTTGAGACAGTCAGCTTCGGCAATTTTCAGATACTCGTTCAGCTGATCCTTGTAATCCGGGTGAGCACACTTCTCGATTATCAGACGAGCGCGCTCCTTCGGTGCAACTCCGCGCAAGTCGGCCAGACCCTGCTCAGTGATTACGCAGTCGAGGTCGTGCTCTGTGTGGTCGATGTGCGAGCAGTGTGGTACGACGCAGGAAATGCCTGTCGGATCAGTCTTGGAAGGACGACTCGACGGAGTATGCATCATCTTTAGATAACCGTTACGCAGGAAGTCGCCGGAACCGCCGAGACCGTTGATCATACGGGTACCGCCAACCAGAGTGGAGTTGGCGTGTGCATAGATATCAATTTCAACAGGAGTGTTCATGGCGATACAGCCCAAACGACGGATTGGCTCCGGTGCATTGGAGATCGAGAGCGGACGCAGGGTAATCTTGTCGAAATATTTGTCCATGTTCGCGAAAAATTTCGGGAAACCTGGTTCTGCTGACAGTGAGAGCGAGCAAGAAGAAGCGTGGTCCAGCTTGCCGGAATCAAACAGGTCGAGCATGGTGTCTTGCAGAACTTCAGTAAAGACGGTCAGATTGGTGAAAGGGCCTTTAGCCAGACCGCCAATAACAGCGTTGGCGATGGAGCCAACACCTGATTGCAGCGGCAGCAGGTTCTTCGGCAGACGCCCGGCCTTGACTTCCTGGGTAAAAAATTCGATGACATGGTTAGCAATCGCTTCGGAGGTATCATCCTGCTCGGCAAAAGCGCGGCCCTGGTCACGGAGTTTGGACTCGACCACAGCGATTACCTTGCTTGGATCGCATGGGATCGAAGTAGAACCAATTCTGGAACCTGCCGATGTGATATTGAAAACCTGACGGTTGGGTGGAGTCAGCGGGGTAATCAGGTCGTGGATACCTTTGAAAGATGGCTGTCCGGTGTTTACCTCGATAATGATTTTGTCGCAGATCATCAAGATTTCTGGAATAACACCGCATGATGAGGTTGGTACCAAGCTACCATCTTCTAGTATTTCGGAAACTTCAATGATGGCGAGGTCTAGCTTGCCGGTTGCGGAATCCTTGGTGTAAAAACCGTAGCCCAAATCCTGAGCAAACAGGGAAAGATGCTTGTCACCCATACGGATGCGCCCCTGGTTGATACCGGCGGCGATGTCTTTGCCGGTCTGATACGGCCAGCGACGGTCGATCATGTCATTTATAGCCCAACGGTTTTCAGTCTCGGCTCCAACAGAAGCACCAATGAACAGGTTGAATTTAAGCTTGCCCTGAAGGTTATTTTTTTCAACGTGCTCAGCAAGAGCGATCGGTACTACTTTTGGATAACCGGCCGGTGTAAAGCCTGACCAACCCAGATTCATGCCATCCTTGAAAAAATCTACGGTCTGCTCGGCGGGCATTACCTTGCTTAAAAGAGACTTGCATTTTACTCGGTCTTGAAGAGTTCCGTAATCCGACATTTACTACCTCCAGTTTGTTTATTGTGTTTACAGGCTAACGACCTGCGCTGAAAAACTTCTGAAACAAGTCTTATGTTTAATAATAACTTCATTAATATCAATGCGTTACCTAAAAGCACACTGCGGTTGTGCCGAAGTAGAACCGGATTTTACGCATACCGATATGTTTCGTCAAGCTAAAAAGTATACATAGAATAACATCAACTTTCGTAATCAACCGCCACAATAGATGAGCAGACCGCCTTCATGTGAGGAAGTACCTCTCCGGCGTGATACGGATGAACCTGATAGGCCTGCAGATCTTCAAGCAAATCAAAACGGGTTGTGAGCGCAATGTCATATGAACGCTCCGATCTGATCAAATCGACACCGACCTCAAGATGGCGAAGCAGATCGATCTTGCCATCCATACTAAGTAGCTTGCTTCTGGTAACCGCCAGATTTTCAGCGGTGGGATCCGACAGTTTGAATAAAACGATGTGGGTAATCATGGGTCGATTCCTTTCTTTGTTAAGAGTGAGTTTAGTGTTCTGCTTGAATATCTAATTTATGCAGGAGGAGGAAGTTGTCGCAGAAAAACTACATACGCACCGCTACCACCCATTCCACTGGGAGCCGGAGTGAATTCCAGAACCGTCGCCCGCCCTGAATCTCGCAACCATGAAGCAACAGCCTGATGAAGCACAGGTTCTTCGGCTGAATGGATACCTTTACCGGTAATCACCAAAACGGCCTTTTGTCCCTTCTTTTGGGCAGAAAGCAAAAAACGGGGCAGCGCATCCAGAGCTTCTTCACGCGTCAGGCCATGCAGATCAAGCTGATGACTGACTGAAACTACGCCACGTTTCACCTGCCTGAGCCGGTTTCCAGTCAGAGCCTGCAACTCACCTTCATCAGGGACAGAATCGGTAAATTTTGTATCCAGTTTTAGCCTGCCAATCTCCTCGAGAAAGGCAACCTCTTCTACAATCAGAAACTCTTCTACTGCCTTCCTGGCTGTTTTTTGCAGCGGATGCGATCCTGCTTGAGCCGGTTTTTTTCCGGAGGATTGAAAAGGTCGCACATCGGCAACCGCTCGCAGGAACAGATCCAGGCTGTTATCAGCCGCTTCAGAGGTTTTTTGAACGGCAGGCTTAATAGGCTTTACCGGCTCTTTATCCGAAACAGCGATCCCCTTCAGAGCACCAAAAGGGGTAACCTGAAACTCTTTCGCTTTAGGGGAATTGTGATGCTGTTGCTTTTTCTTTGCCACTTGTCTTTAGTCCTTTGCTACCAGCGTAATTTCAATTCTGCGGTTCTTCGCCCGTCCTTCCTTGGTACCGTTATCAGCTACCGGTTTATGCTCGGCAAAAGCGGCGGCAGAAAGATTGAGAGGATCAATCCCCTGCTGTTGCAAAAACTTGGTTACATTGATAGCACGAGCGGCTGACAGCTCCCAATTTGTAGGAAAGGTGCGGGTCAACGCACCAGTGATCTGAACCACATCTGTATGCCCCTCAATACGAATAGCCTTATCAGTTACTTTTTTCAGCGTTTCAACCATCTTGTTCAGAATCTCCAACCCTTCCGGCTTGACGTCAGCCCTACCGGAATCAAACAGAATGGCAGCCTCCATGTTAACCGTCAGCTTACCCTTCAACTCGGATATGGTAACCTGCCCCTGCGCAATTTCGTTCTTCATATTGGCGAGAAGTTGCTCGTATGTACCGCTGACCTCTTTAACTTTTTCCTCTTTTACCCTCTGTAGCTCAGAAATATTATCGTTCAATTTACTGTTTTCAACCTTCAGCTCCGCCACCTGTTGGCGTAATTCACTGATATTATTCAATAAAGTATCCGACTTTGCTCTAAGGATCCCTTCCAGCTGTTTTTTATCAGCGGCAAGCACAGCAGCATCCTCGGTAAGACGGTTAAATTTGGCTTTTAAGGCGGTATTTTCAAGAACAAGCTTATTGTACGTCTCCTGTAACTCCGTCTGCGCTTTGGACAGTGCATCTGCTTCTTCAACTTTTTTCAAGTACTTGCTTTCGGCAACCAGACAGCCACTGGCAGACAGCATAAAAAGGGAACAAACCAGATAAACAAGCAAACGTTTGATCATGACCAAACCTCCTGATAAATATTTACCTTGGTCTTATACCATACAATCCGGATTTTGGTAGCACCTAAATATGCAACTTCCTGAATTTATAGACGTAACAAAACCGGCTCCAGCTTGACATAGCGGCACTTTAAGACTACAAGAACAACACTAATTCTGTTGAACTTACGCCGTGACGGAGAGCCAATGGCAGCCAAAATATCATTTGTAGGTGCCGGACCTGGAGCGGCCGACCTCATCACCATCCGTGGCGCCAGACTACTGCGACATGCCGATGTCGTCATCTTTGCCGGAAGCCTGGTAGACCGGAAGCTCGTGCAACTCTATGCTACCAAGGCCGATATCTATGATTCAGCCGGAATGACTCTTTCCGAGGTCATAACCGTCATGATGGATGCAGTAGGATCAGGGCAGAGTGTTGTCCGGCTGCACACCGGTGATCCATCCATATACGGAGCTATCCAGGAACAGATGGAGGCGTTAGACAGGCTTGGGATCGATTTCCATGTCGTACCTGGCGTAACCAGCGCCTTCGCCGCAGCGGCAGCGCTTAAGCAGGAACTGACCCTGCCGGAGGTTTCGCAGACGGTCATCATCACTCGTATTGAAGGGCGTACTCCGGTACCGGAGAATGAGCAGTTGCACGCAATCGCAGCTATAGGTGCCACGATGGTGATCTACCTTTCGGTCGGCATGGTTGAAAAGGTTGTTGATCAATTATTGCAAGGCGCCTATACGCCGACCACTCCAGCAGCGGTCGTTTGCCGGGCCTCATGGGATGACGAGCAGATTATTCAATGCACTCTGTCCGATCTTGCCGAAAAAGTTCAGCAGGCGGGCATTGATCGCCAGGCACTCATAATCGTCGGCGATGTACTGGCCGCCCGCCGTGAAGGCCTCAAGGCAAAATCACTGTTGTACGATGCCGAATTTTCGCATGGATTCCGGGAGGGGCACATTGCCTGAAATGCGGGTCGCAATTGTTGCCATAACCAGAAGGGGAGCTCAGCTGGGCCAGAGGTTATCTGAAAATATGGCAGGGCTGGAGTTATATGTATCGCATCGCTACGCAGCTTATGCCGGCAACCGTTACAACAGTTTCGAGCCGACCGAACTGAAATCACAGCTTTCATCGCTCTGGAATCAGTATGATGGGCTTATATTGATCATGGCAACAGGTATCGTGGTGCGGGTGATAGCCCCGCTGCTGGAGTCAAAGGAAACAGATCCGGCAATTGTAGTCATGGATGATGCAGGCAGATTTGCCATTGCTCTCCTTTCCGGACATCTGGGGGGTGCCAACGAGTTGGCCGGGCGCTGTGCCTTCGCCACCGGAGCCTGTGCTGTCATAACTACCGCCACAGATGCCAACGATCTCCCCTCCTTCGACATGCTAGCCAAGGAGCAAGGATGGGTTATCGATGACATCAACAGGGTGAAAGCTCTCAACACGCTACTGCTCGATAACGATGAGATTGCCGCCTTTGATCCGACCGGAAAAACCAGCTCCTGGCTACATGGCCAAGGCAACATCACCTTTTATGAAACTATTGCCGAGGCTGCCAACAGCGGAGCGCGTGGTTTTTTGTTTATCACCAATCATCAGTTGCCAGAGCAGATCAAACTGAAAAACACCCTGATCCTTCGTCCCCGCAATTTGGTACTAGGTATTGGCTGCAATCGCGGCACACCGGCTGATGAAATCGATGAGTTTGTTACGACCCATCTCAAGGAGCTTTCCCTCTCCCCGAAAAGTATATGCTGCGTCGCCTCGGTAGCGGCTAAACGTGATGAAGCCGGCTTGGTAGAATTTGCCGGACGATTGGCTGTCCCGCTGCGCTGTTTTGAGGCTGATGAACTGAATCAAATCGCCTTTCCCTCGCCGCCCTCGAAGCATGCTCAGGCAGCAGTTGGTGCCGCCGGTGTCGCTGAACCGGCCGCTATTATCGCCTCCGGTGGGGGGCTGTTGCTGCTGGAAAAGGTAAAAACCACGAATGTCACCCTGGCGGTGGCGGAGCTGGAGGAGGGGTAATTGATATGACGAAACTACCGATTATCGCGATCACGATGGGAGACCCCTCTGGGATCGGCCCTGAAATAATCATAAAAGCTCTGCAGTCGCCTGAGATCGCAAAAATCTGTGTACCGCTGGTAATCGGCGACCGGGCGACACTGGAACGGGCGCTTTTCGTCTGCAACTCCGTTCTAAAGATCTGTGAAGTAGCTGCAACCGAAGATGCCCGGTCCGTCCCGGATAGCAAGATTCCCTTGCTGGCTATATCAAATCTGGTTGAAGCGGACATGGCGTATGGCGCGCCGTCGATTGCGGCCGGGGATGCGGTCTTCCACTACATCTGTAAAGCGGCGGAACTCTGCCAGGGCGGCCGGGTAGCGGCCATGGCGACCGCCCCGATCAGCAAGGAGGCGATGCACCGGGCCGGTCACAACTACCCCGGCCATACTGAACTGTTGGCGGAACTGTGTGGGACCGACAACTTCGTCATGATGCTTGCCGGGGATATACTGCGGGTCAGTCTGGTGACTATCCACGAGGCGCTGGCCGATGTCCCACGCCTCGTCACTTTCGACCAGGTACTGAAAACGATCCGTATCACCGCCGAAGGGATCGGACGCCTGACCGGGAAGGTGGCGCCGAAGTTGGCGGTCCTGGCCCTCAACCCGCATTGCAGCGAAGGGGGCAAGTTCGGCAGTGAAGAAACGGAGGTCATCACACCAGCGATACAGGCCGCCCGGCAGGAGGGGATTGACGCCGAGGGGCCGCTGTCGGCCGACACCCTGTTCCACTTCGCCCAGCAGGGTGCCTATGACGGCGTGGTGGCGATGTACCACGATCAGGGGTTGATCCCCCTCAAGATGCTGCACTTCGATGACGCGGTCAACATAACACTGGGGCTACCGATTGTGCGCACTTCCGTTGATCACGGCACCGCCTATAACCTCGCTGGGACCGGAAAGGCCTCGGAGAAGAGTTTGCTGGCGGCAATCAGGATGGCCGTTAATATGGTGCGATAGCCTGGTGTATATTAAGTCCCCTGCTGGGCCCTCTCTGAAAGCCGCCATCTACTGATATTCCAGTACCCGTTTTCACCTCAATAAACCCTTCTTTCTTTGCAGACTTTCTCCAATTGATATCATTTACGAACTATTTTTATTGCCTTCGGAGTACCGATTCGCAATCATTTACAATATCTTTCCAATTAAGAATGATATATGTTTGCACAATTTGCGCATTTAATACCGTTGAATGGTCAGTTTGAAGTCAAGCCTATCAGTTATTGTTGCATTCCAAGATCGTTCCGGATGTACTGGTTACGAGTGGCTGGAGCGCCGGGGATGGGTTGATGGGGCAGTTGAGCAGGTTGTTGCTGGGAGTTGATTGGGGACGTTGGTTAAGAATGGCACCGACTAGGCACTTAAACTAGGGAGAAAATTGTCATGCTAAAGGACATGAAAGCTTATGCCCACCTGAAACCGGGTCAGAAAGGAACAATGCGGTTACAGGAGAAGTATGGAGATTCACTTCTTTGTGTTCGGTATCGTTTCGATGAGATCCGCCAGGTAAAGCTGAAGACGGTGGAGATTGTCGTGGAGGAAAGACCGTTGCATACTCCCCGTTATAAGGATTATGAGGTTGTACAAGTTACGGTAGCCTTTGAAGAGAATGAATTACGCCAACAGCTTCGAAAGGTGCATGCCAAGTGGGATCCAAAGGTTAAAGGATGGTTTGTGCCGTATGGGCTAATTCGCGGCACACCTCTCGAATCGAGAATATCGGTAGGATAACGTTCTGGCAAAAGTAACTTATATAGGCTACCACGGTGGTTACTTATATAAACAACATGTTTCTTATATAGGTAGCAAGTTACTTATATACGGAAACCGATGATCAACGAGTTATGCGGAGGAAAGAAATGGAAATGACAGTTCAAGACGAGATTTCGCAAATCAAAATGGGAAAACCTCATGTCGTCATTTTAGGCGCTGGTGCGAGCTATGCTGCATTCCCCAACGGTGATAAGTACGGCAAGAGGCTCCCACTGATGAACAATTTTATTCAGGTATTGGGACTCGAAAAACTGCTTGCCGACGCGCTAACTGAGTTTAAAACCGACAATTTTGAAGAAATATATGACCAACTGCATAAGAACTCAAAGTACGACACAGTTCGAGCGGAGCTGGAAAAGCTAATTTATACGTACTTCAAAGACATGGACATTCCCGATCAACCGACTATCTACGACCACCTCCTCCTATCGCTGAGGGGGAAGGATGTTGTTGCAACGTTCAATTGGGACCCATTCCTGATCCAGGCCTACCGCCGGATCGGATCAAGGTTCTCACTGCCGCGTTTAATCTTTTTGCATGGTAACGTCATGGTAGGCTGCTGCGAAAAGTGCAAAGTAACGGGCGTCAACGGAAACGTATGCAGCAAATGCGGAACACTACTGCAGCCTACAAAGCTGCTATACCCAATTGGCGAAAAAAATTATCACCTTGACGGGTTCATCTCAAGCCAGTGGAAAGAGTTACAGTATTTTCTGAAAGAGGCCTTCATGATTACCGTCTTTGGTTATGGTGCGCCTGTATCAGACGTCAGTGCCGTAGAACTAATGAAAGAGGCGTGGGGCGATACTGAAGAGAGAGAAATGGAGCAAACTGAAATTATTGATATAAGAGACGAGGACGATTTACAAAAAACTTGGGATAAGTTTATCCACACACATCACTACGAAGTGCATTCTAGTTTTTATGATTCATGGATTGCTAATCATCCAAGACGAACTGGTGAAGCGTATATCAACCAGTACTGGGAAGCTCAGTTCATTGACAACAACCCCCTGCCCAAAGACCTTTCATTCCCCCGGCTATGGGAGTGGCTAACTCCACTCAAAGAAGTCGAAGATAAGGCCGCACTTCAAAACGCATAACCAGGAGGCGGCACGCAGTCGGCGCGGTGAAGCCGCGCCGCTGGTGCGCCCCGCCACCGTTGGACAATAAATCAGATATATTTTTTGTAGTCTCTACCTAAGGTTAAGGAGAATTCGATGACACTCCCAACACTTCCACCACCCTACCGGCATGAACACGGCCCGATAAAAAATGCTAACGAAGTTGTCAATGAACAACTTACATTTGGACAGAGAGCGTCTGACTGGATTGCCGACAAAGTGGGCTCTTGGGGATTCATCATCGGGCAGTCTACACTTCTCTTCATTTGGGCAATACTGAATGTCACTGCTTGGGTTCAGCATTGGGACCCGTATCCGTTTATCTTGATGAATCTTGTACTATCACTACAGGCTGCGTACACGGCTCCAATGATCATGATGAGTCAAAACCGCAAGGCTGATCGTGATCGCATCGAAGCGCACATTGATTATGAAATCAATCTAAAGGCAGAGACCGAAATCAAAGCAATTTTGGAGAATCTTGATGCACAGAACCTTGTCATAGCCGAGCTGCATCAAATGCTTGAGGAATTGACTAACAATAAAACGGATAAAATGAATGTCCAACCAGAAAGATGCACCTGACCTAAAACTGTCAGGTGATCTTCCACACCGTTAGGCTACAAAGGAAGAAATGAAAATTAACCCACCGGCAAAAAGACCACGTTGGAGCATTCAAGCCCATTTCTGGGCCGCTTTGAGTATTGTCCTTCTGACAAGTTCAATCGTAATCTTCGTAATGAAGAGAGCTCTTTGGGTTGAACTTGAAATAGTGGTCGGTTTAGTGAGCATATTTCATCTGATCTATATGTACCTGCTCGTCTTTAAAGGAGTAAGAGTCAATAAAAATGAATCATTTAGCATCGACTGGAAACCATTTAAGCTAGAGAACTCCAGAGTTGAGCATCTTGGTGTTGTTGACACAGGAGGAGCTTTTACAACTGCACTCGCAGAGGCAGGCCCGGCAGGATGTTTAGCTGGTATCTTGCTGGATATTGTTGTCTCCATTTTCTTGGTAGTAATCATCGCCTTTCTGCTTTGGCTTGGAATAAATGTTATGACAAGCGGAATCATGGTCCTATCACTCCCCATTTTTATACTTTTCAAACACAGCTTAAGAGTTTCGATCGCAAGAGGGAGAACCTATCAGGGACACGCAGGCAAATCATTAGTGTATGCGGCTTGGTCAACATTGTTGAACATAACATGGCTATACGTCGTCATATATTTAGGCCATCAACTGCATGAGTGGATCAAAGTCAAATAGCCAACCAGCCGGTTGTAGCTGCCGTTATTCTCGCGATCGTGTTCAGACGGCGTAAGCATTTCCCCACCGCAAAGATGTACTGGAAAGCGCTGCTTCCTGATGTGTTACTGCCGCCATTCGTCTTGGTACTTGGCTGGGTCATCATCCTCATCTGACCGAAAAAGTTTTATTTCCCGCTTGCAGCTACTGCGTCAATGGCGTATATTTATCTCATGGTCATCATCGAAACCCCAATATTTACCAAGCAGCTTTTATCCACCCTGTCCGACGAGGAATATCGTCTGTTTCAGGCAACTCTGCTGGAGCGACCAGATGCCGGAAAGGTCATTCCCGGCGGTGGGGGACTTCGTAAAGTACGATGGGGTTTGGAAGGGCGAGGCAAGAGCGGCGGAGCACGAGTAATCTACTATTGGTTTACGGCGAGGGGAACCATTCTGCTTCTGTTCATGTATCCGAAAAACGTACAGGAAAACCTTACCCAAGACCAACTCAAACAACTCAAGAGGATTATTGAGGAGGAATATCATGAAGGATGATCTTTTTCAGGAATTGTTGGCAAGCGTGAAACAAGGCGCGGCGATCATGAAAGGCACAATGCAGCCTTCTCGATCATTTGAATTCCCAGAAACCGAGGTTCGCGCTCTACGTGAACAATTCGGTCTTTCACAAGATAAGTTTGCAAACCTTGTGGGAATCAGCGTAGGAACATTGAGAAACTGGGAACAAGGTCGTCGTAAACCGGAAGGCCCGGCACGGGTGCTTTTGCGGGTTGCCTCCCGTCACCCGGAGGCCCTTCTGGATATTGGAGGCGAGCAGCCCCAAAGAGCAGACCGCACAACTCGCTCAACCGGACGCGCAAAAAAGCTGCAAGCCGCTTAAATCCTCATTCTGCCCCACAGAAAAAGAACAATGTCCAACTTAGTGCAGCACCGGTCAGCGAGAAAAAGACCCCGCCGAGCCGGTGTGCCTTATCACGTTGGAAAACGAAAATATTATTTATACCCATCGGAACTACCATCAGTAGGAAATTGCCCTCCAAAGATTGTTCAACCACGACAAGTAAATCATGACCCAACTAATTCAACTTGCATGATCATGCAAATTAATATTTGGTTTTTGCATAAAATATGTAATATTTAGTCTTATATTTCAATAGAAAGGAAATCAGCCATGCTAATTGAATTCAGTGTTACCAATTTCAAATCGATTCAGACTACACAAACGCTCAGCTTAGTGGCTAGTCCTGCCACAGAGCTACAGGAGCAAAACTGTTTCACTACTTCTGAAAAAGGCATGCCGCGCCTACTGCGTTCTATCGCTATTTACGGACCGAATGCCTCAGGAAAAAGCAACCTCCTAGAAGCAATGGAATTTATGGAGCGTTTTGTCACGGAATCATCCAAAGAGGGCCAGGAAGGGGAACCAATCGAGGTTAAACCGTTCTTGTTCAATACCGTAAACCGAGCTGAGCCGAGTGAATTTGAAGTACTGTTCCTGCAAGAAGAGGTTCGTTACCAGTATGGTTTTGCCGTCAACCAAACGCGAGTCACTCATGAATGGCTGATTGCCTACCCGGAAGGCCGTCCCCAGCGATGGTTTGAACGGGAATATGATGCTGCTGATAACAAGGAAAGCTGGTATTTCGGTAGCAAGTTCAAAGGTCATAAAGCCATATTTCAAGAAACAACGCGTGCTAATGCTCTATTCCTTTCAACTGCCGTCCAACTTAACAACGAGCAGTTAAAGCCGATTTACAACTGGTTCCATCAGAGACTTCGCACTATTGGTGTAGGCGGTCTTGCACCGACATATTCGGCTTCTATGTGTAAAACAGAGGCTGGTAGAAGAAAAATTCTAGAGCTGCTGAATGCAGCGGATTTGAGTATTACAGACCTCAAAGTTGAAATGATGAAATTTGATTTAAACGATTTGCCATCCGACATGCCAAAGCCACTTAAGGAAGTTATTCATAAAGAACTGGATGGCAAGGAAATGCCAGAGATTAAATTTCTGCACAAGGTTGAAGGTTCAGAAGAGTTAGTTGCTCTTGATTCAGACGATGAATCCGTAGGGACAAGGAGGCTGTTTACCCTTGCCGGACCTTGGCTTAATGTGCTTGAAAACGGTTATGTGCTGTTCGTGGATGAACTTAACAACAGCATGCACCCTTTGATGGTGCGCTTTCTCATCAGCTTAATTAACAACCCGCAAATCAACCGAAAAAATGCACAACTGATTTTTTCGACTCATGATACATCAGTTCTCGATAATGAACTTTTTCGCCGTGATCAAATCTGGTTTACGGAAAAAGACAAAAATAATTCGACCAAGCTATATCCTCTATCCGACTTCACCCCTCGCAAAGGTGAAGCCTTGGAAAAAGGCTATCTAAAGGGTCGTTATGGAGCTTTGCCTTATATCGGCGAGTTGAGGTTCTAATGGGCTCAGATGATCTCTTCCATAAACGTAAACAGCGGCTTGCGGCTTCATTGAAAAGAAATAAAGCAAAGAAAGCGCCCTATGACAGGGTACTTATCGTCTGTGAGGGAGCTAAAACAGAACCGAACTACTTCAGGGAGATTCGGGATGCCTACCGGCTAAATACTGCCAACATTGATATCTGCGGACAAGAGTGCGCTTCTGATCCACTCAGTGTAGTCAATTATGCCATCAGAAAATTCCGGGAAGATACGGATTATGATCGTGTCTTTTGCGTGTTTGATCGGGATAAACACACTTCTTTTGATGCTGCCATTGACAAACTGGGCCAAACGAGACTGGGGAAGGACGTTGTTTTCAAGGCCATAACATCAGAACCCTGTTTCGAGTTCTGGTTGCTACTACACTTCGGTTAGTGTCAACATCACAATTTTGGGAAAGGTCGGAATTTGTGATCTGCTGGGAGTCAGTATGAAGCCCGAATTTACTGCCCCTTGGCTTTATCAACGAATGATCTGGGGTGGCATATGGATGCTTTTGCTACTTCTGCCATTATGGAAAAAACAAACAATTCTTCGTGGATGCCTATTCAGTCTGCTGCCATCGTCAATGATGCTTTTCATGGTCTTGCCAAGTATGGGTAAAGGACTTCTCGGTCTTGGTTTCGGCACTCTGACACCTGTGGTAGTCATTGGCTTGAACTTTATCTACGGCATTGTTGCTTCCTATTGGTATGAGTCTACAGAAAAAGTAGCCTAACATGCGCTCAAACCATGACCGGGCAAGAAACTGCCCGCGCAGGTCAGCGCCCACATCGTTACATAAGAGGATGGTGAGCTTATGTTCAATAATATTACCTGCCTCCGAACAAGGATTGAGAGTTTATTCATAACGTTCGTATTATTCTGCTATTTGGCCGGTTTTGCCCATGCCAAGCCGTCAGTTTTCATCAGGCACACTTTTTACTCTATTTCGGGTCTTACCCCACATGACCTAAGGACACAAATGGATAAAAACGGCCCTGGAGCCAAGAGTAATATCGAGGGAGATGCTCGCACGAAGTGGGCAGTAAACTGTAGATTTGGATTAAGACAGGATACTGGAGGATGTCGCATTCATAATGTCACCACTTCCGTTAAAGTTACGTTCATCATGCCCCGATGGAAAAACGCCGACAAAGGGAGCCCGGAACTGAGGGAACATTGGCAGAACTATATGAAGGCTCTCCAGAATCATGAAAACGGACATAGTGACATTGGGATAAAAGCTGCGCAGGAAATCGAATCCGTACTTACCGGTCTTAGCCCGATGCGTAGTTGCAGCGAGATGGATCGCAAAGCTAATTCAACAGCTAGTGACATATTGAATTCGTATAAAAAAAAGGAAATGTATTACGATATTTATACGTTACATGGCAAGACTCAAGGTGCATCTTTCCATTGAATCTAGATTTGACAATCGAAAGCTTCTTACATTCGCAATGCCGAATAAAAAACAAGTGGAGCATGGAAGGGTCAAATCTCCGAATATCAAAAAACAGGAAGATGCGCGGCTATGACGACGGAGAGACCGGGACAGTTTATTACCGGTCTCTCCAGACTTCAGCTCGCAACGCGGCGAAAGACCAGCCAGCCGCCGGCCATCAGGAGGGCGACACCAATCATGCGGCTTGAATCAAGCGGGATCTGGCGACCACCGAACAGGCCGAAGTGGTCCATCAGCACACCGGCGGCAAGCTGCCCCGCAATGATGGCAGCCATGGCGGCGGCGGTGCCGATCCGCGGCACCACGAAAATCGTCATGGTTACGAAGAAAGCTCCCAATAAGCCGCCGGTCAACTCCCACCACGTCGCTCCGGCAACTCCCCGCATACTTCCACGTCCGACCAGCAGCACCATCATGAACAGCGCAACCGTACCCACGGCAAACGAGATGCATGAACTCTCCAATACGCCGACGATCCGGGCCAGACGGACATTAATGGAAGGTTGAACGGCCACGACAACGCCTCCGCAGAGCATCAGCAGATAGAGGATATAATTATTCACCGGGAATCTCCTTTGGACTGTTACTCAAATCAACGGCACTATACCTGCCACGATTCAAAATGTCACAGGGAGAAATGCTCGCGGAAGGAGGAGCTGCTGAGGTAAAGAGAGGGGATGCATGTTGAAAGATTAAGCTTTCCGCTTGCACTCACGGCCTGTTTTTCGTAGACTCCCGCTTATGACAACCTTCGAAACCATTTCCGCAAAAATCCGTGCCGCTCAGCGTATCACCTCTGATGAGGCGCTGTTTCTGTTCAGATCCAACGACCTGCTGGGGATCGGCGAACTGGCCGCGCTGGCCAACGAACGCAAAAACGGTACCAACGTTTATTTTAACGTCAACCGCCACATAAATCCGACCAACGTCTGTGTTAATCGCTGTGCATTCTGTGCCTTTTCTCGCACCGCCGGCGAAGATGGCGCCTATACCCTGGCACTGGACGAAATCTGCCGCCGGGCTCTTGAAGCGGAGAAAGAAGGGGCCACCGAGGTGCATATTGTAGGCGGCCTGCACCCGGATCTGGCCTTCGAGTACTATGAAGAAGCCCTGCGGGCCATTCGCCACTCAGCACCAAAACTGCACATCAAAGCTTTTACCGCCGTAGAGATCGAATATTTTTCCCGCATTTCCGGCCTGACAATTGAACAGGTGTTTGATCGTCTTATGGGCGCCGGGCTCGGCTCCATGCCGGGTGGAGGCGCCGAAATTCTTGTTGAAGAGGTCCGGGAGAAAATCTGCCCAGAAAAAATTTCGGGGGCACGCTGGTTGGAGATCATCCGCCTGGCACATCTGGCTGGGCTAAAGACCAACGCCACCATGCTCTACGGCCACGTTGAGACTGTTGACGACCGTGTGTCACATATGGAAATGCTACGGGTTCTGCAGGACGAGACAAACGGGTTTCAGGCCTTTATCCCGCTGGCATTTCAGGCTGAAAACTCAGACCTGAAACTGGATATCAAGGGGACTTCAGGCCTGGATGACTTAAAGACATTGGCAATCGCACGTATTTTTCTGGATAATTTCGACCACATTAAAGCCTACTGGATCATGCTGGGTGAGAAGATCGCCCAGGTTTCGCTTGCCTTCGGGGTCAACGATCTCGACGGCACCGTGGTGGAAGAGAAGATTGGCCACGACGCCGGGGCCCAAACTCCGCAAGCACTTACAAAGGACGGCATCATCCGCCTGATCAGAAAAGCCGGTAAAGTCCCAGTGGAGCGGGACACCCTGTATCACCCCATTCGTAGTTACTGATGTCGGTGACTACCGGCGCCTTGACAAAAGTTGAATCTGACGCTCTGGATAATTTGCTTGCTTCCGTCGACAAAAGCTGCTTTCAGAGTGCACTCCGCCGTCTACATACTCAATTCAATATCTATGCTAATACCTCTCCTGTACCGCTTCCCGCTCCGGGCCTGTTAATCACTACGGAAATCCGTGCCCAATGTGAGCTTTACCTGCCGATTGCCGATATAGCCGCAGTTTTCAATCATCTCTATTCTGCCTCACTAACTTATCCACCAATCTTTTCCAGCACACCGTTCCACAATGCCTTGAGCTGGGCTGACTGTTTCGCCGCCCTGCTAACGCAGTTCCAGTTCAGTGCCAATCCGGCGCGGCTTCTTGAATCATTGCTAGCGGACAGAGTTTTGCTGAGACGCTTTCTGTTTGCCTCGTTCCTACCTGATCGCTTCTATGGTGGCATCGGGCGCTATCCTGGACAGCAGCAATTTATCAGGGAGTTGCTAACAACCCGAAAAACTGCAACTCTGCGCTGCCTCGACGCCGCCTGCGGCACCGGTGAAGACAGCTACGCTCTGGCCATACTGCTGTCAGAGAGAGGGTTGCCACCAAAACATGTCCGGATCGATGGCTGGACATTGGAACCTTTGGAGGTCTGGTCTGCGACTCATCGTCGTTTCCCGCATGACCAACCACGCGAAGAGTTGCTTAGGGAAGCAACTTCGTCTCTACTTCAGCAAGGATTCGGGGGACGTATTAGTTTCCGCTGCGTTGATTTGACTAAAAGCCGCCTCTACCCACATTTGCCAAAGGCGGAGACAGCTGGAGTTGGCCTTTTTGATCTTATTCTCTGCAACGGACTTCTGGGTGGACCGATCATTTACGAAAACAATCAATTAAGCCAGACTGTGAGCCTATTGGCACAGCGGCTGGCTCCAGGCGGAATTCTACTGGCTGCAGACAATTTTCACGGAGGGTGGAAACAGCAATGCCCGCAGGCAAAGCTACGGGCATTGTTTGAAACACATGGATTACAGTATATTGATACCGGTGAAGGTCTCGGTGGTCTAAAACCTGATTAACAGCCCGCCCCAAGTCAAGCCGCCACCAAAACCCATAGCCAGGACCAGATGACCAGGCTTGATTGTGCCGTTACGCAGATTTTCATCCAGAACCAACGCCACCGAAGCGGCCGAGGTATTGCCACACCGATCAAGATTGAGCAGGAAGCGTTCCTTAGGGAAACCACTTTTTTTGGAGATGAAGTCGATCATGCGCACGTTGGCTTGATGTGGAATTATGTAATCAAGATCAGTCGCGATGATTCCGGCTTTCGCGCAGAGGGTGTTGATAATATCCGGAATAACATCGGTTGCAAATATGTAGACCTGCTTACCCGCCATCTGGAAATAGACTTCACGGGCCTCTATCGAGTCGGGCGTAACCGGCTTGCGCGAGCCGGAAGATGGCACCTGAATCAGTGGCCACCCCTTGCCGTCACTGCGCATGTAGGTGTGTTGAACCCCCGTTGTGGCGTCACCGCCGCTGCTCAGGATGGCGGCACCGGCCCCGTCGCCAAATAGAGGACAGCTGTTCTTGTCGTTGAAGTCAAGAATTTTGGAATAGGTGTCAGCACCAATGGCCATGACAGTTTTGTATTTACCGCACTTGATAAAGTTGTCGGCAATTTCCAGGGCATAAACAAAACTGGAGCATACAGCGTTGACATCAAATGCAAAGGCGTTCTTGGCGCCAATATTCTCCTGTACAATGCAGCCGGTTGAAGGGAGGCTCATATCAGGTGTTGAAGTACCGACGATGATGCAGTCGATTTCTGACGCATCAATACCGGCAGCTTCCAGTGCTTTTTTTGCGGCAACAGTGGCCAGATCAGAGGTCGCCTGATCAGCATTAACAAAGCGCCGCTCGCGAATTCCGGTGCGGCTATAAATCCACTCGTCCGCATTTTCGACCAGATAATCAAAATGACTGTTTGGTATCACCCGATCCGGCAGACATGAACCGCTTCCGATGATTTTTGAAATGATCATTGTTTCCCCGATTCCACTCACACTGGCGAGCGAATTTCATTTTAAATAAATACTTTTCACTTATCTCACAAAATAACACCGTTTGTCAAGATCGGCACTCAAGGCATAAGTTACGGTATTTCTTTGATTCTGAGTATATCGACTATTGAAAACGTCCACACCAGAAAAAAAGCCGCGAGAACAATTTTACCAAAGCCGGTTGCTCCATCAAGTGATTTCATCACATCAGATGGCGTTATGCTTATCGCACCACCGGCAATCTGAGCCGCGATCACCGGTGAAAGCCCCCGAAGCAGAACAAACAAAGCCATTATCAGCACTATATTGACAAGTACAATAATGATCCCACCGACCATTTTACGACCGAGATAGAGTTGCCCGAGTCCCGGCAGTACCAAGGCCGAAAGCAGCAGGGCCGTCAACTTTTTATTCATAATCTGTCTCCCATGTCCCCGGAACTCAATAATTTCATCAGACTTTCAAGCACTGGATTATTTTTGGGCACCCCAGTGACAGCCGTTTCTGTTTTGACTTTGCCTTAGCATTAAGGCATAGTGAAGACGATTTTAACCTGCATTTCAGGAGCAGACCGATGGTTCTATTTGCAAACATACTGCTGGCTCTAGCCAAACTGGTTGAACTAACCAGCGGACTTCTAACTATTTACAAATACATACTACTGGCCAGCGTTGTAGTTTCATGGGTTAACGCAGACCCCTACAATCCGCTTGTTAACTTTATCTATCGCGTCACAGATCCGATACTGCGCCGTATCCGGCGGCATATGCCAGACACCGGAATGCTGGACCTATCACCACTGGTCGCTTTTGCCGCAATATATGTCCTGCAGATTATTGTTTTGGATACGGCCTACCATTATCTGATAAGTACCAGTATGTCGCTAAAAATGGGGCAATGATGCTCTAATCTATTTTTTCAGCAAACAGGGTTCATTTTACATCTTCTGTTTTTCGCATAAAATAAACCAAAAAAAAACCCCGGAGAGTATCCGGGGTTTTCGGTTTTGAATTGAAGTTGGCCTTAAATTCTTGTTACGTTCGCGGCCTGAAGCCCTTTCGGACCCTTTGTTACTCCAAAAGTTACTCTATCGCCTTCTGCAAGGGATTTGAAACCTTCGCCTGCGATTGCGGAGAAATGGCAAAATACATCCTCGCCACCTTCCTGCTCAAGAAATCCAAAACCCTTGCTGTCGTTAAACCATTTTACTGTTCCGTTTACCATGTGCTTACTTCTCCTGATTCTTCTTAATGATTTTATCCGGAAATATCCGAACTTTTTATACCCTATCAGTATCGCGTAAACGATGTCAAGCAAATTAAATCATGATTTGAATTTATTTTGAATAATTTCCCGGGCCTGTGCCAACTGGTCTCCATTACCCTCGATCCAGTTTACAACTATACCATTTTGCTCCATACGACGAAACCAGTTCCCCTGACGTTTTGCAAAATTATGGATTGCACTGTTCAATCTCTGAAACAGGTCGTTTTTATTAATGTCGCCACGGAGATATGCACCTACGTATCGATACTCAAGCCCGTAATAATCGAGACGCTCCCACGCTATGCCACTGACATGCAGACGCTGCACCTCTTCTATCATGCCATTATCGAGGCGTTCCCTCAGTCGAGCGGTTATACGTTTGCGCAACTCTTCACGCTCCCAGCGGATGCCGATAACAGAACTATTCAGGTGTGGGAGCGGCTCATAGCCCAATGGGTTTTCGACCTCTCCATGTGCAATTTCAATCGCCCTGACAGTACGCTCCCGGTCCAATATGTCCGTACTATTATGTTGGTCCGGCTTCAGGCGCCACAACTCATCCACCAGTTCGCCATCTGTTTTTAACGCCAGCTCACCTCGCAGAGCTCCGTTATATGGTACTTCAACCATGCGATAACCTCGCAGAGCGGCGTCCAGATACATACCGCTACCGCCGCAAAGAATAGGAACAGCCCTCCGTTCATTAATTTCTGCAAAGGCCTTCAGAAACCTGCGCTGAAAGTCGAATACACTAAATTCATTCCCGGCATTCAGGATATCGATCAGGTGGTACGGAACCTGTCCATATTCATGGAGATCCTTGCCGCTGCCAATGTCCATGCCCCGAAATACCTGGCGCGAGTCGGCAGAAATGATCTCTCCGCCAAACTCCTCCGCCAGAGCAACAGCAAGGCGTGTCTTACCGGAAGCGGTCGGTCCGATAACCGCTATGAGATCTAGATCGGCAGATGGCTCAGTCATCGTGCAGTCCCCTCTGGATAGCCTCAGCTATTGTTCGATTCATCCCCGGAATAGATATAATGTCCTCCACAGTTGCCTCCTTGATACGTTGCAGGCTACCAAAATGCTTCAGCAGCGCAATGCGCCGTTTGGGACCGACCCCTGGAATTTTTTCTATCCCCGAGACAAGCCCTTCTTTTCCACGCAATTTGCGGTGATACCCAATGGCAAACCGGTGCGCCTCATCACGGATGGCCGCCAACAGGAGTAACGGCTTTGAGTTTTGCCGCAACACCACCGGATTTTTCCTGCCGGGGATAAACACCCGTTCATCACTTTTCCTGACGGCGGACGCCGATGCATCATGCAACACACGACTCTTTGCCAGCGACACGAGATCAAAGCTTCCCGTCAAGTCAAGCTCGGTAAGTATCTCCTGTACGGCATTCAACTGCCCGATCCCGCCATCAACTACAACAAGATCTGGCATAGCTCCCTTTTCTCTGTTATCAACGCGAAATCTCCGGAGAAATACTTCTCGCAGCATGGCAAAATCATCCTGACCGCTAACGGTTTGAATGCGATAGTGGCGATAGTTATTATGGTCCGCCTTTCCAGAGGTGAACACGACGCAGCTCCCCACCGAAAAACGGCCCTGAATGGTGGAAATGTCATAGCACTCGATCCGCTTGGGAATCCGGGCCAACTGCAGCCTTTTGGAGAGTTCAACCAGCACAGCTTCTGCTGTTGCCTCTTTTTTATCCCGTTCCCGGTAAGCAGACATGGCATTCTTACCCGCCATAGCTACCAGTTCCCGCTTTGTTCCCCGTTGCGGGATGAGAAGCGACACCTTATTACCCTTCAACTCCCCGAACAGTTCGGCAAGCACAACGCGGTCATCAATATCCAGTGGCAGCAGAATCTCTTCCGGAATAAAAACTGCTCCTGAGTAATACTGCTGTAGAAAGGCGGAAATAGCTGTCTCGTCGGCCAGCTCCCAAGAAATATTGAACAAGCGGCTCCCGGAAAGAATCCCGGCGCGAATAAACAACAGAGCAAGCTCAATCCGGCTACCGTCACGATAAAAACCGACAACGTCGCTGTCTCCGCCACTTAGCACTACTTTCTGCTTTTCGACCGTCACTTCAATGGAGCGGAGCAGGTTTCGCCAGCGTGCGGCCTCTTCATATAGCATGCACTCTGAAGCATCGACCATGCGGCGCTTGAACTCAGCGACAAGCTGTCTACCTTTACCCTCCAGAAAAAGCGTCGCACCGTCAACAAGAATAGCGTACGCCTCTCGCGTTATCAGGCCATGACAGGGGGCACTGCACTGACCAATCTGATGGTACAGACAGGGACGCTTGCGAGACATACATGTGCCAAGCGGATAGTGCCGCAGCGGAAACATCCGGATCATCTGCCGCAAGACCTCCCGTGCTGCAGAACCAGAGGAATACGGGCCAAAATAGAGTGCACCATCGCGAGGACGCTTACGCACAATTGTAAAGCGTGCAAAAGTTTCATGCGGGTCAAGCCGCAACGAAAAATATGTCTTGTCATCCTTAAGGTTCAGATTATAGCGGGGATGGTGCTGCTTGATGAGTGTATTCTCAAGCAGCAGAGCCTCTTTCTCGGTATCAGTCAGTACAACTTCGATATCAACAACTTTGGCCATTAAGAACTTGACATGATAGCGAGAATCGCCCGACTGATTAAAGTACGAACGCACCCGCTGACGAAGACTGCGAGCCTTACCGATATATATAATTTCACCGGCGGCATCGCGCATCAGGTATACGCCCGGCGAGGCCGGAAACTGCTGTATCTTTTCTTCAAGGCTCATAATTGTAATCCTACCTGTTTGCATCTCGAATGGGAAGTACCTTCATTGGCCGAAAATCTGCCTTATTATGCAGCAGATGCTAATTATTAAGGCAGATGATGCGGGTTATAAATCGTCATAGTGTCTTGTATAATCAATAGTTTAACAAGATAGCGCGATTGGCCGCTTTCTTGCTTTAGAACAGGTTCGCCCAACGATGGGCAACAGACACCAACGGGGGTAATCTGTATGGAAACCATGTCAACGATGACTGGCCTGAAGAGTAGTGCGGATGTTCTTTTTCTGATGTTAGGCGCAGCAATGGTATTCGCGATGCATGCCGGTTTTGCGTTTCTTGAAGTCGGCACCGTACGCAAAAAGAACCAGGTGAATGCCCTGGTAAAAATTCTTACCGACTGGGCGGTTTCAACCGTCGTCTACTTTGTCATAGGTTTTCCAATTTCCTATGGCATTTCGTTTTTAAAACCAGCCGAGGAACTGCTCGGAAAAACTCAAGGATATGATCTCGTCCATTACTTCTTCCTGCTCTGTTTTGCAGCTTGCATACCCGCTATTATCTCCGGCGGCATCGCTGAACGCGCCAAATTCTGGCCGCAAGTGATCGCCGGTGCAATATTTGCGGGGATAACCTACCCTATCTTTGAATCGCTGATTTGGGGGCAAAACTCCTCCGGTTTACAGGCACTATTTAAATCAATCGGAGGGGCAGAGTTTCACGACTATGCTGGTTCGGTGGTTGTTCACTCCATCGGCGGCTGGCTAGCACTTCCGGCGGTTCTGATCCTTGGACCACGAATGGGCCGTTATGTTCGCGGCAAATCCCACCCCTTCCCGGCCAGCAACATTCCATTTCTGGCTCTCGGTTCATGGATTCTGGCAGTCGGTTGGTTCGGTTTTAATGTCATGAGCGCAGGGAATCTGGAAAAAATATCGGGCTTGGTTGCGGTTAACTCGCTGATGGCGATGGTTGGTGGCATTCTTGTCGCGCTCATCGTCGGCAAGAACGACCCCGGTTTTATTCACAACGGCGCGCTGGCTGGACTGATCGCGGTCTGTGCAGGCAGTGACCTGATGCACCCGCTAGGAGCTTTTGTGGTTGGTGGAATCGCCTCGATAATTTTTGTGTATGGATTCCACTTTGAGCAGGAAAAACTCAAAATTGACGATGTACTGGGAGTATGGCCGCTTCACGGAGTCATCGGAACCTGGGGCGGCATCGCCGCAGGCATCTTCGGCCAGAAAGCTCTCGGGGGAATAGGTGGCGTGACCTTTGTTTCACAACTTAGCGGGAGTCTTCTTGCTGTTGTCTTCGCCCTGGCCAGCAGCGCCATCGTCTACGGAGCTCTGAGCAAAACTGTCGGTATCCGCCTAACTGAAGAAGATGAATATCACGGTGCAGATCTTGCCATACATAGCATTGGAGCATATCCGGAAGACAGTATTCGTTAACATCGGAGGTGATAGTTTTTTGCTGGAATGCCCCATTAGATTGACCAGCTTCATCGGATTCATGCCTATGCTCAATGACCAGGCACAAAAGTATGACGTGTGATTCACGGAATCACCGCCTCACGCCCCATCAACCCGACGCCTGCCAACAATCGCAGCCTGGCCGATCTCCATTCTGCCAGGCTGCGAATACGTTCCTGCTTCGCATCCGACAGTGCCGATTGAGTATTGAGAATTTCCAGGATGTCTGCGGCGCCTTTATCGTATTTTCGCTGCGAGGTATTCAAAGACTCCTGCGCTGCACTGAGCAGATTTTCCGATGCCTGGAGATTCTGCAAAGAGGCCGCAGCATCCGCATGAGCTTTGACAACTTCCATCATGGTGCTCTGTTCAGTATCCTGTAACTCAGCAGTACGTTGCTCCGCCAGGGCTTCGGCACCCCGTATCTTGTAGGTACGCGAGAAACCGTCAAAGAAAGGAATGGATATGGATATGCCGATACTATTTACTTGCGACTGAGTAGACGACAGGCCTTGGCCCGGGTAGCCATTCTGGTAATAGCTGTCCGATAAATCCAAAGTTGGCAAACCTTCAGAACGTGTCAAAGTGATTCTCTGTTTTGAAGATTCCCATTGGGCCCGCGCCGACAAAACTGCCGGATGGCTCTCCGTAGCAATTTTCAACCAATCATCCAGACTCCTTGATTCCAACGCCTCCTTGTCTCTTAGATCGTCGGATAAGATGATGCGCGTTTGGGTGGGCACGCCGAGAGCATACACCAACAGTGACAATGTTTTCTGATAAGCGCCGATGGCACGATTCTTTTCGAGTGATGCCTTGGCCAGTGCCGTGGTGGCCTGCAGCGTATCGCCTCGCGAAACGGCACCACGGGCTTCTCGTCGTTGAGCCGTTTCAAAAGTGTTTTTGGCAATCGCCTCATTCTGCTCTTTTGCCTGTAGTGTGGTCTTTGCCGTATGGGCATCAAAATAGGCCTGTACTACATCAGACAGGGTCTTTTGAAGCGCGGCATCGTGATGTGCTATCGCAGCCACAAGGAGGCTGTTGGCGGACTTGCGGTTGGCATCTCTTCCGCCGAAATCGAAGAGGCGCCAGCTTAACGTGCCATAGATTGTTTTCCCATCTACAGTTGTAGCAGCAGTACTTGACCCCGGATAGGTCGTATGCGTTCTCATAAAGTTAGTCGAACCTGACAGAGTGGGTAGATAGGCGGCACGCGCCTCTCCTACTGAGCCAGACTGGACCTTGATCGTCGCCCAAGCCGCCTTGATCTGCGGGTTGTTGCACAGTGCAAGATCCACGGCTTCCGCCAACGCCAGGGGATTTGAAAAGTCCTTGTTTACCGGGCAAGTTACCGGTTTAGCATCGCCAGGCAGTGAAACACCGGACTCGATGATTTTCGGGAGGGTTTGCAGCGGATCGACAAAGGGTGCTGCAAAGTCGAATGCAAGAGTCTGCATAGCTGAAAACAATAAGATTGCTACGATGACATGTGTGATCGCCAAAGCAGGTAGTTTCGTCTGGCGCCTATCTCTCATTGAGACTTTCCCGTTTGTGACGCATCAGGGGGCTCAGAACATATTCGATGATGCGGCGGTCGCCTGTCTTGATTTCTACATTTACCGTCATCCCTGCCGACAAGGGCATTCGCTTGCCTTCGACGTTAATAGTGGATTTATCCAGCATGATTTTAGTTGAATAGATCAATCCTTTCTTCTCGTCGGCAATAGCGTCACGTGAAACGTGCGTGACTTTACCGGTGACAGTGCCGTATTTGGTGTATTCAAAGGCATCAATCTTGACCGCGGCGCTTTGCCCCTCCTGGACGAAACCCACATCCTTGTTTTCCAGAAAGGCCTCGACTTCGACCCTGGTTTCTCTGGGGACAATCTGCATCAGGGGCTTGGCAGATGACACAACACCGCCGACAGTGTGTACATCCAGTTGTTGCACCGTGCCATTCACCGGCGAAGTAAGCTTCAAGAGTTTGCTATGGGAATCTGCGCGGATAGCGTCTTGCCGGGAAGACGCCGCTGTTTTACTCCCCTCGGTAGATTGATCATAAGCAACGCGTCTGGTCTCGGCAATCAGCGCGCTATGCTGGTTTCTTGCATCAGCCAATTGTCCGGCAAGATCGACACGCGCCTGTTCCTTTTCCAGCCAGGCGTGATGGGAAACATCATGATCTTTAAGCAGCGCCTTGTAATCTGAAGCACGTTGCGTTGCCAATTGCAAAGCCTCGCTATAGCGTTCGATGTCGCCGTCAATCCGTTTCAGCTTGGCCAGATAATCACTATACTGAGCGTCCAAATGCTGTCTCTCCGCCTCACACTTACCCGCCGAAACAGTAGCGATCAGAGGAAGCTGCGGTGGCCTACCACTGTCGATTGCCGCAATCAGCGCCTTGGCGCTTGCGACCTGCAGGATTGACATCGTATGATCACCTGCCGCTTTGTCCCGCTCCGCATCGGATGAACTGGCATCGAGTTCAATCAGCACATCTCCCGCCTTGACGTACTGTCCCTCTTCAACATGCAGGGCTCTTACGCTGGCGATATCCACACAGGCAATTGTCTTGGTGTAGCCACCAGGAATGACTTTGCCTGAAGCATTGACGATTATGTCGATCTTGCCCAGGATCGACCAAGCGACCAACAGAGCCACCAATACGATCAGAACAGCGGCAAGCAGGCGGGCCACTGGAGAAACCGGCTTTTCCTGCAGCGACAAAGCTGCCGGCAAGAACTCGGCTTCGTGTGCGGCGAGCACTTTACCGCTCAGTTGCTGACGGTGCTGCCAGTGATAAGTAAAGATCGTTTTGTAGCGACTGAATAAATCTGTAAAGGCTTCTATCCGGTGTTTAATGCTCATACGGCTCCACCTGCCATGTGCGCTGCAGGAACGTACTGCGTTGGCGACAGGTTTTCTCTATCCAATACGGTTGGCGCATAGTGCGGCGTCACGTCTGCTTGGTTGTCCTGATTGCCCAACTGCAACCGGTACAAATGGTTGTAAATCCCGTCCGGATTCCGTAGCAACTCGGCGTGGCTCCCTTGCTCGGCAATCTGGCCGCGCTCCATCACAATAATACGGTCAGCGTCTCGAACCGCAGAGAGGCGATGAGCAATAATAAGCACCGTTCTGCCGTTACAAATCAGCCGCATATTATCCTGGATGATTTTTTCCGATTCGTAATCAAGCGCACTGGTAGCTTCGTCGAAAATAAGAATGCGCGGGTTGGTGATCAAGGCACGGGCGATGGCGATGCGCTGTCGTTGTCCGCCCGACAAGCCTGTACCATGTTCTCCAACCATGGTGTCGTACCCTTCGGGCAATTCACAAATAAATTCGTGGGCCCCGGCAAGTTTGGCGGACTCGATGATGGCCTCGATCGGTAAGGCCGGATTGGAAAGAGCAATGTTGTCGCGGATGCTGCGGTTAAAGAGCATGTTTTCCTGCAAGACCATACCGATCTGGTGGCGCAGGGAGGTGGTATCGATAATGGCAATATCCTGGCCATCGACCAGCACCCTGCCACGGTCAGGCACGTAAAGGCGCTGTACCAGTTTGGTCAGAGTCGATTTGCCGGAGCCGGACCGGCCAACGATGCCGATGACCTCGCCAGGGGCGACCTTGAGATTGACGGAGCGGATGACATCGGGGGTGTCCGGACGGTAGCGGAACGATACCTGATCGAATTCTAAGGCACCGGCAATACGGGGGATCCTGGTCTTCTGACCAACTATCTCTGTTCTGGCGTTCAATATGTCACCCAAGCGACTCATGGAAATGCCCACCTGCTGGAAATCGTTCCATAGTTGCGCCAAACGAAGAATCGGCGAGGAGACTTGACCGGACAGCATATTGAAAGCAACCAGTTCGCCGACCGTCATTTTGCCATCAACGACGAGGCCGGCGCCAACCCACATGATGGAGGCTGTCACCAGTTTACTGATCAGAGTTACGCCGCCGCTGGCCAGCATGCCCGCATTGTTTACGGACAGGCTCGAAGCAACATAGGAAGCCAACTGTTGTTCCCATTTATGCACCCAGCGTGGTTCAACTGCCATTGCCTTGACGGTATCTATCCCGCTGATGGTTTCTACCAGAAATGATTGATTCTCGGCACCGCGGTTGAACTTTACGTTCAGACGGGCGCGTATGATTGGGGTAAAAACAAACGAAAGCGCGATATATAGGGGGATCGAGATAGCCACGATCAAGGTCAGCCAGGCGCTGTACCAAAGCATGACCGCCAGGAACACAACCGAAAACATCAGATCCAGCACCAGGGTGATAGCATTGCCGGTGAGAAAGCTGCGGATGTTCTCCAGCTCACGGATACGAGCCACCGAATCTCCGACCCTGCGTGCCTGAAAGTAGGCGACAGGCAGGTTGAGCAGATGCCTGAAGAGTCTGGCCCCCAACTCGACGTCGATCTTGCTGCTGGTGTTGGCGAACACATAGGTACGGATACCGGTCAACATCGATTCGAACAGTGTGGCCATAATCAGGCCGACGGCTATCACGTTAAGTGTCTTCATGGCGTGATTGACCAAAACCTTGTCCATCACGACCTGAAAGAACATCGGGGTAGCCAGGCCAATGAGTTGCAGCACAAACGAGATCAGCAGTATTTCACCCAGCAGTTTTCTGTATTTGACTACTGCTGGAATGAACCAGGAAAAATCGAAGTTGGCCATCTCGCCGGCGTAGTTGGCTTTGGATGTCAGGAAGATCAGTTGTCCGGACCAGCGTGCCAGAAAATCTTTCAGTTCAAGAATCGAAGGCGGCTCACCAGGACGTTGGATCAGTACTCTGGGTACAGTGGCTGCAGTTGCCTTTGGCGTGTCATTGCTGCCTTGGTCATATTTGGCAAGGATGAAGAATCCCCCGTCGCTATCCAGCGCAATGGCTGGCAACGGAGCACGATCCAGTCGCTCAGGCGGTTGCTTTACAAGTTGAGCTTTCATACCGAGCGATTTAGCTGCCAGCAGCATTTGCTCAGCAGAAAACAGCTCATCGCCGAATTCGTGTTTGAGCCTGGCTTCGTCCGCGGCAATCCCGTGAAACGAAGCGATCATCATCAGCGAACTCAGGCCGGAATCCATGATGCCTCCCGTGGGATGGCAATGGAGTGGCTGACGAAGTACTCTTCTATGGTTTCTCTTTGTGGCAGGTTATTAGCTGTCATGGATTATCACTCTTTGCCGCTGGAAAAAATAATAGACCCGGTCGACAAAAGTCGACCGGGCTTGATGTTGTTGGATGAATTCCTAATGCCAGTTGGCCGCTAGGACCGGAGCAAGCGTATCCCGGTAGTTTTGCGGGAGGGAGGTCTGACCGGAAGATGGTGCGGTGAAAGCAGCCATGGCCTGAACCAGATTCTCCACCTGGGTGTCGAGTAATATCTTGCCATCGTTGGTCTTGAATTGTTCCAGATGGTACTGTGAACCGGTATACCAGCTCTGGATGGTGAACTTGTCACTGGTACCGATGATGCTGACTTCCAGATTATTTCCCACATGCTTGAACCAGAGTTGATCAGTGGCAATACCAGATTGGAACTGGGCTACGTCGGTATTACCGGCAGTTGCGTCGTTCTCTACAACGGCATCAACACCGTAACCTCGGCCAAGTACGTAGGTGTCATTGCTGGTGCCGCCTATAAGTTTGTCCGCTCCTGCGCCACCGTCAAGCGTATCGTTGCCAGCACCGCCGGTCAGGGTATTTATCGCACTGTTGCCGATCAGGATGTTGTCCAGTGCGTTGCCCGTGCCGTTGATCGCCGTTGTACCGGTTAGGGTGAGGTTCTCAACATTTGCGCCCAAGGTGTAGTTGATTGAGCTCTGAACAGTATCGGTACCTTCATTGGCGTTCTCGGTTATCACGTCCGCTGTGTTGTCTACGATATAGGTGTCGTTGCCTACTCCACCTGCCATCGTGTCGGCTCCGGCTTTGCCGTCGAGAATGTTGTTGGCGGCATTGCCTATCATCTGGTTATTCAGGTTGTTCCCTGTGCCGTTTATTGTATCGGTTCCGGAAAGAGTCAGGTTTTCGACGTTGGAGTTCAGCGTATAGGATATGGAGCTGTTGACCATATCCGTCCCTTGACAGGAAGATTCCTGGACCACGTCATTGATGTTGTCAACGAAGTAGGTGTCATTACCGGCACCGCCGCACATCAGGTCATTAGCCGCGCCGCCGTCGAGTATGTCATCGCCGGCGCCACCATAAAGCTGATCCTGCCCGGCACCGCCTGAAAGCACATTGTTGGCGGAGTTACCGGTAATATAGTTGTCAAGAACATTCCCTGTGCCGTTGATAGTACTTGAACCGGTCAAAAGCAGTTGCTCAACATTATCGCCAAGAACATAACTGATAGAACTGTTGACTGTATCACAGCCTTCATTGGCGTTTTCGACAACTATATCTCCGATGTTATCAACAACGTAGAGGTCATCTCCGATGCCACCGTTCATCAGATCCGCCCCTTCGCCGCCAAGCAGTTCGTCACTGCCGGCTCCGCCATAAAGCGTATCGATCCCTTCGTTACCTTCAAGGTAATCATCACCATCGTCGCCATAAAGAGTATCATCTCCCTCACCACCGAAGAGATTGTCGAGCCCGGCACCTCCATGAATCACGTCGTTGCCCCAGTCGCCGGTAAGGATGTCATTTCCGTTGCCGCCATCAATAACATCATCACCATACCAGCCATAAATGCGGTCATCTCCGTCTTCACCGTACATCTTATCCTTGCCGACATCGCCATAGAGGATATCGTTTCCTCCCAGTCCGTAGATAGTTGCACCTTTAGGCAGTGAGCTGATTTCATCGGCATTTGGGGTGCCGTAAATCGTAACATCTGAGGCATTCACAGTTACGTTGAAAATGTCGGAAACATTTGCTCCGGCAAGATCGGTTGCAGTAACTTGAATGCCAACCACACCAACAGCATTATTGCCGGGTGTTCCTGTGAACGTCTGTGTTGCAGCATTGAAGGTCAACCATGCAGGCAAAGGATTGCCGTTAGCCAAGGTAGCACTGTAGGAAAGCTGATCACCGGCATCGATGTCCTTGAAGCTGTTGGCGGGTATTTGGAAGTTCAATACCTGGTCTTCCGTTGCGGTCTGGTCAGCCAGTGCGTTTACTACCACGGGAGCATCGTTGACGTTGGCTATGTTGATACTGAAGCCGCTGCTTGTTGTGGCTCCAGCCAAGTCAGTGGCAGTTACCTGAATGTTTACGGTGCCGACTGCATCATTGCTCGGAGTGCCGGTGAATGTTTGCGACGCTGCGTCAAAGATCAACCATTCAGGCAAAGGATTGCCGTTAGCCAAGGTAGCGCTGTAGGAAAGCTGATCACCGGCATCGATGTCCCTGAAACTATCGGTAGGTATCCGGAAGTTAAATGCCTGATCTTCCGTTGCGGCCTGGTCAGCCAGCGCGGTTACCACGACGGGTGCGGCGTTGACTTTAGCGACATTGATGCTGAAGCTGCTGCTTGCCGTTGAACCGGAAAGGTCAGTTGCGGTTACCTGGACACTTACAGCACCAACGTTGTCATTGCCAGGTCTGCCGGTGAACGTCTCTGTTGCAGCATTGAAGGTCAACCATGCAGGCAAAGGATTGCCGTTAGCCAAGGTAGCACTGTAGGAAAGCTGATCACCGACATCAATGTCCTTGAAGCTGTTGGCGGGTATTTGGAAGTTGAATACCTGGTCTTTCGTTGCGGCTTGGTCAGCCAGTACGGTTACTACGACGGGTACATCGTTGACGTTGGCTATGCTGATGGCAAAGCTGCTGCTTGCCGTTGAACCGGAAAGGTCAGTTGCCGTTACCTGGACACTTACAGCACCAACGTTGTCATTGCCGGGTGTTCCTGTGAACGTTTGTGTTGCAGCATCAAAGATCAACCATGCAGGCAAAGGATTGCCATTGGCCAAGGTAGCACTGTAGGAAAGCTGATCACCGGCATCGATGTCCTTGAAGCTGTCGGCGGGTATTTGGAAGTTCAATACCTGGTCTTCCGTTGCGGTCTGGTCAGTCAGTGCGGTTACCACGACGGGTACATCATTGACATTGGCAACAGTGAGAGCAAAGCTGCTGCTTGCCGTTGAACCGGAAAGGTCAGTTGCCGTTACCTGGACACTTACAGCACCAACGTTGTCATTACCGGGTGTGCCGGTGAACGTCTGTGTTGCAGCATCGAAGGTCAACCATGCCGGCAAAGGATTGCCGTTAGCCAAGGTAGCGCTGTAGGAAAGCTGATCGCCGACGTTGATATCCTTGAAACTATCGGCGGGTATTTGGAAGTTCAATACCTGGTCTTCCGTTGCGGTTTGGTCAGCCAGTGCGGTTACCACGACGGGTGCGTCGTTGACTTTAGCGACATTGATGCTGAAGCTGCTGCTTGCCGTTGCACCGGAAAGGTCAGTTGCGGTTACCTGAATGCTTACAGCACCAACGTTGTCATCGCCAGGTGTGCCGGTGAATGTTTGCGACGCTACGTCAAAGATCAACCATGCCGGCAAAGGATTGCCATTGGCCAAGGTAGCACTGTAGGAAAGGTGATCGCCGGCATCGATGTCCCTGAAGCTGTCGGCGGGTATTCGGAAGTTGAATAGCTGGTCTTCCGTTGCGGCTTGGGCGGTCAGAGGAATGACCAGTTCCGGCACATCGTTGACATTAGCGACGGTGAGGGCAAAGCTGCTGTTTGCGGTGGCACCGTACTGGTCCATGGCGGTAACGTTGATGTTGAGGCTGCCAACCTGGCCATTGCCGGGAGTGCCGCTAAAGGTAGCGGTTGCGGCATCGAACGTCAGCCATGTTGGCAAATGATCTAAACCTGGGATCGAGGCCTGATAGACCAGGCCATCCCCGTCCGCATCATCAAATGCGCCTTGGGGGATTTGAAAACTGAATGGCTGATCCTCTGAAATAACCAGATCATTCAGAGCAACAGTTCCCAATTCAGGCGCAATGTTCAGAAACTCGTCCAGGCTGAGTATTGTGCCATCGGAAAACTCCAACGTGTTGATTACCGCCGTTCCGTTTGCACCGCTACGGTCAAAATTTTCAATGTTTATAATATCGCCGACACCATAGTTGATCGTCAGGGTAGAACCGGCGATACTATGTGTAACATTCATCCGGTTGATGGCGACGCCAAAGCTGATACGGTTGTCTGCACCGGTTTCGGTTGCATCGATAACAGTATCACTGCCATCTCCGAGGTTAAACAGATAATTATCTCCACCAGTTCCACCGGTAAGGAGATCATCCCCGGTACCGCCGGTTAGCACATCATTACCGCCACCGCTGTTCAGACTATCGTTCCCATCATAGCCATAGAGCCGGTCACTCAAATTGGTGCCTGAAAGTGTATTGTCAAGGCCATCTCCCTCAACAACAATAATATATTGTGCCAGTTCAGCAAAAGAGAGCATCGTACCGTCGTCGAACTGGAAAGAATCCACCGAGCGCGGGCCGTTTTCCACATCATCCGGGTTGAAACCCTTCAGGCAGATTGTATCGCCATTTTCAAAAGCGATTAATAGCAAACCGTTTTCAGCTCCAGCCTCAGAGTCATACTCGAAGCGCAGATGGCGCCGCAGGTCTTCCGGAGCGATTCCCGGGCCGAACTTAAGCAGGTTGCCACATCCAGGTTCCTGAACGTCTTCAATAACTACCTGCCCATCTCCCTTGTTGAAAACATATGTGTCATCACCGCTGCCACCGAACAGATAATCACTACCAGTTCCACCCTGCAGCGTATCATCGCCGTCACCACCACTAATACGATCAAAGGTGGCAGTTCCAAGCAAACTGTCCCCTCCATCAGTCCCATTAATGGTGAACCCATTCAAGTTGACCAGGTCATTATAGGAGAGGATCTGGCCACCTGTACCAAACTGGAAATGCTCCACCGCCCGCCTGCCATAGGGATCCAGACGATTAAAATTGGTCAGATGCAGTTCATTGCCGGTTCCTGCCTCCCTGATAATCAGGGTGCCGGCGACCGGATCATGAGTCAAAATAATGTTATCCGGATCAGAACCATCAGGCAGTACCACCAGGTTCCCCGCACCAGGAGAGGAAAGGTCATCAATGGTATCCACTCCATCGTTGACAGCAAACAGATAGGTATCATCCCCTGCTCCGCCCATCAGCAGGTCATTTCCGGACAGGCCGCGGATCTTGTCGTTGTCGGCAGTTCCCGCCAGAGTATCATTTTCCGGTGTGCCGACAATTTCAAAGCCTCGGGTTAGCAAATCGGTAAAACTCAGACTCGATCCGTCCCGGAAATTGAAACGCCCCACCGGTTGCGGCGTACCCGGAATATTGGGATCAAATCCCTCGAAGCGGATGGCATCTCCGCTGCCACCCACCCGTAGTACCAGTTCTCCGTTCTCAACCTTGGCCTTGATTGAGTCCTGAGAGATACCGTAACCGAAATATATACTGTTCTCCATGCCGGGGTCGCTGATATCCACAATGGTGTCCACCCCGTCGCCCAGGTTGAATTCATAGGTATCATCTCCGCTGCCGCCACTGAGACGGTCATTGCCCTGACCACCGGCTATGTGGTCGTTTCCGGACCCAGTTTCTACGATGTCGTTAGCCACCGTTCCGAAAAACTCATCATCTCCCTCCGTACCTGCTGACGATATTCCGGCGGAAAGAATCTCCGACTGGCTTGCCGTGCTTCCGTCAGCAAAGATAAAGCTATCAACCGCGTTGGTCAAAGTACCCCGATCCTGATTATAACCAGCCAGCCGTAGTTGGTCACCGGTTGCAGCAATATCAATAACCAGATAGCCATTCTGCTCCGAAAACTTCAGATCCGCCATGCTGATACCAACACCGAACTGCAGTACATTGGTGACTGAAACAGGGTCGCCGTATCCGCCGCCATAACCACCGTCAACTACTGCAAACGCGACGGACTTGGAGGCAGAACCACCATAGCCGCCGCCATAACTACTGCCACCTTGTTCCAGGTAATTGTCCTCAATGGTCAGCCTGCCGTCACCGGCATTAAAGAAGTAGGTGTCGTTACCATTTCCGCCATAGGCGATATCGTTGCCCGGTCCGGCGTAGATCATGTCGGCACCATCGCCGGCCATGATCAGGTCGTTACCTGCGCCGCCGTAAATCACGTCGTTACCGGTTCCGGCATCGATCCGGTCGTTGCCTGAGCCTCCATCTAGATAGTCATTCCCGCCGTAACCGTAGAGAAGATCATTGCCTGCTCCGCTATTCAGGGTGTCATTCCAGGGGGTGCCCTGTACGATGTCGTTGCCGTCTGTACCGGAATTCAGATCTGCATACGAAGGCGCTGTGAAAGGATCGTTGCTCTGGGCATATCCCACCGCATTGTCGCCGCCCGGAAGAGTTGATGCGGTGATATCATAATCACTGGCGTTATTAAACAGGGCAACCGGCCTGCTCTTGTCCGAGTTGGCCATAGCACCTGCATTAGCCCGCATCAGGCCGATCAGATCAAATATCTGCGTATCGCCGTCAGCAGAGACAAATTGAATCCTGTTCAGTGGTAAATACTGGTTTTCCTGCCTGGTGGAGTCAAACCACTCGCTGGTGATACTTCCCCCATTTCCGCCATCCACCAGCAGGACCAGTTCATCATTCTCGTTAACATAGGCCGAAATATCCTGAACTCCAATGCCGCCGCCAAAGGAGAGAGTGTCTTTGTCGTTTGCGTTCCCACTCCAGTCTGTTTCGATCCGGTCGTTACCGTCTCCGCGATTAAACAGATAGAAGTCGCTCCCCGATCCGCCGGAAAGCTGATCATTACCAACCCCGCCGACAATAACGTCGCTTCCGCCATTGCCATAGAGGGTGTCATCACCATTATCCCCGGCAATAACATCATTACTGTTTCCGCCGGATATATAATCGTTGTTGTCGCGGCCACGTAACTGATTGCTGCTGTAGTAGTCACCATATATATTGTCGTCGCTGTTGCTGCCGATCAAATTACTACCCGACTGCTCACCTGCCAATCCGCCGTCGTTAAGCGCCAGGATCTGCTCCAGGCTCATCTCGGTACCATCACTAAAGCGAAAGCGCTGTAGTGACGACTGCCCAACGTCGTTGCTCCCGCCGTTGACCGTAATCTCAAAGGCATCGTTGTTACCAACACCAATCACCAACTTGCTGTAACCGCTATCACCCGGCTGCGAAGTGCCGGAGTTGACCGAACCACCCAACTGCACATGGATATCCTCCGGTGCAATACCTATCCCGAACTCCACTGTTTCAACAGTACCATCCGTCAGGTGGGTTTGCATACGATCCAGTCCGCTGCCGCGCTCAAAGCGGTAGATGTTGGCGCCGGCGCCGCCGTAGAGATAATCACGGCCGGTGCCGCCATCCAGCACGTCGTCCCCGTCGCCGCCATAGAGGGTGTCGCTGCCGGTGTTGCCAGAAAGAGTGTCGTTACCTGCTCCTCCATCCAGCATATCGTCCCCGCCGGCCCCAGACAGGGTATCGTCACCCTCCAGCCCCAGAATGGTGCTGTTTATGTCACTTCCCACCAGATTGTCATTTCCGGAGGTACCGACGATGTTCTCTGAACTGGGAAGAGTGGCAGCCAGTCGGTTGACATCGGCTTGGGTCAGAATGGTGCCGTCGCTGAAAACATAGTTTTCAACAGAAGAGGCGCCATTCTTTATCAACAGGCTGTCGTCACTCTCTTTCACACTGATCAGCAGTTGACCCTTCTTGTCAACAGAGAAGGCAATATCGTTAGTGCTAATGCCTGCCTGAAACTCGACCCTGTCAACGCCACTCCAGCCGGTCTCCTCTATTACATCGTTGCCGTAACCACGACCAAAGCGATAGCTGTCGCTGCCATTCCCCCCTCTCAAAATATCGTTACCAGCCCCGCCATCCAACACGTCGTTCCCCAGGGTCCCCTCCAGAACGTCGTCACCGTCGGTCCCGCGCAAGGCAAGCGTCTTCATGGCGGCAAAGTCCCAGGTCGTGCCATCTGCGAAGCGCACCTGCTCGATGCGATTCGCTGCGGAATAATCGTTAAATGTGCCTTTGACGATAATTTGGTCGTCGCTTCCGTTGATGGAAAGAATCATATCGTCCCCTGATCTGCGGACAATTACGTCATCAGGGAGCAGATCAGCCTTGAACTCTATCGCGTCATTGGGGGAGTTGACACTGCCAAATCCTTCATTAACGGTGTCATGGCCGTCACCACGGCCAAACCGGTAGGTGTCATTTCCGAGGTCACCTACCAGCAGATCATCGCCGGCTCCGCCGTCCAGCACATCGTCACCAGATTCTCCATAAATGGTATCATTCCCGGCACCGCCAAAAACCAGATCATCTCCTCCCCCCGCATGAACCGTGTCGTTGCCGGCATAGCCGGCGATATTCTCGCTCATTAAGCTACCCATGATTACATCATTACCCTGCGTTCCCTCTTTGACCAGGTGGCTTCTCACATAGGCCGCATCCAACACAGTCCCGTCGCTGAACTCCAGGCGGCCTATTTGATATACGGGACTGGCGAACCAGTTTTTCACTGTGATGCTGTCTGTCCCATCACCCAGGACGATGCGCAGATCCTCATTGCCCGACACCCCTTCGAATCTGACGTCGCTTGAGGAAATCCCCGCCTTGAAGCGGATGGTGTCGCTATTCGTCTGCCCTTCGTTCCGGTTGTAGATGGTGTCCTGGCCGTCACCCAAGCCGAAAAGATAGGTGTCGTTATCGTTTCGCGGCTGGCCATAGGCCAGATCGTAATACCGGCTCTCCGTGCCGTTGATAATATCATTCCCCTTGCCTCCGTCGATGATATCGTCCCCTAGTCCGGCATAGATGGCGTCGTTGCCGTCGCCACCTGATATCACATCGTTGCCGCTGCGGGCGTCGATGTAGTCGTCCCCCGCGCCGCCGCTGATGGCATCATCCTGGCGGTAACCGATGATGTTGTCCTTACCGTCCGTGCCGACGAGCAGCATGTCGCGGAGGGTATTCCAGGTCCATTTTGTGCCGTCGGCAAATTCGATCATCTCGATCTCGTAGTCGCGATGTTCAGGTGCGCCAGAATAGTTTTCTTTGAAATGGTTGCGGATGGTGATGCTGTCGCCGGTATCCTTGATGGTGAGGATCAGATCATTGTTGATATGAGTGGCGATAATGTCTCCCGGCGCAACGTCTCCCTTGAACTTGAGGGTATCGCTGTTAAGAGAGTAATCGCCGTCAATGATTGTGTCATGCCCGTCTCCACGCCCGAAAAGATAGGTGTCGTTGCCGTTGGCCTCCACGATGTCATAAATTCGCCGTTGTCCGTTATAGTCATTGTACATGATGGCAGACCCCAACAGCAGGTCGTCGCCTTCACCGCCATCGATCACGTCGTTCCCGTTACGTCCGATGATGGTGTCATTGCCGCCGAGCCCATGGATAATGTCATCCAGACGGCTACCAACGATTACGTCATCCCCTTCGGTCGGCTTCACTACAGCAGCGCGCAGGGCATCCTCATTGTTCCATACCGTTCCGTCCGCAAAAACAAATCGGCCAATGGTAGCGTTATCAGAGCTATACGAGTACCAGTTCCACTCACTCGAAATGCTCAGCTTCTCACCGGTATCGTTGATAGTGAATATAAAATTATCGTTGTATGTATTGGGGGTAGTGACCGTGATATCGCCCGGATTGAGCCCTCTGAAAATGACGCTGTTGCTTCCTTGGCTATCCATAATGCTATCGTTGCCGGAGCCCCGACCAAATATATAAGTATCGTTGCCAAATTCGCCCCGCAGCTCGTCATTGCCAGCCCCGCCGGAAAGTGTGTCGTCGCCGTTGCCGCCTGCCAGCATTTCGTTCCCCGAGCCCCCCAGCAGGATGTCGTTGCCGATAGAACCGGAAATGGTGCGGTCCTGAGCATCTCCCAGGAGGATATCGTCGTTGTTCCCGCCTGAAGTGCCGCTGAAACGGACATTTAATTCCTGGTAAAGTGTTTGGATCTCGGGGGTTATGGTTTGGGTGCGGAGGGCGTTTTCCATCAATCCCAGCCCGTCCCACTCGGTGCCGGTCAGCATATCTCCGGCGTATTTGTTGAATTCGATCAGGTCGGCC
>JANXYR010000080.1 GCA_025355965.1 Geobacteraceae bacterium
CTATTGTCACTGTCGGTGACCAGCTTGACCGTTTCAATTTTAAACTCGCGGGTAAAACGTCTTCTCCTCGATACCATGACAGTCCTCCGTAATCTGTTTGTAGCAGCTTTTCGGACTGTCCACAATTACGGGGGAGATTCAAACATTTACTTATTGATAGAATTATTATGTATGCAATCAGACGCAGCTCTAATTTTACCCTTTACAACTTTATGAAATATGTATGCATCAATAAGCTCACGACCAATTATCCTTTTTATTTGCAATTTAAGCCAACTTACAAAAAGCATTCGATATAGCCATCTCGGGATCCTGTTTAGATTAATATCCGCAAACTCTTTCATGGAGACATAATAAGAGTGCGCTTCTGCGCGCGTAGCGACGTGGTTAAGAGTTGTTTTAACAGCCGGGACGAAGTGATAAACTGTTGCCATCGGCAAATATAATCCACGGTATCCGTTCATCCTGAGTCGGTCCATCAAATCAGTCTCTTCACCAACCTTAACATTGCTATTCAAGTGGTTTAACCCCATATCTGTATCAAAGCGGCCTACCTCATCAAGGGCATTTCTTGGGCACGCCCAATTTGCTCCAATAAAATATCTGTCAGAGCCAATCTCAATCAGTTGCTCACCTAAATTCATCCCAGCTACAGATGGAGGTGCGTAATGCATCAATTTTTTATCTGGAATTGTGGATTCAAAATCAGAAACTACAGGGCCACCAAAAAAATATCTTCCAGACCTTTTAGAATAAATGTCCCAATACGATTCTAACCATTCCGGGATTGGTCTTACATCATCATCAGTAAAAATGACCAATTCGCCGGTAGATAGCTCTAATCCACTATTTTTTGCGACACTCGTTCCCTGTTGCAGTTGATGGTAAAGCCTTATAGGCAACTTTCCAAAATACGATTTAACAACCTCATCTGTAGTGTCAGTACAATTATTATTAACTACAATTAATTCCCATGAAATAGCAGTTCGTACGGACAAACTACACAGATGTCCCAATGTCCTATTTAGTGTAGAGGAATTATTAAACGTTGGAATGATTATGGATACGTCCACAGATATTTCCTCATAACGTACTAAACTAAAATAGTTCCTATCATTAATAACAACACAGCTACTCAAATTGGCAGTTATCCAAATATTCTTCTTAGTATTTTATTTAATAATTTTGGATGACGCAACAGCTCTAGTAATTCTCTTAATACGTAACCAGCTATAACCAACTTTTTAATAGAACAACCACTACCATTTAACACATTATTATGGTAGTTCCATACTTCCCTGGCATATTTTTCAAATAGGCACGTTTTTGCCAAAGCTATAAAATACCTGTCTGAAATGTATCTATATCGTTCGATATATTCATTCTCAGATAAGTACGACATCCCATATTTTTTTAAACAGATGAAAGATGACAAAAGATGAGGAAAATAATTTCTAATTTCACCGGAAATTGAACCAGCATCGACTCTCTGAAAGGTCAGCACTTTATGGACAAATCCAAAATCGCTTGTTTGCAACACTCTAAACCAAACATCATAGTCCTCGTAATCTTTAATATCTTCATCATAAAAAGGGTCTTGAGCCCGAATAAGGTCACTACGAATCAAATGCGCCGTTGGTTGAGTAAGAATGTGCTTATCAGGATGATTCAATAATTGCCATTTGCCGACATCAATTCCTGTCATAAATGTGCTTGGATATGGAAGGCCGCCCCCCATTAAATCATTACCTCGCAACCAGTAGGAACCAACAACTCCAACGGTGGGATGGGACTCAGCAACATTGACCATCTCGATCAAGCACTCTGGAAATATCCAATCATCAGCCTGGACAATTTTGCAGTATTTGCTCTTAGGTGACATCAAGCACAAAGCGCGATTATAGTTTTGTACCTGTCCAAGAAAGCTATCATTGCTGATGAGCCGAATACGTGGTTCGCGATCGGCATACCCCTGTGCAATTTGAAGTGAACGATCAGTACTACAATTGTTCAGCAGAATGTATTCCCAATTTGTATATGTTTGTGTAAGAACGCTCTCAATACACTCGGAAATATATTTTTCAGTGTTAAAAAATGGGGTTATTACACTTACTAATGGTTCAGTTTTTTGATTCATGGAGAGACCTTACTCAGCAATTTCGAGTATTTTATCATACTGAATATTTAGCTTATCTCTGAACTGCCCAATTTTGTAAGCTATTTCAGATCCATTTTTATCTTTATATGACATTAATTTATAAAACTTATCAATTAGTAAATCCGCTTTTATATCTTGAATATTCATACAATAATCTGACTGCCCAATATCCGACATGTGGATATCTACCTTTTTGTCATAGGATATCGCCAAAACAGGTTTATGCATAAAATGGGCGAGAATGACCCCATGTAATCGACTTGCTACCACAAAGTCTAATTCTTCCATTACTGAAAGTAATTCTTCAACAGTTTCAGTATGTACCACCTTAATATTTCCAATATTGAGTCTGGAATCACGACTGAGAGTATCAATCATTTCCTTTACAACGTACTTATCTGTTCCTGACGTATGAAAAAGAACAACGGACATCTGATTGCATAATAGCGATGATACAAATGACACTAGTGAATGTATATAAGAAGCATATACAGGTTGATCACAATCAGGCCAATAATATGAGGAAAGATATGCTATCGGACTTACACCAACAACAGGCTTGTTATTGATGTTATTTCGTGGGTGTTTAGGGCAGGGAATTTCATGACTAAATGCTAGATCTGGGTAGACAACATCATCACGGGTGAATGCTATATGCTCCAAAATCCTCTTGGAGGTCTCATCTCGATAAGAGCGATATTCCGCTAAACTAAGTGCTTGTTTAACAAAGAAACTGCTCAGGTGAGACGTCAAACGACATGTTCCAACGCTTAAAAACAGGAAACGAGTTTTAGTTACTCGCGCAATCAGTCCCCATTTTAATAGGGAGTAAGGATGCCCCCAAGCCCCTCCCCAGTAATCATCAAGCTGCCCACCTCCAGACACTATGAGGTAATCGAAATCTTTCAGTTTCCAATAACTGTTTCTAATAAGCAGAATTTCTGCTAAAAGTGATAAGATAAACGCAAATATGATCCGTAGTGGAAATATTAATGAGTTTGTCCACGTTTTCATCCGTTTAAGAAAGTTAAACAGCAATGTATATCTTTTTATCCATTTTTTTACTACTTGCGTAGATCCTAGATTGTTTGATTCAAGACATATATCAGAATTGTTAATTGAGGGGGCAGGAGTGCAGTAATGTTTGATAGATAATGCCGTAATAGGTGAACAAGGGATGCGCAAATGCTTTTCAGTCTTTTCTGGGGTAATGGTAAATCCATGCAGTTGAGCATTAGGATACCTTGATTTTATATTGGCAATTACTGCTTCCTGAATCGCACCATCACCTAGATTTCCACCTGTGTATGGGGTCAGTAGTCCAATTTTAATTGGACTCAAATTATATTTTTGCTTATCTGCCATAAAAAACCAAGCCCACATTATTGGTGATATGAAATGCCATTTTTATCAGTTATATTTCCTGAACACAGGTTGCACCGGTCTTCCTACCAAGTACTTCTCAATTCCTTCATCCAGTGCCCGACGGTAAACCATCAACGCTTCCCCTACACCCTGAATAGTCTGCTCAATTTCCTTCTCGCCATGTGAGAAACTGACCACAAGCGATGGCATCAACAGGCCACGTTTGATGGTCTCCTGAAGAAAAAGGGTTCGATATGGCTGAGAAGGTTGCATCTCAACATCTTTTGTGGCGTAAACCAGGTTGCATGGCTTACCTAGCACCTGAAAATAGTCGTCGAGATTCAACTCAGTTATGATTCTACCGATTCCATGCTGCAACTTTTTCCCGGTGTCCCAGAGATGGTCAATGACGTTTTCTCTGCGATAAGCATCTATCGTTGCAAGCATGGCAGCAAGCGCATGGTTCTCGGCTCCCTGAGTTGTGGAGAGGAGAAAAACCCGTTCCTTGTTGTGAGTGATCCCCCCGAGCTCCATTATTTCACGCTTGCCGGTCAATGCCGCAATAGAAAAACCATTGCCCATCGCCTTCCCGAAAGAAGAGAGATCAGGGATAATTCCGTAATAGTGCTGCGCGCCCATGAGGTGCCAGCGGAAGCCGGTGATCATTTCGTCAAGGATCAAGAGAGCGCCATGTTCCGAACAGAGCCTGCGGACATCCAGAAGAAAATTGCCAAGTGGATCGACCGCTGTCGCTGCCTCAAGGACGAGACAAGCAATCTGCCCCGGATGCTTCTGAAAAAGCTCCTCTACACTGGCACTATCGTTATAACGAAAGGATATAGACAGGTTCCGGATTGCCTCGGGGATTCCGGCCGACATGGCAGTCTTACCTATAAACCAGTCGTCGACGGAGAAAAAAGGCTGATCACAGATAGCGACGAGATCCCTTCCGGTGAATGCCCGCGCTAAGCGGACTGCAGCTGTTGTCACGTCCGAACCGTTTTTGGCAAACTTGACCATGTCTGCCCCATCAATCAGATCCACCATGACCTCGGCACATTCCACTTCAAGAGCCGAGGGTCGGGTATAGTTATTGCCCAAGTGCATTTGGCGGATGGCCGCTTCCACAACAGGAGGGTAAGCATGGCCAAGTGTCACGGCACGCAACCCCATGCCATACTCTATGAACTCATTACCATCTACATCCCAGACATGACATCCTTCACCCCTGACGATGAAACCGGGTGATGAAAGGGGGAATTGATCGTCACCTTTGGCATAGGTGTGACACCCACCGGGAATGAGTGCGTGAGCTCTTATTCTAAGTTGGTCTGATTTATCGAATTTCATGTTTTTTATCCCTCAAATTCAAATCTTGAACACCATAATATTTTGTCAATCCCCTACCCTTTCCAGAAGCGAATGCTTACACAGTAGCTCCGCTACGCTCTGAATAGCGGCAAAACTCAAACCAGACCTTTCAGCAATATCCAGCAACGATTGACTGCCATCAGAAAGGTTTAATACCCACAGCATGGCTAGTTCGTTGTCACCAATAGAATTGTACAGCCCCCTCTTACCTAGTTGCGGTTCGCAATGAGGATTCAGGTTAAGGAAAGTGCCGTCATTTTCCAGAAGGTGCATGATTTCCCGCAACAGGAAAAAAGACTCGCCCAGTGCACCTGGTTTGACAAAAGAAAGATTGTCGGCAGATGAGTGGTATTGCGGATATTCGCTAAAGGGAGTCCGCGAAAACCGACCCACCGGAAGATTGAAACCTGGTGAGCAGTATTGACGCTCATCGTACCCGTAGGGAGAAAAATCGACACAGGCATAATCCCGCCCTGAATGCTGCAGGATTTGTACTACTGCCCGGTCTATTGTGGTTTCACCGCGTCGGCTCTTTTTGTACGTAAACCCACCAGAATCACCGACACCCGATATAACCAGGCCGTGACACACCCTTGCAACTGCCTCAAGATTCAATGATAACCAGGTAATGGCGCCGATGGTTCCCGGAATGAACAGAAACCTGTATGAATACCTATTTGAATCCACCGACAGTAGGTATTCCGCCAATAGTGTTGCAACACTGACGCCTGATAGGTTGTCGTTACAGAGCGAAGGATGACAGATATGGCAAGAAACGAGGATTTCTTCTTCCAGTTGTCCGGGAACGTATAGTTCACCGTAAGTAAGATGTCCCTCTTCCAATGTTGAGTCGACAACAACCTCATACTCGCCTTCATTTAGCGTAGACAATTGGTTGTGGGTTAGGCAGAATCCCCAGTTTTCTTTGTAGTAGGTAGTCTTGTAGGGAATCCAGTCTGGGTGATCCGGGAGTGTGAACAGATGCTTTTTCAGTTCGTACAGGGAAATTTTTTTTCTGACTGGAATACTGTAATTGACGATATGCAGGTTATTGTTGCGAAAATCAATAACCCTGTCACCACGGGAGTTTTTCACATATGCGTCTTGAATGTTCCATTCTTTAGGGACCGTCCAATCAAAAACTTTTGTGCCCGTAGGTACCTCATGAGTCTGCAACGGAATGCGCTTAGATAAGATGCTCAGTGTCTGACGCACGCCGTTGCCTGTTATACTGCGGCATATTGGGTAAAGCTCTTCTATAAGTTGGTAGGCTCTTGCCCCAGCTGTTTCGGGATGAGACTGTATGCCTTGAACGGACTCGATCATACGGTGAAATCCGGATACGTACGGTCTTTTTCAGTAATAATCTTTACTTCAGCTGGCCAGTTGATTCCAAATGCCGGATCATTCCACCTGGCACCACATGAATTTTCTGGAATATAAAATTCCGACATCTGGTAGTGGACTTCCGTATGATCCTCCAACGTCAAAAAACCGTGTGCAAAGTTTTCAGGGATATAGAGCATTCTTCTGTTCTGCTCTGTAAGTTCAACGGCAATATGCTTCAAAAAGGTTGACGAACCTGATCGCAGGTCTACTATTACATCGAAGATGGCGCCTTTTGTACAACGAACCAACTTTGCCTCACCCTGGGGAGATTGGTAATGCATCCCCCGCAATGTACCTTTATGGATGTTATATGAAATATTACACTGGGCGATATCAACCGATAAACCATGAGCCTCAAACTCTTTGCGGCAGAAAGTACGGGCGAAAAAACCACGTTCATCTTCAAGTCTTTCCGAGTCGATCAGGAAGGCTCCATTTAACTCAACCGGTATGAATATCATGGGTAGATTCTCACTTCCGGAATTGGCACAACGAATTGCCCCCCCCACTCCCGAATGTACCCGACCTGCTCCATAATCTCTTCCTTAAAATTCCATGGAAGAATTAGAAGGTAATCAGGACGGGTTTCCCTGATTTTTTCCGGACTAAAAATAGGGATATGAGTTCCCGGCAGAAACTTTCCCTGTTTATACGGATTGAGGTCCACTGTGTAATCAAGGAAATCGCTGCGAATACCACAATAGTTCAGCATCGTGTTTCCCTTTCCGGGAGCACCGTAGCCTGCAATACTCTTTCCTTGGCGCTTGGCAGAAATGAGAAAGTCGAGTAATTTCCGCTTGGTCTCCTTGACCTTTTCTGCAAATTCATCATAAGAGTCGAGTCGGGTAATTCCAGCCGTTTCCTCACGCGCCCTGAGTTCGTGAACTCTTGGACCGACTTCTCGTGAAAGGTTATCGCTGTGTCGGGCATAAATTCTGAGAGAACCGCCATGGGTGGGCAATTCTTCAACATCGAACAGGGTCAGACCATGGGCGGCAAAGATTTTTTCTGCTGTGATAAATGAAAAATAGGAAAAATGCTCATGGTAGATGGTATCAAACTGATTTTCTTCCATGAGTCTCATTAGATGGGGGAACTCTATAGTGATTACACCGTCGGGCTTAAGCAGAATTTTCATACCCTTGACAAAATCGTTGATGTCCGGAACCTGGGCAAGTACGTTGTTCCCCAGCAACAGGTTGGCAGATTTCCCTTCTGCTGCGAGAAGAAGAGCTGTTTGTTCCCCGAAAAAAGCAATTCTGGTAGGAACACCTTTTTGTATCGCGACTTCAGCTACATTGCGGGCCGGTTCGATGCCGAGAGCCGGAATTCCTTGTGCGATACAATACTGCAGGAGATAGCCATCATTACTGGCAACTTCGATGACGTGAGAAGATTGGTTGAGCCCGAAGCGTTCAGCAACCATTGCTACATAGCTCTCGGCATGCTTCAGCCAGGCGCTTGAATAGGATGAAAAATAGGCATATTCGGTGAAAATATGCTGCGGATCCACATATTCTTCTAACTGGACCAGAAAACAGTTGCCACAAATCCGTACGTGGAGCGGATAAAACGGCTCCATACTGTTTAGTTGCTCGGCACTCACATAGCTCTCGCACAAAGGCGACATACCGAGATCAATGAAGGTCTGTTGGAGATTTTCACCACAAAAAAGGCACTTGCTGTCAGTCGGCATACCTGGTTCCCCTCATCAAATTCGTAAATGCCCCGCAACTGTCATTTCATGTTCGGGGATATTTTTGCCTCAAAAACGATTATCCTTTTGAACTCCATTGAAGCGTTCCGTCCAAATATCCTGTATCTCGAAGGTGGCTTAGTTGTACAAGACGCATAAAAAATGAGCTGCGGAAATTTTCGTCTTTGAAATTCATGGCGAGGAGTCCTTCCTTCAATTCATTGATGGAGGCCTCCAAGTTATAGATCGGCTGGTGGTTTGGTGCAATCTGCTTGTATAGATCAAAATTGACCCGATAAGACCGCTTGTCAGGCTGGGCGTTTTCATTTATCTGTACAGTTACCTCTGGTATTATTCGGGCCACCGCTTCGGCCAGATCTCTTACCTGGTAATTCCCTTGCTCATGCCCCACATTGACAGCGAGAAAGGCACCTGTCAATGAGGCCTCGCGGCTAATTGCCCAGTCGAAGGCGCGAGCCATGTCTTTGACGTTTATAAGTGGTCGCCAAGGGGTACCGTCGCTGAGAATAGATATCTGCTTTGAAGCAACCGCTCCGGCCACAAAATCGTTGAGAACCAGATCAAGCCTTAACCGATCACTAGTCCCACACGCAGTGGCAAATCTGAGGCAGGTCACCGTAAAGCCATCACCAGCAAGTGGCTGCAAATCCTTTTCAGTGAGCGCTTTGGAACGTGCATACGCCGTCAACGGATTCAATGGTGCATCTTCAGTTCTTGCACCACCTTCCGCCGAACCATACATACTGCAACTAGACGCAAAAATGAAAGACTTGACTCCGGCTTTTTTGGCCTGTTGCGCCAGATTGACAGAAGCACGATGATTGATCGCCATAGTAACATCTTCATACTGGTTCCCAATCGGATCATTGGAAATTGCCGCCAGATGTACAATAGCGTCAACATTACCGAGAACGTTTTCAGGAAGATGACGTACATCGGCGAACAACTGTTCGTCAAGCCTGAGTTCCGGAATAAAATCTTGAGTAATAGAACACGCAGAAAAAAAACCTGTATCCAGACCAATTATGTATGCTCCTGGATATGATTTGCGTAATTGCCTGATTACGGGAGGACCAACATAGCCCATGTTGCCTGTGACAAGTATTTTCATGTTGCTCCCCTTTTCCAAAAGTAATTTGCACGAACTGCTCATCCCATCATATTCGAGGCCGTAATAGCCACCCACCATGCTTGCGATAATAATAAATCAATCCAAATAAATGGCTGATTGATGTTTTAGACAGCGGCTTTCTATGCGTTATCTGCTGGGTATGATGCAAAACTGTAAATGCTGGGAAATAAAGTATGCTGAATCCGGCCAACCAGACCCGTAATGAATAGTCGATATCTTCTGGGGCATAAAATATCTTTTCATCTAGATACCCGACCTTCTGCAGTAGTTCTTTCCTGAAAAACCAACAGGCAGATATGGCTGTGTCAACTTCGCACTCATCAAGAAAGGGAAAATTTTCATAAAAATCATTGTTTTTTGAGCCTACCCCAAAAATAATTCTGGGGATTTTTATCAGCTTATTCAGCATTGTTGGAAAACGCTTGACCGAGTTCTGCACTGTACCATCCGGCAATAGAAGACGAGGAGCGATTATGCCGATATGTTCGTCCATTTCAATCCGTTGCAACAGGGATTTCAGGCTACCCTCTCCCAGCTCAGTATCGGAATCTAAAATACACACCGTTGCTCCACGCACCATTTTCAAGGCCAAATTACGGGAATACGTTGTCCCCCAATTCTGCCCCAAAGAGATCAGTTGGAATGTATCTTGATAACGCTCTTGAAATGCCCTGACAACTTCAGAAGAGCTATCGATTGAACCGTTATCGACTATGATAGCTTCAAAATATATTCCTTCCGAAGTACATTTGTTAATGATTGACTCGAAACATCTCGCAAGATATTTCTCCGAATTCCAGCTCAATATTACAAATGACAGATCCTTCACGGCTTCTCCAACTTCGGCAGCAATCCCAACAATCCAAACCTGAATCTGTAGTACAGCATTTTTACGTATTCCAATACAGCATTCTTAACGCTGGGCTCAGTTGACTGTACCCCGTAAACACCTAACTCTTGTGATTGATCCTTAAGAACTAATCGGAAAATCCATAAGGCACGACTAGCATGATAATCAGAGGTCACTAACAGCAATCTTTGAAGTTGATGCATCTGTAAGTATCTACTAACTGCAAGAGCATCATATATTGTACCACTACCGTAATATGGAAGTCGGACAATCTGATTTTGAGGGACTCCGGAAAGTTTCAAAAGCTCTTCAACCTGTTCAATATGATACAGATTGCGCTGGTATTTACTAGACCAACCTCCAAGCACACCATCATTGGCCAGAATAATAACTGGTACACTACCATCACGGTAGAGTGCCGCTACTGATGGGGCCCGTTCTTGATAGCTGCCTGCTAGTAAAATGATCGCATCCGCTCGCATCGGAAAAGCTTTCGGATCCGACCCGACACAAGAGCAAATAAACATAACTGAAATACATAAAAACAAGTAGTTAACACGCATGGCAGCAAATTTATCGTTTCAACCTACGTGCTGAAACTGTCAGACATATCTAGATGGTCATCAGGTCACCAGATACATCTTCCCTTTTCTTGTCGGCTTCAACATCCTTTCCCAATACAATTAAAAAGACTTCTTCACTTCTACAATCGCTTTGTTGATCTGGTTTGCACCTACAGTCGAGTCAAGTTCATACTGATTTGTGACGTATGAGTAAGTCAATCCGAGCGTAAGTTCATTCTTGAGTGCGTAGCTCATTCCGGCAACTCCGGTGAAACGATATGGATAATCAGCTGCCGTTTTCTGGCTGAATCGCTCCCCTGCCGCACTCAGATTGGCAGTGAGGTTCTGAAACACTTCGTAGCGCAACTTTGCGGAGAAACCAAGAGTACTATGATCTATGAGATTGGTAACCATGTTAACGTATTCTGCATAAGACGCGGATAACCCGATTATGCCGCGCTGCAGCTCTTTTTCCAGCTTTCCGCTGTAGCTGGTTTCCTTGGTAGAAACGGCCAGCGGGTCTTCGGTTGTCGCCACCTTGGTTTCAAACGTTGCCACGGCTAAGTGCAAATCATGAGTGACGCCGGCATTCCAGAAAAGATAATTCACTTTTAGGCCTGTATCAAATTGCTGCCAACTGTTGCCGATCTGGCCGAAGATAAAAGACTTGTCGGCATAATCGTATTTGAAACCACCACTCAGATCATGCCTGTTGAACTGACTGGGGAGTGATTCAAGACGTGTGTAAGCGTATCTTGTATTGAGGCTGAATTTGGAGGTTACATCGTGGGTCAGGTCGGCGAAACCGCGGTGCTCCTGCTTTTCAATTCCTGCCGGGTCCCAATAGCGGGTATCGGTAAAACTATAGCCGGTCTTAAAAGTGTTCTCTCCCCTCAAACGCCAGAGCATATAGGGGGAAATGACGGCTATGTTCTGATCCGTCTGATTAAGAAACAGGCTGCTTTCAGTTGCTACGTTGCGAGAAGGATCGAGTGTAACCCGGTGATACATGTCGCTGAGATCAAGAAAAAGGAAATTATCAATCAGTGCAATGTTTCCCTTCAACGCTGCATCATGGTTGTATTCATTGCCTTTGCTGTTTCGGGCATAGTTGCGAAACTCGAAAGTATAGGCCGTATCCCACGTCCAGAGAGGGGACAAGTAATGAAGGGTTCCTCCAGGTCTTATCCGGGTTATATATTCTGTGTTTTTGTTGGTGGATTGTTCTAATATATTGTCAGTTACTTCCTCGCTGATCTCCAAAAATGGTTTGAATGAACTGTCAGCAGCCGACACAAGTACTGGAGACAAGAGCATGGAGGCACTACTCATAAAAATGCATACACCTGAGCAAGATACTATCCAGTTTTTTTGGATGCTATTCATTTTGGGTGGGCGGCTGTATTGTCGCCAAAGACTGAGAAACGCTGCATAAAACCAATTTTATGTTTCTCACGTATCGCGTCGTTGTTGTTTCCCCTGTTTCTGAGCTCCTCCATTTTTCTGTTCAAATACAGAAAATTGGAGTCGGCTTTGGCAATATGTAACGTGACGGAGGACTGGAATGCGGCAAAACGTTCGTTCTGGCCTTTGACAGCTGTGTGCAGTTGAGATTCAATGTTCTGCCCAATTGCATCGATGCGCCGCGAAATATCAGAAAGAGTGATTTGCAGTTCCTGGTCAGGCAGTGACTTTTGCGCTGCAGACAAGAGGCTGTTGTCCTGTCCACTGTTTTGCTCATCTGCAGCCGTCGTCCAGTAATAGTTTTCAAAATCCAGGTCGCCGATGACTTCATGGATCATATCAACAGTGATCAATGTGGTTTCTTCTGCAAAAGCTGAAAGCATAAGAAAGTCACAGATTATGTTGATCAGACGGGGTATTCCGCGGCTGTAGCAGAAAACCACATCCAAAGACTCTGGCGAGAAGTGGACCGCCGAAGAGTTCCCTGCAACTTCAAGGCGGCGCGTTATATACTGTTCAACCTCCACACGACTGAGCGCCTGCAGGTGACAGTTTATATTGATTCGCTGCCGTAACTGGCGCAGTTCAGGGACCGCAAGAATTGTCCTTAACTCCGGCTGACCGACAAGTATTATTTGCAGCAGTTTACTGGTAGAAGCTTCAAGGTTTGAAAGCATGCGTACCTCTTCCAGCAGTTCTGAGGTAAGGTTTTGGGCCTCATCAATAATCAAAATTGGCTGGTTGCCGCAGGAATACTGTTCGATTAAAAATCCGTTAAGATCCCGGATCAATGTGACTTTATCCTTTCCCTGAACAACAAGTCCAAAGTCCTCATTGATCATAGCCAGTAACTGCTCGGAGGTTACGCGGGTATTAAATATCTTCGAAACGACAACATTCTCGTAGCATTTGTCCAGAAGATCCCGGATCAATGTGGTCTTTCCTGATCCGACTTCTCCGGTAAGGAGGACAAATCCGGAGCGCTCTCTGATACCATAGTCCAGATAGGTCAGCGCCTTTTTGTGAGACTTGCTCAGATAGATGAACCTCGGGTCTGGAAGCAAGTCAAACGGTTTGATATTAAGTTTAAAATAGGATTCATACATATGCACATGCTCCGATAACTGTAAAACTGGTGTTATCTATCTGATTTGGCCATAATTACGATAACTAGTATACTTTTCATCATTACGGTCGATGAGGACATCATTATAGACCATGCCCAATAAACCGCACCCTTTCAGGGCATCAATTGCTTCTCTAACATTTTCCCGCGAAGCTAGCCGTTCCTTGACGACAAAAAGGACTCCATCCACAAGGAGTGACAACGTGCGGGCTTCTGCAAACGGGAGAACCGGAGGACTATCAAAGATGATAAAGCGGTCATGGTAGCGGTTCTTCATATCCGCTATCAGTTCCCTGGTTTTTTGCGACGCAAACAGTTCAGGAGGGTTGATAACTTCACGTCCAGCGGTAATCACTGAAAGCTTGCCGATGCCTGTCGGAATAATAACGTCGCCAATCTCGGCTTCACCGAGAAGGCAGTCAGAGAAACCAATTTTCTGTTCAATATCAAGATAGCGGTGGATAGATGGCCTGCGTAAATCGGCATCAATCAGCAGCACGGTATGGTCGTACTCTTGAGCCAGGCTTATGGCAAGATTTAATGCGGTGAGACTCTTACCTTCATTCGGAACCGCACTAGTAACCTGTACCGTATTGCTGAACGTAGCCCCTTTAGTCAATTTTATCAGCTCTGTTTTCAGCTTACGGAATTCTTCACTGAGTGGTGAGTAGGGATCATCCGTGTTTATTAGAAAGATGCTACTGGGCACAATAACTTCCGTGACTGCCAAGGGAGGAGGCATATAAATCGGACGGAGTTCTGGTTGCTGTAGCTGAGACGCTGCTGGCGCTAGCGCGCCCTGCCTGATTTGTGCCGCTCGTTCCATCGCCTTTTCAATTCTACTCATGTTCCACCTTGTTATCGGTTGAATTAATATTTGTTGCTGAAATTTGTTTAGTTGTTAAAACTGGATAACCTGGATAAAATACTGTAAATTTTATTGACACCAAGGGCCTCTAGCACAAGAACTGCAAGGATCACCGAGAAATAGACCCCGGAAGCTATGTAAAGCCTACGGTCGTGACATACCTGCACTTTGACCTGTTGCGGGTCCTCGATCTGAGGTATTACAGCAAGAATAGGCAAGCCAAAGTTCGCAGCCATGTCGACATTTTTAACAGAATCATCGACCTGATCCTTGAGTATAACCAGCCCGATCCCTCCGCTTATTCCTGCAATAATACCAAGTAGAATCAGTTTTACACGATTCGGACTAACCGGAATAACAGGCAGTACCGCCGGATCGACAATCCTGAAAACGGTTGATTTATCCTGAACCTCCATCTGTTTAGAAACTTCGGACTGCCCCTGACGAGCGGCCATTGACTCGTAGATATTTTTCTGTGAATTTTTCTCGCGTTCAAGGCCTTCAAGCGTAGACCTTGCGGCAGGGATACTTTGTAATAAAGCACGGTTTTTAGCTATATTTGCGCGGAGGTTAGCTTCAGCCTGCCGCATAGCTTTTAGCTCTGAAACACTCCGTTTGTACTCTAGCGATTCTGCTGGACGCCTATTGCCCTGTCCGTTCTTCTGCTGATCTTCCAGTGCCCGGATATCCTCTTTAAGTTGTATGATATCAGGGTATTTGTCGGTATATTGCAACTGAAGCTCCAGTAGCCTTTTCTGCAGTGCAGGTAGGTTTGACTGCATGGGGCTGTCTTTAGCCAAACTTGCAAGCACTGTTTCCAGTTGAGCCTGTTTTATGTTAAGATCATCTGCACGCTGCTGAGAGTCGTTGATATCTTTCAATAGTGAGGTCGGATCCATGGATGCAACTGCTCCAGGACCACGTTTGAAGGCATTAGCCGCCTCTTCGGACTTTTGTAACTTTTCCTTGAAGACGTTCATCTGTTCAGAAAGAAACTGGGTTGCCCCGTAGGAGTCCTCACGCTTGCTGGATGTGTTCTCATCGATGTAACGCCTGACCAAAGCGTTGACGTAATCACGGGCCAGTTTAGGATTATGATCCTTGAAAGAGATCATAAACAGGCCTTCTTTATCCTTGATCCTTATTGTTGTATGGTCTTGCAGGCTTTTGATCAGTTTTTCCTGTTCAGCTCCCCCGCCTTTTTTCAGATCCAGTTCATCGATAACTTTTTCTATCAGGGTCCTGCTGTTCAATGCGTAGGTCAAGGCCTTAATCTTTTCTTCTACAGAAGCGGAGTACGCCAGTCCCTTGATCAGATCAGCAATGACACTTTTCTCTACAAACACAGTGCTATTGGCTTCATATACGCTGGGGAGCACGTAACAGGTTGCCGTTACCACAGTCATAATTGCCAGCGCACTAACGATGCACAGAACTTTACTCTTTTTGACCAAGGCAAGATATTTCTTGTAGTCCATTTCGTTTGACGTCATCTAATTCTCCACAGTTTGCTTACTAATTGGGTTTCAGAACAGACTTTCTTTGACGATGATGTAGTCTCCCGGTTTGAGCTTGATATTCAGTCCCAGTTTTCCGTCTTTTATTAAATCTTTTGCGCGAACAGGTATTGAGACCTCACTGCCTGCTTCCTTTCTTATGATCTGAGTGTCATTCTGACTGGCAAACTTTGTAAATCCTCCAGATTCAAGAATCGCTTCCATGACCGTTATACCATCTCTGTATTCTATGGTTTTGGGCATATTTACAGCGCCAAGCACATAGACGCTTTTATCCATCAATAGCGGTATAAACAGCGAATCGCCAGATTCAAGCATTGGATCTTCTTCGCTTTCACCACTAATGAACAGCTTATAAAAATCCTCCTTGATTTTTTTACCGTTTCTCTTTAAGTATGATTTTTTCAGGTCGGCGGTTTTTATCTCTCCGAGAGTGCACAGAAGTTGCAAAAGTGTTGTTCTTCTGGAAAGATCATATACTAATGCTTTGACCCCTCCTCCGAAGATGTATACCTTGCTGTTGGTAATGTCCCTGACTGTTACGGTTACAATAGGATTTTTTACCAACTCCTTGAGCTTGATGGACAATGAAGACTGCAGATTGGCAGGGGTCTGACCACTGACAGAAACATCGCCTAATCCAGGAACTGTTATTTTCCCATCCGGGCGAACTTTGACTGAAAAAGTCAACTCCTTAACTCCCCATACAGCGATATCAAGTCCATCACCTTCACCAATAACATAATCCCCTGCAGTTGCAGGGAGCGAGACCATCAAGATCATAGCTAGTGCCAAAAGAATCTGTTTAATATGCATCTTGTTTCCTCACGGGTAGAAAATATCCACCTTTAAAAAATGATAATTCACAGAAAATATTCTGCAGCTATCGTCCGCCGAATCCAAAGAGAACTACCTTGATCGTTTCAAAAAAAATAAGCGTATCCAGAGACGGGCAGATATTTTTTATATAGTAAAGGTCATAACGCAATTTTTCAACAGCATCTTCAACTGTTGAACCGTATCGATACCTCACCTGTGCCCACCCAGTCAGTCCCGGTTTTATGAAGTGCCGCTTCGAATAATATGGGATTATCTGCTTAAGTTTTTCAACAAATTCAGGGCGTTCCGGTCGTGGTCCTATAAAACTCATTTCACCTTTCAGCACATTGAACAGCTGGGGAATTTCATCGATTCGTGACCCTCTGAAAAACCGCCCGAGCTTGGTTATTCGGGGATCATTTTTCTCGGCCCAGACTGCACCGGTTCCCTTTTCAGCGTCTTGCCCCATTGTCCTGAATTTATATAGCACAAACAGTTTTTCCCTGTTACCGACACGTTCTTGCCTGAAAAAAACCGGACCTCTAGAATCAAACTTGATTGCAAGAGCAATCAACGGAAAGAATGGCAACGTTATCAGCAGACCTGTAAGTGCTAAAATAATATCCATAGAGCGCTTGCTGATGCTGAAGAGGGTTGTCATGTGAAAGCCACTGGAGAAGATGAACCAGCCTGGAGTGATAGCTTCCAGCATAAGTTTACCTTGGATAAGTTCATAGAAAGACGGGGCATCCAAAATTTGAATACTATTCAATTTGCATGAGAGAACATCCCTGAGAGGAAAGACTCCCCTTCTTTCGGCGAGTGCCACAACAATTACATCAGCCTGAACCCGCTGTGCTATAGCAAGCAGACTGTCACAATTGCCCAGTATCATATCTTGAGGGACATCCAATTGTGCTGGTTCCGGATCATCCTCTTTAGAGTCGATATTACATGTTACATACCCGGCTAACGTAAAACTCTGCACATTTGGAGAGATCATTTCACCAATCCAGGCAGCCAAAGTGCCGGTCCCTAGGACCAGAACTCTCTGAGAAAAACGAGAGTTTTTTTTCCCTATCAAGTAGAGGGAGTGACAGCAAAATTGTAAAATGGCAAAGAAGATGAGGAAGATAAATAGTACCCCGCGCCCCAGCACAATATCTGGATCGGGATTGAGATAATATATCACCGAGAACAGGGCAAATGAGGTAATCGTCCCAAACGCAATATTGATGATTAAGGCTCGTTTGGTAAGATTTTTGTTCTGGTCGTAGACTTCCATTAGATACGAGGAAAACAGCAGAACGACAATAACAATAATCGCTAAATAAATTGTGGCGGGCTCAAACAGCCTCTGGCTAACATGATAATAGCCCAGCCTCACTGTAGCTGCTGAAAAAAGTGCAACTATAGCAAGCATGGCATCGATAACTATGTGAGTGTTTGTTTTAATCTTCATGAATAACCCGATTATTTTTTTAGTTCAGCAACAATTACCGCAGCTGCTTTTGCATCGGAAAAGTCTCCAAGTTTCAGTGCTTTTTCAAGCATCTTCAGGGCATTGAGCTTGTCGCCGGACTCTTTATAGACCAGGGCAAGGTGATAGGTTACAGTCGGATTATCCGGCAACATGCTGACCGCTTTTTCAAGTACCTTTCTAGCATCTTCCAGACGATTATTTTTGAGCAGGGCAAACCCAAGTGTATCCATTATTCCGACATTTCCCGCTTCTCGTTTGAAAGCCGTAATCGCCAACCGAAGTGCTTCTTCCTTGCTACCGTAACCCAACGCACACAGATAAGCCAGATTGTTCAGTGCAGGCACGTAATATTCTGATTTTTCAAGTACTTTTCTATATCTTTCAATGGCCTCTTTCTTTTTACCGGTATGATCCAGCAGCACTCCTTGAGCAAAAAGTGCCGGCACAAAATCCGGTTTTCTACGACTGGCTTCTTCATATGCCAACATCGCCTGAGAGTAATCCTTTGAGGCCTCATAAAGATTTCCCAAATAGACAAACGCCTGAGCATTATTACTATCAATACGTATGCCGCTTTTAACTTCGGAAATGGCGCGGGTATAATCTCTTTGGCTTTCATAGATCGATCCAAGAACCATATAGCCTCGTGCCGAACTCGGATATTTTTCAATGATTTTATGTGCCTGCTCAATGGCCTTTGCAGTCTCCTTCATATTGACATAAGCGCCTATTTTCAGTGCGACACCCACCTCAGGATTAATAGTTTCAACCTCTTCGAAAACTCTGATCGCATCCTTGAATTTTTTCTCGCTGACCAGCAATCGCCCTTTCATTTCTAAAGCTGCGACATTTCGAACATCAATTTTTAGCGCCTCATCCAGGACCTTGAGCGCTTTGGGGGTTTCACGTTTTTTCAGATGATAGCCTGCCTTAGCCATAAATGCGTTTGGTTGCTTTGTTTCTGTGGCCTTCTGATAATATACAAGAGCTTCATTGTCATTTCCCTTTATTTCATACAGTCCGGCCAATCCAAGCATCGCCTGGACATTCGACGGGTCGTTACGTAAAAGAGCTGTATACTCATAGATTGCCTTATCGTATTTACCCGATGCAATAAAGTAAGTAGCCAAATTCTGATAAGATGCAGCAAAAACCGGGTCCAATTGCTTTGCCTTTTGGATGTATTTGAGCCCTTCATCCTGCTTGTTCAGCGAGAAGTAAACCGCTGCAATGCTATTGTACAGCAAGGCATCGCTTTTTTTGCCGGTTAAACCGGATTTCAGGTCCTTCAGCGCCTTATCACCATTTCCTGACCTGAGGTGGTATGAGGCCAGTAACAACCTGCTGTTCAGAGCGTCCGGTGCGACTTGGACTGCTGTTGCAAGCTCCGTTTCTCCTTCAACGTTTTTCCCGCGACTGAAATAGAAAAGCCCTTTCTTCATATATGCGTCAACAATTTTGGGATCAATCTTTGTCGCCATGTTAAACTCGCGCATGCCATCTTCAAACATGCCTTTTGCCATATATGCGTTACCCAGTAGATTATGGGCTACAGCATCTTTGTCGTCTTTTTGCAACACCTTCTGTATTTCAGTTATGGCATCATCAAGCCTCTTCTGAGCAAGCAGAATCGTACCTGTCATAAGGCGGGCCTGACGCGAGTCAGGAACATTATCGAGGATTTTGCGGAACTGACTCAGGGCACTTTCTAATTCACCGCGACTGTAATAACTGAGTCCAAGGAAATGGTATGCTTCAAGTGTTGGTGCAATTTTAATAGAACTTTGCAAATAATTCAATGCTTCTGCGTAGTTTTTAAGATGATAGCTGACAAGCCCCTTCAAACGATGCCCATCTGCTCGTTTCGGAGACTGACTCAGCAGATCATCAGCAATCTTGCCAGCCTTTTCAAAATCTCCCTTTTCGATATAGATAATACCGGTTTTGTAAGCAGCAACGGTTTCTGATGGGTTATTCGTCATAATTGTACGATATATTTCCAGGGCTTTGTCTTTGTTGCCTTCCCGTGTTTCTATAGCTGCAAGCATATAGAAAGGTCGGGTATTTTTTGGATCTGTCCTGATCAGTTCATCCAGAATTTTTTTTGCTTTTGGCTCCTTGCCAACAGAAACATACACGGCGGCAAGTTCCAGTTTAGTTTTCGCTCGGGCTGGGTCAGCCGCAATGCTCTGCAGCAGATACTGTTCAGCATCGTCAAAACGTTTATTTATAGCGCTGGCGATCCCCAATATTTCAAGACCTTCAACGCTGCCGGGGTGTTTGTCAAGATACTGTTGCCCCAGCTTAAAGGCCTCATCTGCCTTTTTTGAAGCGTTGAAAACACCGGCCAGCTCGATCAGTACATCGTCCCGCGTCGGGTCCTGCTTGAGGACTTTGTTGAACTCCTTTTCAGCTTGTTCCAGCTTACCCAACTTTGTGTAAGACTTTGCCAGCTGAAAACGGGCGTCCAGATAGTTTTCATCCTTCTCCAAGGAACTCTTGAACAGGATAACAGCACCGCTCGGATTTGATGCCTCCAACTGTTTGAGCCCTTGCGCGTACAATTCCTCTTTTGTCTTGCTACTGCATGCTGAAAGTGCAATCAGAATTACCAATGCCAATATTTTTGTTTTCATATATTTTCCCTATAATTAAATGGTCAAAGTGCCCTAGAATACCTATAGTTTAAATTTGTAAGGTAAATTTATTTAATACATTTTACTTTTTTTGTAAAGAACTTAAACATGACGCACACTCATGAAAATCCACCATTCGAGCCAATTACCGCGACATAATTTAAGCTTCCAAAACCGAATAATTTCCGGCTTAGCCGTGTTAATGTGTATATTTAATGAAGGATGAAATAAACTGCGTCAATTTATCGACACACAACTATGTTCCAACTTTCTGACGTGAGATCAAAAACCACTTTGGCCTTATTATCTTGCAACTGCCTAAGAACCTGAGCAATTTTAACATCAAGCGTATAATCCGAATCGCCCAGATCTGCCCACTCCCTTGTTACAAACTCTGCAATCATATTCCTCAATGTGTCCGGATTTATCTGTTCAAAGGGAATGTGAATGCCTTCTTCGAGACATACTGCCTGTTTTTTCTGGAAAACGAGATGATCTTCCATATCAAGATTTCATAAATAACAGAAATAGCTGCACAAAAATTATCTTCAGCAGCATACTGAGCGGATAGACAGCGGCATAGCCCGACTCGACCCGTTCATTACCACAGCGGCCAACGGCGAAACCGAGAACCGCTGGCTGAGTTTGTACCCCGGCCAGCACACCACCGATAAACGGCCACGATTTGCCAACAATTATGCGGGCTAGCGCAATTGTCACCAGACAGGTTACAGTTGTGATACAGGCACCCAAAACAAGTGCAGAAACATTGAGCGGCGCCGTATGCAACAGACCACCGGCTTTAATACCGGCACATGCGAGAAACACAACCAGACCGAGTTGGCGTAATGACATTGAGACACCGTACGGCAGATACCATGTCAGAGGACCGGTTCTGCCGAGCGCACCCAGTATCAGCGAAACGATAAGACAGCCTGCCACCGGGCCAACCTCAAACTTTCCGAGCCCCATCGGCAGAGTGATGTCTGCTGTACCGAGGGCAATTCCCATTGCAAGGCCAAGCCCAAAGGTCAGGATATTAAACTCGCTGGCTTCGTGATATGAATCTCCAATAAATTCCGAGATCGCTGAAAGTTTTTCGCGTGGTGCAATCACGCGCAGTCGATCTCCAGGCATGATGGTAGTTTCTGCATTGGGTATAAAATCAGTGTCGCCACGCCTGATTCTTGTCACAATACCTTCGAAATTACGAAAAATCCCCACCTGCTGCAGTGTTTTCCCACATACAGCCGGGTTAGATACGAAGATCCGACGGTAATCAAGCTGACTCCTGTCATGTAGCACATCCCCATCGTATTCAACGCCAAGCATCTCTATTGCCTTGCGCACGTCATCCGATAAACCGACGACAGTCACGATATCACCGTTTTTAATAACCGAATATCCCGAGATGGCAAACTGCTCATCGCCACGCACACAACGCGCAAAACGCACCGACAACGAGTAACGTTCGAGCAAACCAGCAATAGCTTCGCCAGGCTCCTTGACGTTACATACCGTAATCGCAGCACTTTCCAGTGAATCCCCAACAGCATGTGTTTCGCGCCTGAATGGCCATGAAAGCATAAGAATTGGGATCAAGACACCAAGCGGATAGGCTACTGCATATCCCAGTGTGGCCTCCGCTCCCCTCTGTCCGAGTGCTGTGGTCGCCGCAGCCAGTGACGGAGTATTAGTCAGGGCGCCAGCAAAAACACCCGAAGCGGTACTTGACGGAATATTTAGAATCTGCGAGGCAAAAACGTCAACAAAGAATGCCGCGCCAATAGCTATAGGGGGTATCAGTAAAAAGCGCCAACCACCATGCAACCATGTGTCGAACAAAAAATCGCTTGAAGAAAGACCAATCGCATATACGAACAGCGCAAGTCCAAAGGTTGCCAGGACATCTGGTGGCTTGACTGTTGGTTCGATATAGCCCCACACAACACCGGCAAACAAAACACCTGCAACTCCCAGAGAAACATTTTTAATAGAAATGCGGCCAAGCAAGGCGCCACAACCTATGGCAAGACAGACAAGCAGCAACGGGTTATTTAGCATGTAGTATCCAGTTGGGTGTTTGTTGGATTTGTTTTCATTTTTTTCTGCGTATTTTTCGGTAAATGTATTTTTGAGTCATTTATAAGTCAAAAACATGACATTTCAACATCTAACAACAGTAGCCTGCCGTTGACAAAATTTATTGAATATCAGCTATTTTCCCAGTAACAGCTTAACATTACACACGTATTAGATATGTAATCATTGTGGCACACATACTGCATTAAAAGTTTTGTCAGCATAATGACACCAAATAAGCAAGCAATTGCGGTGAATAGTGGCGACAAAGAATTGGAGACTATTATGATGCCAGAAACCAATCACAATAAAATACAGGGTGAAATCAGCTCAACAATTGATAGCACTGACTGCATAGGCGTAGCATCAATAAAACACGACAACATCCAGGCACAGCTCGAAGAGGCCCGTTTTATAAGCAGTTTCATGGCAGCGGTCTACTCTTCCCTGGAACTTGACGATATCTGTTCAATCGCAGCCCGTGCTCTATATGAACTTGTTCCATACTACAAGATTATCTTTGCTTTTTCTGCAGATTTTGAAGGAAGAGTTGTGACCTTCTCCCCGATAGTACAGAAAGGAGTTCTTGCAGCCAAGCCCAAAGTTACTGTGGGCAAACCTTGCTCTCTTTCAACTTCGCATGATGGCTCACTTGCATCTGCTCATCTTAATCTGATTGATAACATGGGCTCAATTTCGATCTATGTAAAATCAGGACAGGACAAACCTTTGTCCGAGTCACTCCTTATAAGCGTAGCAGCCTATTTCAGTCAGGCAATCAAAAACGCGCAAGAACATGGTAGAATGAAAGACTTAGCTATGCGCGACAGTCTCACTGAACTTTTTAACCGCCGAATATTTGACGAAACGTTGGCCCAAAAAGTAAAATATCCGGACATGCACCCGGTTTCTCTCCTCATCATCGATCTGGACAACTTCAAGCAGGTTAACGACACCTTTGGCCATCAGGCCGGCGATCAGGTTTTAAAGACTTTTGCGAAGATTCTGAAGGAAAGCTGCCGTGGCCAGGACCTGGTAGCCCGCTTCGGTGGTGAAGAGTTTGCAATTATTCTTTCGCAGACAAAAGCGGCTACCGCCCATGCAATCGCACAGAGGATTAGAAACAGGCTGTCTAAAACCGTCTTCACCTTCGATGACAGGACGCTTCATATGACGGCAAGTGTTGGGTTGGCAACCTGCCAGGAAGGGAATAGCATCTTCACCGCCAACCTTGTCAAGCAAGCCGACCGCGCCCTATATCAGGCTAAAAGGAGCGGCAAAAACAAGGTCTGCGTGTTCCCGACAGATTTATTAACTGAATCTACGTCCTCACTTGGCGCGGAGAACTTTGGCTCGTTTATTCCTGCAAGCTGTTAACAGATGGTCGTGCCAAAACATCTTCTATCCACATTGAAAGTGCCTTGCTGGTTTTTAACGTTTCCGCTGGTATATTGAGACTGTTTTTATGTGCAAGTCTGTTGGCGTATTTGAGTTGTGCCTCGCTCGGACCACCACCCGCAACTCGAACTGGCGGAACGAAAAACCCCATCTTGTTGTGAACTCCTTTACAAAAGCGCTGCCAGGTTTCCTTATTCTCAACAACCAAATCGAGAAAGTTTTCCATCTTGCTTGTCAACTCATAATCGATCACCCAGGCATGTTTATCCCTGAGATAGTCAATCAGTGTTTCCCCCGGCAGCAAAGGAACAACTCTCCCCTTCTCTTCCTTGACATAACCCCGGTCCGTGATGTTCTTGGTGATGGCTGCATAGGTGGAAGGACGGCCTATGTCGAGCCGCTCCAGCTCCTTTACTAGAGAGCCAAGAGTAAATCTGCCCGGAGGTTTGCTCTTTTTTTCTTCAAGAATTTCCTGTACCTTCGGCACAAGTTCACCAACCTCCACCGGGGGGAGCATTTGCAGCTTGTCCTCCTCCCCTTTCTTTTCTTTTTCCTCGTCAACCTCTGCGTATACCTTTAGAAAACCGTCAAAAACCAGCACCCGCCCGGCAGCCTTGAACCGTTCATCGGTCACATTAAAAACCATAACGGTAGAATCGTAGCGTGCCGCCGCCATTTGGCTGGCAACGGCACGTTTGAATATCATCTCGTATAACCTGGCATGGTCAGGAGTAAGCCCTTCTTTCTTGACCATGGCCGAGACGTCTGAAACTGAGTGCATATGGGTAGGGCGGATACCTTCGTGTGCTTCAGCCTGGGAGTTTTTAGATTTGTGCTGGTTCGGTTGTGCCGGCAGATAGTTGCTGCCAAGAGTTTTTCCCAAAAACTCCCGGATCTCAGCGACAAAGGCTTCATCCATCCTGACTGAGTCGGTACGGTGATAGGTTATAACGCCATGGTCAAAAAGCGCCTGCGCGAGTTTCATCGTATGTTCCGGGGTGAATTTAAGGCGGGCGGCGGCAGCAGCCTGTAAGTCAACGGTGGTAAAAGGCGGCTTGGGCGATTGTTTGACCTCTTTTCTTTCAACTTTTTCAGCCAGGGCATTGGTTTCTGCACTGATAGCAGCGATGACCAGCTCTGCATCCGGCTTACATGCAAACTTGCCATTAATATGACGGGCCAGAAAGGTTGTGCCATTCTTATCAAGCAAAATATCCAGCATCCAGTATGCGGCTGAGGTGAAGTTCCGAATCTCCCGTTCTCGGTCAACCACTAGACGGACAGCCGGTGATTGCACCCGCCCGACGCTGAAGCTTCTGCGGAGGTTTTTACTGGCAATTGGAGAGAGGATATACCCCACTAACCGGTCACCGATTCTTCGTCCAAGGAAGGCGTTGTAGAGACCTTGGTTTGTCTTCTCAAACGGCACTGCTTTGGCAAGCGAATCCTTCAGCCCCTTCTCGGTAACTTCATAAATCTCCATCCGCAGGCATTCTTTGGCAACAGATTTAACCTCTTCATATATATGGCAGCTGATGGCATAACCTTCACGGTCAGGGTCACCCGCAAGCATAACGGTCTGACCCCGCGCCGCTGCACGAAGCTCCTTGGGAAGATTCGCTTTCTTTTCGTGGTAAACAAAGGTTGGCTCATAAGTTGCCAGATCAACACCAATCTGAGCGTCGGGGAGATCTTTGAAATGCCCCACAGTAGACATTGTCTTAACTTTAAGAATTGACTGTATTTTTTTAGCCTTGGTGGGAGATTCAACAATTATAAGCATGGGACCTTAGGTGATATTTTGTCATAATGCTTCCTGAACTCAAAAAAATTGTGCATTTGCTATAGTCCTTTTACCGCGTATATTCCGGGTGCGTTGCGCCAGTAGCCCTTGTAGTCAAGCCCATATCCGAACAGGAAACGGTCACCGACCTCAATACCTGTAAAATCTGCCCTCATACCTGGTGTGACCTTGCGCAGATGCAGCTTTTCGACCAACACAGCCATAAGAACCTCAGTCGCCCCCTGTTGATAACAGTAGTCTGCTATTGCAGCAAGCGTGACACCCTCATCAAGGATATCGTCAAGTAGTAGTACCGTTCGCCCCTTAAGGTCAAGTTGAGGACGGACGGTCCATTGTAGTGATGTACCATTAGTAGCGTGTCCGTAGCGAGTGGCATGGACATAATCAACCTCAAGTGGAAACACCAATTTTGTTAGAAGTTGGCCGGTAAAGATCAGCCCGCCGTTCATGACGCAAAGTAGTACGGGGCATGAGTCCTTAAGCTGGCATGTTATTTCCTGTGCCAACCGCTTAATAGCCGCCTCTACCTCAGCTTCTGACACTAGTAAACCGGCTTCGGCTATTACGACATTAGCTTCTTCGATGTTCATACGTTCTCCTTTAGTTGTGCTCCTACAACCCTTTCAATCCCACTGGGATCAATGGCAATAATCGGATCATAAAATCTGCCTGTTTTTTTGAACAACTGTTCGATATCATTTGCCTGCCTAACCCCAATCTCCACCAACAACCACCCTCCAGGGTTCAGGTATTCAACAGCAGACGGGATGAGTAACCGATATATGTCTTGACCGTCACTACCTCCGTCCAAAGCGGTTCGTGGGTCATAATCGCGAACTTCCTGATCAAGAGAGTCAATATCTGCCGAAGGAATATATGGTGGATTTGATACGATCAGGTCGAAACAGCGCCCGGCAACCGGAACGAAGATTGAACCTAGCAGAAACTCTATGGTTGAATCATGTTTTTTAGCGTTACGCCTGGCAACTGTGAGCGCTGCTTCAGAGATATCTGTGGCTGTAACAACTGCCGATGGAAGTTTTTTCTGCAAAGAAACGGCAATACACCCGCTCCCGGTACCAATATCCAGAACAGTCCGAGCAGTCGGTCGCCGTGTTATTGCTTCTGACACCAGGAGTTCGGTGTCATGACGCGGGATCAGAACATCCAAAGTGACCTCGTAATCTAAGCCGCAGAACTCCTGACTACCAAGAATATGCTGGAGTGGCTCACGTCGTGCCCTGCGCGCTATCAGTGCTCGATATGCTGCCAGCTCACCGTCATTCAAAGGCTTATCATACTGTAGATACAAGCCAACCCGATCAAGCCCCATTGCGGCACACAAAAGCCACTCTGCTTCGAGTCGCGCGTTGGTAACACCCTTAGAGAGAAGATATTCCTTTGTCCAGGCAAGAATTTTAAGCGTTGTCCAGGTTTCACCTGTTGTCATTTTTGCTCCATAAAAACATATTATTCACTCAATACAGTTAAAAAGTTATTTCTACTTTCTGCCAGAAATAAGGAGAAAACAACTTCAAACTTTATAATTACAAAGGGCGACCTCTATGGGAGGCCGCCCTTTGTTGATACCATATTTCGAACAGACTACATAAGTTTAACTGCCATCTGAGCATACTCAAGAATTACTGATGGTACGATACCTGGGATTAGTGTACCAGCAGCAGCAATAACTAACGCTAAGGCTACTGGAGCAGTGACTTTAACCCATTCGAATTCTTCAGTAGACTCTTTGAAATACATATAGACCATGATACGCAGATAGTAATAGACGGAAGCAGCACTATTGAGTACACCAATAACCGCTAACCAGATGTATCCCTTCTGAATAGCTCCGGAGAAAAGATAAAACTTACCGATAAATCCGGCTGCAGGAGGAACTCCGGCCAGAGAGAACAGGAATAATGTCATGGCAAGAGCAAGTAACGGATGTTTAAAACCGAGACCGGCAAAGTCGGAAACATTACCATTGGTTTCACCCTTCTTAGAAACCAGGATAATAATTGCAAATGCTCCAATATTCATAAAAGCGTAGGAGAGCATGTAAAAGAGAATACCTGCTGTTCCCGTACCATTTCCTGCAGCAAAACCAACGAGCGCATAACCAGCATGTGCAATAGAAGAATATGCAAGAATACGCTTGATGTTGTCCTGTCGCAATGCTGTGATATTACCGACTGTCATCGTCAGAACAGCAAGAACCCAGAGAACTTGACTCCATTCAACCTGAAGAGTTGGAAGCGCAACTAGAAAAAGACGAAGCAAGGCAGCAAAACCGGCAGCTTTTGGACCAGCTGACATAAAAGCTGTCATCGGTGTCGGAGCACCCTCGTACACATCTGGTGTCCACATATGGAACGGCGCAGCAGCAATTTTAAATGCAAAACCGGTCATCATTAGCAGCATACCTGCAACCAACATAATATTAGAAGAAGGTACCGTCATCTGCCCGACAATCGCGGCAATTTTATAAAGGCGGGTTGTACCGGTTGCACCATAAATAAGCGCCATACCGTACAGAAGGAAACCGGTAGAAAAAGCACCAAGCAGGAAATATTTGAGACCCGCTTCGTTGGACTTTTTGTTGGCCCTGTTGAATCCGGCAAGTACATAAAGAGATACTGACATAACTTCAAGACCAAGAAATATCGTCATGAGATCCGTGCCGGACGCCATCAACATCATACCAACGACAGTAAACAGTATCAGTGGGTATAGTTCGCCCTGATTACACCCTTCACGTTCCATGTAGCTATCTGAAATCAGAACAGCCAATCCGGCCGCGACCAAGAATGTCATCTTAAAGAATGTTGCAAAATTATCAAGGACCACTGAGCCGCTGAAACTCTCAATGTGGACGCCCCATCCGATTGCAACCAGAACCCCCGCTGCAATTATTCCCAGGAAACTGATGTATGCCAGGCTTGACTTCTGTCCTCCGGGTGAAAAAACATTGATCAGCAGAAGAATCATGGCCAGCACGGAGAGAAGTATCTCAGGTAGAATCGGCGCCATGTTGACGGCTGGAATTAAAATCATGTCCATCTAAAATATCCTCCGGTCGGATTGACTCATAATTTGATTACTTTTCAGCGTGCGGATTTGCAACTGGTGCTGCTGGCTGTGTTGAAGGCGACTCAATAACTGGATGTCCGGCAGGCATGTTGACACTCGGGTGGCCTGGAGGCATTTCACCACCAGGGTGACCTGCGGGCATCTGAGATTGATCAGCGCAAGGAATTGCCATAGTATTTACCGATGCAACACGAACCTGTGCAACAAGTTTCTTGATTGCAGGATCCATTTTATCGATAAATGGCTTGGGATAAAGACCCATGAAGAAAATCATTACAATCAGAGGAACCATTATTGTGATCTCTCGAGCATTCAGATCGAGCAATTTCTGATTTTTCGGATTATCAAGTTCACCAAACATAACACGCTGGAATACCCATAACATGTAGACTGCGGAAAGAATTACTCCGCTCGTTGCAACAATAGTCCACCAACGCAACTGGCTTTCAAAAGCACCCAGCAAAATAAGGAATTCACCTACAAATCCATTTGTACCTGGCAAGCCGACAGATGAAAAGGTAACTATCATGAATACTGTAGCAAATATCGGCATCTGCTTCGACAAACCACCGAAATCGGTAATTAGCCTGGTGTGGCGACGCTCATAAATAAAGCCTACGATAAGGAACAATGCCCCTGTAGAGATACCATGGTTAATCATCTGCAGCATACCGCCGGTAATGCCCTCTGTGTTGAAAGCAAATACGCCAAGCATTACAAAACCGAGGTGAGCAACTGATGAGTAGGCAACCAGTTTTTTAACATCTTCCTGTACCATGGCGACAAGAGCGGCGTAGATAATACCGATAACCGCAAGCGTTGCAATCACGGGAGCGAACTTGTGGGCAGCCTCCGGGAATAACGGTATAGCGAAACGCACATAACCGTATGTACCCATTTTCAGAAGAACTGCTGCCAAGATTACCGAACCGGCCGTTGGTGCTTCAGTATGCGCATCAGGTAACCATGTATGAAGTGGAAACATAGGAACTTTGATAGCAAAAGCGAAGGCAAATGCAAGGAATAACCAGATCTGTGTAGCCATATCCAGTTTGAGATCAAAGAATTGGAGCAGGCCAAAATCGGTAATTCCTGCCTGCATCCCTTTGAAATAAAGGAAGATCAGAGCTACCAACATGAGAAGTGAGCCAACCATTGTGTAAATAAAGAACTTTACAGCAGCATAAATTTTATTCTTCCCACCCCAGATACCGATCATGAAATACATAGGGATCAGCATAACTTCCCAGAAAATGTAGAACAGGAACAGATCAAGCGATATAAAAGCTCCCAACATGCCAGTTTCAAGCAACAGCAAACAGACCATGTACTCCTTAACCTTTTCTTCAACTGCCGTATAGGTTGAGAGAACGGCTATCGGCATGATAAAGGTCGTCAAGATTACAAGCCAGAGACTGATCCCATCGATACCGATATTGTAGCGCATGATAAAGGGACCAGCCGCAATCCAAGGCACGTTTTCTACAAATTGAAACTCCGCATTGGTCTGAAAGCCAGTCAGTATTAGCAGCGACACCAGGAAAGTCACAATTGTTACCGCGAAGGTGACATTCCGAAGTACTCCTTTGCTGTCTTTCGGGATGAACAGCAGCAGCAGGACACCCAATATCGGCAGGAATGTCGTCAGGCTCAGTACGTTACTCATGAATTCGTGCTCCTTTATACAAAGTGCTTAGGAATTAGTTATTTAAAAATGTAGTAGCCAAGCATAACGACAACACCGAGTGCCATTGAGAACGCGTAGTTGTAGACATAGCCAGACTGCATGTAGCGGAGAATACCGCTGAAACTCATAACAACGTTGGCAACTCCGTTGACAGCACCGTCGACAATAATGACGTCAAAGAATTTCCAGAGGAACTGACCAAACGCCTTGCACGGGTTGACAAAGAGATAATCATACAGTTCATCTATGTACCATTTGTTGTATACAACGCGATGTAGGGTCGGGAATGCAGCAACAAATTTACCAGGCAGTTCTGTATTTTTAACATACATTGTGAATGCGATAGCTATTCCGACCAATGCAATAACAACTGACAGCCCCATCAACCCCCATTCAATCGCGTGACTTGGATGTGCACCGTGGTGGGCATATGTGCTGCCGTATTCATTTGCCAGTTCGAATACCGGTTCCAGCCAGTGCTCAAAATAATTAGGAAGCATCCCCAGAATCTTAGGCATTCCAAGATAACCGCCAACTGCAGCAAGAGCGCCAAGAACCATCAGTGGTATTGTAATCACTAACGGAGACTCATGAAGGTAACTCTTGGCGCCAGGATTTATACGGCACTCGCCAAAAAAGGTCATAAATACAAGACGGAACATGTAGAAGGCTGTAAAACACGCAGCTATAGCGCCAATGCCCCACAGAACTATATTGAGATTACCATGATATGAATTTGCAAAGGCCATCCAAAGGATTTCATCCTTTGAGAAGAATCCCGAGAAACCGGGGATGCCAGATATAGCTATGGTTGAAACAAGAAAAGTAAGGAACGTAATCGGCATTGCTTTACGAAGTCCACCCATATTACGCATATCCTGAGCGTCATCGTGCGAGTGGATTTTATGTAGGGCGTGATGCATTGAATGAATGACTGAGCCGGAACCAAGGAACAGACAAGCTTTGAAGAATGCATGTGTCATCAGGTGGAAAATGCCGGCACTGAATGCACCAACTCCCATTGCTAAAAACATGAACCCAAGCTGCGAAACAGTGGAGTAGGCCAGTACACGTTTGATGTCGTTTTGTGCAGTGCCGATAGTAGCGGCAAAAATTGCTGTGGCAGCCCCTACAACAGCAATTACCATCATGGTTTCAGGGGATTTAATAAATACGAAACTCATTCTTCCGATCATATATACACCTGCCGTTACCATCGTGGCAGCGTGAATAAGAGCAGAAACAGGTGTCGGGCCTTCCATTGCGTCAGGTAACCAGGTAAAGAGCGGAATCTGTGCAGATTTCCCGGTAGCACCTACGAAAAAGCATAATGTTGCAAACGTTACAACTCCACCGTATGGAAGCAGGTGCGATGCAGCTTTAATTTCAACGAAGTTCACAGTCCATATATTATGGTTACTACCGAACCACCAGTAGAGCGTAAACAGACCAATAAGAAAACCAAAGTCACCAACACGGTTCATGACAAATGCTTTTTTTGCAGCATCTCCGGCAGATTTTTTATGGAAATAATAGCCAATCAGCAGGTATGAACAGAGACCAACTCCTTCCCAACCGATGAACATGACCAGCATGTTGCTACCAAGAACTAGCAAAAGCATCGACATACAAAAGAGGTTCAGATAGGCAAAGAAACGATAGAACCCCTCTTCACCATGCATGTAACCGATCGAATAGAGGTGGATCAGTGAACCAACACCTGTTACTACCATAATCATAATTACTGACAGAGGATCTACCAAGAAGGCCATATCAGCCTTAAAGTTGCCTGAATGGATCCATGGGAAAAGAACTTTTTCAAATACTCTCTGCTCCGGTGGTAAACCGATCATCTGCATGAGTATTCCGCATGATACCAAGAATGACAGAAAGATCATGAGCGTACCAATTCCGCCGATCACGGCCTCATTCTTGATCTTTTTCCCGAAGAGTCCATTAATCAGGAACCCGATGAGCGGGAAGAGCGGGATTAGCCATACTTTGTCAAACATGTAAGACTCCTTTTATGCAATCATTAAACATTGTCGTAAGGGGTGTACTGCTGATCTACCACTTCATCATATTAGCGTCATCTACATCTATTGACTCTTTATTGTTGTAGAAAGCTATGAAAAGCGCCAGACCGACAGCAGCTTCAGCAGCAGCTACAGTCATTATGAAGAATACGAAGATCTGACCATCAAGATTTCCCAGATGACGGGAAAATGCAACAAACGTCAGGTTAACGGCATTAAGCATTAGCTCAATACACATAAATATTACGATAGCATTCTTGCGGGTCAGGACGCCTATGGTACCGATTGAAAAGAGTACGGCGCTTACGATGAGATAGCTGTTCAGGTTTTCCATGAAATATATCCCTCTTATATTTTTTTCTTGGCCAGAATGACCGCGCCGACTATTGCAACTAAAAGCAGTATTGATGTTATTTCAAACGGCAGCAAAAAGTTTGTGAACATTTCTCTACCGATTAGTTCTGTATGACCAATGTTTTTTATCATATCTCCGCTGTATGGGCCCGTTGGAACAGCTGCACGGCTTCTAATAAGTACAAACACGACATTCAGTAACGTGAAGAAACCGATGATTGATCCAAAAATGAGTTTATGAGAATGTTTCTTCGAAGCATCAATCCGGATATTCAACAACATTATAGTAAACACTATCAAAACCATAATAGCACCGGCATAAACCATTACCTGAACAGCAGCCATAAATGGTGCATCCAGCATGACATAATATGTTGCCAAACAGAAAAATGTCATTATGAGAGACAGCGCACTATTGATCGGATTTTTACAGGTAATCACCAGGATCGCCGATACAATTGCAACTAATGATATAATCAGAAAGAAGAGGGTTTCCATGCACTGCTCCTTTATTGCTTTTCTAAGAGACGTTCTTTGGAATAAATAAAGTCCTGACGAGAATAATTTGCTAACTCAAACTCACCAGTCATCTTGAGAGCGTCAACCGGACAGGCTTCAACACAATATCCACAAAAAATACAACGCAGCATATCAATTTCGTACACTGTGGCATATTTGTCGTGATTGGCATCTTCGCCCGCTTCGACAGTAATACATTTAGCTGGACAAACCGTGGGGCAAAGATAACAAGCAACACACTTTGCTTTGCTGTGTGATACTTTAAGGCCATGAAGGCCGCGAAATCGCTCGGCAACCTTAGGGCGCTCATCCGGGTACTGAAGTGTTACCGGCTTCATAAACATGTGTTTCAATGTAATTGCCATGCCGTTTATAATTGGTGTAATCGGATTCATATATCCATCCTCGTCTCTGAAATAATGCTATTCAATTCAGCGGGTATTAAAGGAAATAGCCGATGATTCCTGTTACTACAATGTTTACTAGTGCCAGCGGGATAAATACTTTCCAGCCAAGATGCATTAACTGATCATATCGATAGCGTGGCAGTGTAGCGCGGATCCACATACAGACAAATATCAGAAAATAAACTTTGGCGATAAAGTAAACTGGCCCAAGCAGTGGCATGGCTGCTGTGAGTGGCCCATTCCAACCACCCAGGAATAATGTGACTGTTATCGCACTGACAGTTACCATGTTGGCATACTCAGCCATGAAGAACATTGCGTATTTCATGGATGAATATTCTGTACAAAAACCGGAAACAAGCTCGGTCTCAGCTTCAGGCAGGTCAAACGGAGTACGGTTGATTTCGGCTAGCGAGCAGATGAAGAACATGAATGCGGCCAGTGGTTGTTTAAATAGATACCAATCAAAACCACCCATACCGGATTGAAGCTCAACAATTTTAGTGAGCGATAGTGTGCCTGAGAGCATGAAAACGGCAATGATACACAAGCCTGCGGCAAGTTCATACGAAATCATCTGGGCGGAGGCACGCAGACCACCCATGAGAGAGTATTTGCTGTTAGATGCCCAACCAGCCAACACGATCCCGTAGACACCAAGTGATGACATTGCCAGAATGTAGAGCACACCGACATTCACGTCATAAACTTGACCGGCAGCAGTGTCATAATAAGCTGCAATCTGCAACGGTATCTTATATCCGGCGACCTCGATGACGCCCCCGAACGGGATAACAGCAAAAGTTATAAATGCCGGTATGAGAGCAATCAGCGGTGCAACCAGAAAAGCAAATTTGTTGGCTTGTGCGGGTATAATCTCTTCTTTGAAGAAAAGTTTAAGACCATCGGCAATCGGCTGCAACAGGCCGTGCCATCCAGTGCGCATTGGTCCAAGACGAACCTGCATGTGGCCGATAATTTTTCGTTCGGCATACGTGGCGTATGCTACGGTCAGCAGCACAAAGACAAAAGCCACCAGGACCTTGGCAACCATGGCGATGTAATACATCATCGGCAGTCCTAATATCTCGATTCCCATCTGTCCCTCTTTCTTTGCTTGTATGAATTAGTTATTTCATCCGATTATTAACAATAGCTACATTACTTTACAAGTGTAACCAAAGTCACAGGCGCCCCGCTCCAGATTGAATTAATCGGCGTTGCGCTAAAATGATACGGTGCAAATACCACTCCTGCAGGCATACGCAGGGAAATTTTTGCTTTAAGCTGCATGCTTCCTGTTGCTGAGGAGACAGTGCACAGATCGTTTTCAGCAATTTTATAGGCAGAGGCGTCTGAACGTGACAATTCGATATATCCTTCCGGACAGACATGCATAGGTCCTTCTCCATATTGCGACAGTGTACCGCTGTGATACAGGGCGCTTCCGGTTACCAAAGCAAGTTTACCGGTTTCAGAAACAACAGGAGTCAATGCCTGCGGAGCAACAAAAGCAGGTATAGTAATAACTGGTGCAAAAGCTCCATTTTTTTGAAGTGAAACATGGTTCATACCCAAATAGCCGGGTGTATTTGCTGCTATTTCCTCAAACTGAAGAGCAGGTCTTAACGGTGGCTGACCACCTAGACGTGTTATTAAATCCGAAAATATTTCAAAATCTGTCTTGATCTGAACGCTCTTGCGGATAGCCGGCTTTATGAACTGAACACGTCGGTCAGTGCTGGTGAAAGTACCTTCCTTCTCAGCATAAGAGCAAACCGGCAGAACAACGTCGGCCATGGCAGCAGTTTCAGTGAGGAAAAGCTCCGACACAACCAGGAATTCAACAGCGTCAAGAGCAGCCTTAACTTTGTTGCGATCGGGGTAGGACACAAGAGGGTTTTCACCTGCAACAAAGAGTGTCTTGACAGTGCCGTTAATACAGGCATCCAAAATCTGTACGCTATTTAAGCCGCCATCTTGAGGATAAAAGCCCATATCCACAGCACCTTGACTATTGTTCTTCTCAGAAAGGCAGAGTACCCCGCATCCCTCTTTGCCATATTTACCGGTTATAATAGCAAGGTTTGCAAGAGCACTCGCCAGAACAGCGTTATGGCCGGTATAAGCCTGCCCAGTAGGGAATATGATCAGCGCCTTCTCGGAAGAGGCATATTCAGAAGCAAGCTTTTTGATATCGGCAGCATTTAATCCACTCTGTTCGGCAATCGCTTCAGCACTAAAACCGGACAAAGCTTTTTCAAGCTCTGCGTAACCTGCTACTGCTGCTGCAGAGGCATCAACCATTTTCTCATCGAGAATAGTTTTGGCAATGGAGTTCAGTAAAGCAATTTCGCTTCCGGGGCGATGAACAAGGGTCTTCGCATCTGGAAGTTTTGAGAGTTTCCCGCGTTTATCAGAAAGTATGGAGAGTTTTACGCCTTTATTTTTGACCGCCATATTTATTTCAAAGCCAACTACCGGATGTGTTTCATAGGCATCCGTCTTTATGACAAGCAGAAAATCGCTCTTCTGGATATCAAGTATGCTGGCAGATGAAGCTGTCGCTCCAAAACTGCGGGCAAAACCTTCAGTCAACGCAGCATGTGCATAACCAGCTGCATGGTCGAAATTTTTGGTCCCGACGTTTTCAAGAAGCATTGTTTTGAATAGTGAAAGTTCTTCATTGGTCAAGCGCGGTGTTGCAAGCGCAGCAACATTGGAACCACCTTTAAGACGCCCTGCTACAATTTCAAGAGCCTCGTCCCAGGTTGATTCAGATAAAACTCCATTTTTCCTGACTAGCGGTTTGGACAAACGCTGAGCACTATTGATAAACTGATAGCCAAAACGACCGCGCACACACAACTGACCTTTATGGAAGCCCTGTTCCTCATCATAAATAGTTGTCAGAACTTTGTTGTCTTTAACACCTAGCGTTACGTTACAACCGGTGCCGCAATACCCACAAACTGACGTGTGCTTTGTCATTGCCCAAAAACGAGCTTTGTGCTTGAACGGACGGGCTAACAAAGCACCAACGGGACAAACAGATATACAAGAACCGCAAAACTCACAGTTAAGAGGATCATCAAATTCACAGCCAATTTTTGTATCAATTCCACGATCTATAAAGGTCAAAGCACCAAAGCTGACAATTTCATCACAAATTCTAGCGCATTTACCGCACAGCACACAGCGGTTCATATCACGTTCAATCAGCGGATTGTTGTAATCAATTTCGTGATTAAATTTTTCATCGGTGAAGCGGTTGCTGTTAACTTTATATTCATATGTCAGGTTCTGAAGATCACAGTCACCTGATTTATCACAGACAGGGCAATCAAGTGGATGGTTAAGTAACAAGAGCTCCAGAACCATTTTACGCGCCTTGATAATATCAGGTGTCGAGGTGCGGATTATCATTCCCTCGGTCGCAGGGGTAGTACATGCCGGAATCTGACGCCCTTTCATCTGCTCAACTTCAACCAGGCACATACGGCACGCACCGAATGGTTTAAGCTTTTTATCATGGCATAGTATCGGGATATTAATCCCGTTTATCTTTGCCGCTTCATAAATTGTCGCAGTCTTGGGTGCAGTTACCTGCTTGTCATCTATTGTAAGATTTACCATCACAACCTCTGTTTAGTGAGTTTGACCGTGTACGTGTGTAATTCTATTCAATTGCCATAAAGCGGCAGGCATCGTAGCAAGATTTACATTTTGTGCATTTTTCTTTATCAAGATAAGCCAACTGCCCTTTCTCCCAAACAATTGCGTCAACCGGACAGGCCTTCTTGCAAGCGCCACACTTTACACATTTATCCTCAACTACTTCCCAGAGGAGCAATTCTTTGCAACAGTTAGATGGGCAACGCTTATCATTAATATGCGCTTCATATTCATGGCGGAAATAATTAATAGTTGAAAGAATTGGGTTCGGCGCTGTCTGCCCAAGACCGCAGAGAGACGCTTTTTTAATTGCTATACCCAAATCCTGAAGTGTCTCAATATCGGACAGTACACCACGACCTTCAGTGATACGCTGCAGGATATCAAGCATAACTTTGAGGCCTATGCGGCAAGGAACACATTTTCCGCATGACTCATCTCTTGTGAAGTTCAAAAAGAAACGTGAGACGTCTACCATGCACGTTGTTTCATCCATTACAACAAGACCGCCGGAGCCCATCATTGCTCCAGCTTTAATCAAAGAATCGTAATCAACAGGTGTATCAAGAATATCGGCAGGTATACATCCACCGGAAGGCCCCCCAGCTTGAACGGCCTTGAACTTACGATTGTTTGCTATGCCGCCACAAACATCGTAAATAACTTCTCGTACTTTCATGCCTGCCGGTACTTCTACTAGACCGGTATGTTTAACCTTTCCGGTAACAGCAAATATCTTTGTGCCCTTGGTTGTTTCAGTACCAAGTGAAGCGTACCAATCACCGCCTTTATTAATTATATGGCGAACATTTCCGAAGGTCTCAACGTTATTAATATTAGTAGGCTTGCCCCATAGACCACGTACAGCAGGAAACGGAGGACGTGGGCGGCTCATACCACGATAACCTTCAATTGAAGCCATTAGGGCAGTTTCTTCACCACAAACAAAAGCACCTGCTCCCATCTTTATACGCATGTCGAAGTCAAGGCCCCACCCTTGAATATTTTTACCAAGGTAGCCTTTCTCATAGCAAACATCCATCGCGTGCTGGAGACGCTGAACAGCGAGTGGATACTCGGCACGAACATATACATAACCAAAGTCGCACCCGATTGCATACGCCGCAATCATCATACCCTCAATAATACAGAAAGGGTCACCTTCAAGAAGCGAACGGTCCATGAATGCGCCTGGATCCCCTTCGTCAGCGTTACAAATTAAATACTTATGGTCACCAGGAGAGGCTTTACAAAAAGACCACTTCATGCCTGTTGGGAAACCACCACCACCTCGACCACGCAGACCTGACTTTTTGACCTCTTCAATAACTTCTTCCGGCTTCATTGATTTTACGCACTTCTCGATTGCTTTGAAACCGTCTTCAGCCTTATAGGCTTCGATACTATCTGGATCTATCTGTCCACAACCGGTCATGACAACGCGCATCTGAGCGTCGACAAACTGGTTATAGTATGGTTTGGCTTTTCTCTTTTCAATAACTTCTTTATTAACAATATGCTCGTCAATAATTTTTTCTACTTCTTCAGGTTTTACAAAGTCATAGGTGACACGGCCTTGTTCTGGCGTGATTATATCTACCAAAACATCGTTGGCACACAATCCACGGCAACCGGTTTTAATGACATCACAGCGCTTGCCAACAACGGCATCCACGCCCTTTTCAGCCAGCAGCTTTACAAATGCCGCTTCAACTTCTTTGGCACCCATTGAAATCCCACCAGTTCCCTGGCAGATAAGAATCTGTATTCCCGCGTTTTCGCTCATGACTCAATTGTCCCCTGCTGGATAGTTTCGAGCTACGTGCTACTTCAATGGTCTCTGGTTGTAATCAGCGACAATTTCATCCACTTTTTGTACTGTCATTCCGCCGTAGGTTGAATCGTTTACCATTGCCAATGGTGCCATTCCGCAGGCACCCAAGCATGCGACCTTCTCAAATGTATAACGAAGATCCGGTGAAGTCTCAGCATGGCCGATGTGCAGCTTATCAAAAAATGTTTCTACTATTCTGGTAGCACCCTGAACATGACAGGCTGTTCCGACACAAACACGTATGATAAATTTACCGCGAGGTTTTAGATGAAACTGAGCATAGAATGTCAGAACACCGTAAATCTGGCTCGGATACACATTCAGTCGCTCGGCAACGTAATCAGCTACTACACGCGGGACATACCCATATTCCTCCTGTACGCCTTGAAGAACAGGCATCAGGTTTCCTGGGATATCTATATATTTACCTATAACCGCATCAGCTATGGAAAGGTCAATTTCCGGCTCTTGCTCTGTGCCCTGCTGCGCTACTACGTCACTCATGCGCCCCATCTCCTTTGAATCGTGCGGAGTTACCTGTCAATTTCACCAAGAACGATGTCAAGCGTACCTATCACAGCTACAAGGTCAGCCACCATTGAACCAAGACACATTTTTTCAATAGCCTGCAGGTTCACGAATGAAGGTGGACGAATTCTCAAGCGATACGGTTTGTTGCCGCCGTCACTGACAATATAGAAGCCAAGCTCACCTTTGGGGGCCTCAACACCCTGATATACTTCGCCTTCAGGGGCATAAAAACCCTCGGAGGCAATCTTGAAGTGGTGGATCAGGCCTTCAATGCTGTTGTAAACATTTTCCTTAGGCGGATAACAGACCTGCGGACAGTCAGCCAATACAGGCCCGGGTTTAAGCCTGTCAAGGCCCTGGCGAACAATTTTACAAGCTTCGCGCATCTCAACCAGACGTACTTTATAACGATCAAAAGTGTCGCAGTTTTCACCGGTCGGCACCTTAAACTGATACTTTTCATAACCACTGTACTGATTGTCGCGACGAAGATCCCAATCAACACCAGAACCACGAAGCGCTGGACCGGTTAGTCCAATATCGATTGCGTCCTCAGCGGAAATAACTCCGTTTCCGACTGTACGCTTAACCCAGATCGGGTTGGTAGTCAAAAGACCTTCATATTGATCCAGATAGCCTGGCATACTGTCAATGAAATCACTGACTTTTTTCACGAATTCTTCGGGCACATCTTGAGAAAGGCCACCAACCCGGAAGAAGTTAGATGTCATACGGGCACCAGATACTAACTCGTAGGTCTCCATAATAGCTTCACGCTCGCGGAAAGCATAAATAAAGACAGTCATGGCGCCAATGTCTAGCGCGTGACATGCGAGCCAAACCAGATGTGACTCAAGCCTGGTCAACTCAGCCATAATTATCCTGATCGTTTCAGCGCGCTCAGGCACCTCGACATCCATTAGTTTTTCAACAGCCAGAATATACCCGAGGTTGTTACTCATTGGCGCCAGGTAATCGAGTCGATCCGTTAGTGGCAGGATTTGGTGATAAGTGCGGTGTTCTGACAGTTTTTCAATGCCACGATGTAGATAGCCGATATGAGGAGTTACCTTGGTAATGATTTCTCCGTCAAGTTCGAGAACAAGTCGCAGAACCCCGTGGGTACTAGGATGCTGGGGGCCCATATTTAGTGTCATTGTTTCAGTAGTAGCCATGAATCGCCTCTTCTATGATCGAAATACAGAAAGAAATATTAATACTACGACAAGCGCCCTTTATACGGTTCACGATCCGGACCTTGCAGAGGATAGTCTTTGCGAAGCGGGTGCCCCTCCCAATCATCAGTCATAAGAATACGACGAAGGTCAGGATGTTTGTCGAACATAATGCCAAAAAGGTCAAAAACCTCACGCTCAAGCCAGTTAGCAGTTTTCCATACCTGTGTAGCAGTTGGGATACGGCATTCTGCTTCAGTTACCGGTGTCTTGATACGCAAGCGATCCTTGTTTGGAATCGAATAAAGAAGATATACCATCATGAAACGTTCTTCTTTTTTACCCAAATAGTCGACTGCGGTAAGGTCAGTAAGCAGGTTGTACTGAAGTGATTGCTTGAGGAACGAAAGGATCTCAATAATTGAATCTTTCGCAACAGTTACCGTCACTTCTCCCCTGAATTCGACTACATCAATGATCGATGCGGCAAATTTTTCTTTCAGCTTCAGTACTGCGCGATTGTTTTCTGCCATAATATCCAACCCTTTTGTGGGATTTGTGTGCGTTAGTCGATGTGTCAGAAATTAAGCTGCTTTCGGAATATATCGCTCGCCCAAGCCAATTGCGGAGCCGAACGAATTCCGTTCTGTCATTATCTTGTCCTGCAGCTTCATAAGACCGAACAGCAGCGCCTCTGGGCGCGGTGGGCAGCCGGGAATATAAACATCTACCGGCAGAGCTTCGTCGATACCCTGAACAACGCTATAAGTGTCAAAAATCCCGCCGGAGCAGGCACACGCCCCCATAGCGATAACCCATTTAGGCTCAGGCATCTGCTCATAAACGGTTTTAATAACAGGCAACATCTTTTTAGTAACTGTACCGGCGATGATAATACAGTCAGACTGACGTGGCGAAGCGCGGAAAATTATACCAAAACGGTCCAAGTCATTATGGGAAGCACCGGTAGCCATCATTTCAATAGCACAGCAGGCAAGACCAAATGTCATCGGCCAAACTGACGATTTACGTGACCAGTTCACAAGAGCGTCTAGCGACGTGGTGATAATATTTTCGCCAAGCGGATTGTCTACTCCCATTCCAGCGCTCCTTTTTTCCATACATAAATATAACCGACGAAGAGGATAACGATAAATACGCCCATCTCGACCAACCCAAAAACACCCAGTTTTTTATAAAGGATAGCCCAAGGATAGAGGAACACAGCCTCGATATCGAACAATATGAACAACATTGCTATCAGGTAAAACTTAATTGAAAAACGCTCCCGCGCTGTGCCAACTGGCTCACAACCGCACTCATACGGTGATAATTTTAAGGCCGAGTATTTCTTTGGCCCAATAAGCGAGGAGAAGATAAGTGAACAAAGACCGAAGCCCACTGCCACTAACACCAGAAGTAATATTGGTAAATATGCACCGAGCATTGATAGCCCTCCTTACTGCGTACGGTATACTGTATACAAACGCTGCTGTAATAGGTTATTTAATTTTCTTTGTCAATAGTTTTTTTACTATTCAAAAATATGTTAAAAGTCTTATTGCTTTCTAAATCGCAAATGAAATTACTACTTTACCATTGACACCCACTGATACTTATGATAGATACGCCACCTATAAAGAGCCCTTTTTAGTTATTAATTTTAGACACGCCGAGGTGTATTTTATGAATCACGAACGCTCCAGTTTTCTTTTTCAGCAGGCAATCGCATCCATTCCTGGCGGTGTCAATAGTCCAGTACGAGCCTTCAAATCCGTCGGTGCCGACCCTCTCTTTATTAAAAAGGCTGCTGGCAGCCATATTTATGACGAGGATGGTAACACTTTTATTGATTACGTCGGCTCGTGGGGACCGATGATCGCAGGGCATTGCCATCCGGACATAATTAAAGCGGTTCAGGATACTATGGCTAGCGGAGCCAGCTTTGGAGCGCCTACAGAACGGGAGACAATTCTTGCCAACATGGTAATAGAAGCGGTTCCTTCTATTGAGATGGTTCGCATGGTTAGTTCCGGCACCGAAGCGACCATGAGCGCTATCCGCCTCGCTCGTGGCTATACCGGACGAGACAAGATTCTTAAGTTCTCCGGCTGCTATCATGGTCATGCCGACTCCCTGCTGGTCAAGGCCGGTTCAGGAGCTGCAACCTTTGGAGTCCCAGACTCTCCCGGTGTTCCGGCTGATGTTGCCAAACTCACGCTGACAGCGGAATACAATTCACTTGATTCTGTTAACGCTCTCGTCGCCGGGAATAAAAACAGCATTGCCTGTATTATTGTTGAACCGGTTGCCGGCAATATGGGCACGGTGCCACCGCGTGAGGGCTTTTTGGAAGGTCTTCGGGAAATCTGTACCAATGAAGGCATAATATTAATTTTTGACGAAGTCATGTCTGGCTTCCGCGTTGCCTACGGTGGCGCTCAGGAGCTGTATGGTGTCACTCCGGACATGACAACTTTAGGCAAGATTATAGGTGGAGGCCTTCCGGTTGGAGCGTTTGGCGGCAAGCGCGAAATAATGGAGAAACTTTCTCCATCAGGCGGAATTTATCAGGCCGGTACTCTGTCCGGAAATCCACTTGCCATGTCGGCCGGTATTGCAACGCTGAATATCCTCAAGCAACCCGGTTTTTATAAAGTACTTGAAGAAAAAAGTCGTGCTGTTGCCGATGGCATTGCCAAGGCGGCAATGAATGCTGGTTATCCTATCTACTCCACCCGCGTCGGTAGCATGTTTTGTGCTTTTTTCAGCAAGAACAATGTTTATGACTGGCCAACCGCTTCTCAATGTGACACCAAGGCTTTTGCAAAATACTTCCTCGCTATGCTTGATGAGGGAGTTTATCTAGCCCCTTCTCAATTCGAAACGGCCTTTGTTTCTGCCGCACACAGCGAGGCCGACATCGAAAAGACTATTGCGGCTGCCGCTAAATGCTTTAAACTGATTGCTTGACGCTTGTTCTCATTTCTGTTTGACATATCAACTGTACCTATGGTATTGAGTACCGGTTTTATGCAGCTCTTACTGGTTACTTTTCATGTCAAGTAACAATCGTCAACTTTTTCAAAGTCTTGCAATGGTTTCCAGTATGGGCATTTCTGTAGTACTGGCAATCGCCATTGGCGTCTGGTTCGGTCTAACGTTGGATCGCTGGTTAGGCACCAAACCCTGGTTCTTTTATATTTTTCTGTTCATCGGGATTGCAGCCGGTTTCAAGAATGTGTACGTTATCGCCGGCAGGGAGATCCGTAAAAGTGATGATAACGATCAACGAGGATAAACTCTTTGCTGTCATCATCAAAGGGAGCCTGGGGTTACTGGTTTTTCTGACACTGGCAGGCTGGCTTCTTTTTTCTCCACGTGTTGGTTTAGGCGCCTTGGCTGGCGGATGTATTGCAATAGCCAACTTTTTCTGGATTCGGAACGTACTACAGCGCATTCTCGGGCAACTACCCACAAATGCAAGTTTATATGCTCAACTCAGATTTATTGCCCGCTTGAGCCTGACTGGACTTCTGCTGTATTTCATTATAACTTCCGGTTGGTTTTCACTTGGTGGGCTTTTTGTAGGTCTCTCAGTTATCGTAATTAACATAATTGTACTTTCACTATACAGCGCCCTGCGCGCAGGAGGTTAGCTCCATGGTTCACCCTTTACTGTTTCTTGAATTTTTCCGCAAATTGCTGGCACCTTTCCACATAACCGGGGCAAGTGCCGATGCGATCTCCTATACTTGGCTAATAATTGTACTGTTGCTGGTTCTCTCGCTATTGGCCACTTCGGCGCTAAAGTCAATCCCAGGCGGAATGCAGAATTTCATGGAAACAGTCATAGGCGGCATTGAAACCATGATTGTCGACACAATGGGAGAGCATGGTCGTCCGTTCTTTCCACTGATCGCCACACTCGCAATCTTTGTACTTGTATCAAACCTTATCGGCCTGATTCCGGGCTTTTTCCCACCGACTGCTAACATCAATACAACAGCAGCCTGTGCGGTAATTGTCTTCGTTTCCACCCATGTAGTCGGGATCAAGCATCACGGCCTAGGCTATATAAAGCACTTCCTCGGACCCATCGCCTGGCTGGCACCGATAATGTTTTTCATCGAAGTTATCGGCCACATGAGCCGTCCCGTTTCACTTACACTGCGTCTGTTCGGTAATATGAACGGTCACGAACTCGTGCTGATGATTTTCTTCGGGCTGGCACCATTTCTTGTGCCGCTGCCGATGATGCTGATGGGCGTTCTGGTTTCGTTTATCCAGGCGTTTGTATTCATGCTCCTCGCCATGATCTACATTCAGGGTTCGCTGGAGCACGCACATTAGTACTAATCCGCTTGCGGGACTAATTAAACTCAGATACTCCTATACTATTTAGGAGACAAAACCCATGGAGGTAGTAAAGATGACTTTTTTCACAATGTGCGTTCTGGCAGCAGGTATTGGTATGGCACTTGGTACACTCGGCACCGGCATTGGCCAGGGTATGGCAGTTGCACGCGCCGTTGAAGGCGTTTCACGTAACCCAGGTGCTTCCGGCAAGATCCTGACCACCATGATGATCGGTCTGGCCATGATCGAGTCACTGGCAATCTATGCATTGGTTGTCTGCCTGATCATCCTGTTCGCTAACCCTTACAAAGATATTGCTCTTAAACTGGCAGAGACTGTTGCCAAGTAATTCCGATTTCTACTAACGGCTTAAAAGTAAAGGGCGTCCACTTGTGGATGCCCTTTTTAGTTCCATCTATTTATTAACTTTATTCGTCGTCCTTCAGCATTCCCTCTACTTCATTTGATTCGGCACTTTCGGCAATATCCCCCGCTGCCAAGACCATCAACGCCCTAACTGAATAGCGATACTTCACACCCCGTTCAAGGCTACTGTCAACATACTCATTACCTTTAATAGGTTCCCTGTTAAGCGGTTGATACGAACGAGCAGTCGCAACCGACCATCGATACAGATTGTAACCGAGCAGACGGCCTGGCATAAGTGGTTGTGATGAAATTTGGAACTTCACCTCGGTAGGAAAAGACTGAATTTTTAAATCAGGAGCCGGAGGGGGGACAGTCACACTGGCTTCGGCAGCTAAGGACGAAACACCATCAACGCCGTCTGCAGTGAATGGAACAATAAGGTATGAATATATATTCTCGGCACTCACATCACCATCGATCACTATAAGTCGACTTCCAAATTGTTGGGTATTTGTCGGCAAGTGATCAATATATAGTGTTTGAAATAGCCTGTAATCCGTTGAACATGATTTACAAACATTTTTCTGATCAACTTCAGCAGTGCGCCTGCTGATTTTTACGCCAGAAACACCGTGGAGTGGTCTTCCTGTGCGGTCCCTGCCAGGGATTTCAAACTGTAGCTTTACTACTGCACCGCTCTGCTGCACAGAGACGGCAGTAGGTGCGGCAGGAACGAGCATATCGGGGTAGATCAACGGCCCTTTTTTACCACAGGCGACTGTTATTAACGACAACCCAACCAACAGCGCCGCTCGCCCAAGTCCGATCATTATTTCACCTCTGCAGGTAATACAGCGTCCAGCTTTATCTCGAACAGTCCAGCTGACGATGAGAAGCGAACCCTGTCTGGCTGGATATCAGTAATTCTAGCACCAGAGACAACAGCACCTTCTTTGAGTAGAAAACCGTTTATTACCACCCTCCTGGCAGACCGTTCATCCTGCCAGGCAATTCCGGACAGTTTGATATCAGCGGGAACCTGCGCGGTTTGAGCAGGTTGTTTTAGTATGACTGGCTGAGTTTTGATCTGTCTTTTTGAACGCCTGACTTCCCGCGGAGTAGAATTAGAGTCTCCATCAGATTCTGTTTTTTGGGGTTGAACAGAGATGCCAGTGGACGGTGCGGCAGGTTGCGCAGTAATCGGTGTTGACTGGCTGAGGGGAATAATTGGTGCCACTACAGCGGGACTTATTGAAGTAGCAACCTGGGAAACAACAGGGCGAATAATAGTGGCACTCCTCTTGCTGTTTCCTTGGAGCACGAACCATGTACCTGCAGACGTCACTAGCGATGCTACAGCAATAAGCATCACTATTTTCCAAAATGCAATTCTGGTTGCCGGTTGCTTCCGTTCCTGAAACATATCGCCGGATATACTGATCCTGCCATCCGGACGTTTAATGTTTTTTTCATGCTCGATCTTTTTCAGAGCATCAAGAATATAACTCATACTATCAGCTCACTTTCTGGCAAACAGCCAACGAGAAATACGGCACCACATCCCTGTGTATCCATCACCCGGCTGAAGCTCGGTGATGACCTCCGCAGCATCCGATGAAGAAACGGCAAAGTTATTACGTGTCCATGCCATAACAAGTGCCTGATCACATGCCACGTTTATTAACCGGGGGATGCCTTGTGAAAAACGGTATATTCGCTTGATTGCTGCTGGAGAAAATATATTCGGGATCCGGCTGCCGGCTATTTTAAGCCGGTGATTGATATATTGTACGGTGTCATCAAGCTTCATTGGTGTAAGCTGGCAGCGCACCGTAATGCGCTGGTTAAGCTGGCGCAGGTCGTGACGCCGGAGGACATCGTTCAACTCTGGCTGCCCAGCCAGTATGATCTGGATGAGTTTGTCACGTTCGGTTTCCAGATTAGAGATCATGCGGACCTGTTCCAAAACATCCGGTGCCAGGTTTTGCGCTTCATCGATAACAAGCACAACAGTCTGTCCGGCACTATTCTGCTTAATCAGAAAGCGGTTAAGTGCGTCCAGATGCCCGGAGCGGTTCTTTTCGTCTACCTCTATTCCATACTCACGGCAAACACCAGCTAAAAGCTGTTCTCCTGACATACACGAATCGAAGATAAGAGCGCTTGTGTACTTATCCGGGTCAAGCTGAGTCAACAGCGTGCGGAGCATCGTTGTCTTGCCGGTTCCAACCTCACCTGTCAGAGCAATGAAACCGGCACGACTATCGACACCGTACAGCAGCCGTGCAAATGCCTCCCGGTGAATGCTACTCAAAAACACAAAATGAGGATTTGGAGTAATTGTGAATGGTTTTTCGGAAAAACCAAAAAAATCACAATACATTGCCTGTCAGTTCCCCGCCCGCACTTTCTGAATCTCGCTCCACACTCGCTCACGAGCCGTTCCACCCGGGACGTTACGGGCATTAACACTGGCCTCAACGGTAATACATTTGAAGATATCGGTGTCGATCTTGGCTGAAAAGAGTTGCCACTCTGCCAGCGACAGATCAATGATATCCATATCATTTTCAACACAGTAAGCTACCGCCTTGCCAACCACCTCGTGAGCATCACGGAAGGCAAGCCCCTTGCGCACCAGATAATCGGCGACATCAGTGGCGGTTGAAAACCCGTGCCCTGCAGCCTTGCGCATATTCTCAGTATTAACCCGCATCTCACGTATCATATCGGCAAAGATTTTAAGGCTCCCCTTAACCGTATCAATCGTGTCAAAAAGCGGTTCCTTATCTTCCTGCATATCCTTGTTGTAAGCCAGCGGCAGGGCCTTCATTGTCGTGAGAAGTGCCATCAGATTACCATATACGCGACCGGTTTTACCCCGCACCAGTTCCGGCACATCCGGATTCTTCTTCTGAGGCATGATAGACGATCCGGTGCAGAAACCGTCTGATAACTCTATGAATTGAAATGCACTGGTAGACCAGATAATCAGCTCTTCCGAAAAGCGGGACAAATGCATCATAAGAATTGAGGCATCTGCAAGAAACTCAAGGGCAAAATCCCTATCAGAAACGGAGTCGAGTGAATTTCTGGTTATTGCTGGAAAATCGAGTTGTTCGGCAACATATTCACGGTCGATCGGGAAGGTTGTACCTGCCAGTGCGCCGGCTCCCAGAGGAAGAATATTTACCCGTTTGAGACAATCCTCCAGACGCCACTTGTCGCGTTTGAACATCTCGACATACGCCATCAGGTGATGAGCAAACAGGATCGGCTGAGCGGTCTGCAGATGTGTAAAACCGGGCATAAGCGTATCAAGATTGGCTTCAGCCTGGGCCAGCAGGGCATCGATCAAGAGATCGAGATAGGTAGTTATCTCTACAATCTCATCCCGAAGGTAGAGCCGGATATCCAGTGCCACTTGGTCGTTGCGTGAACGCCCCGTGTGCAAACGTTTTCCAGCTTCACCGATGGCAGCGGATAGTCGCGCTTCGATGTTCATATGGATATCTTCCAGACTGATGGAAAAATCAAACTCACCAGTTTCAATCTGCTCCAGGATTTTACGCAACCCTTGGACGATCTGCTCAACATCTTCGAGCGGAATGATCCCCTGTTTGCCAAGCATGCGGGCATGGGCAATGGAGCCGCGTATATCCTGATGATACAGGCGTTTGTCGAACTGGATAGATGCGGTAAACTCCTCAACGAACTTATCGGTGGGCTGAGTAAAGCGTCCGCCCCATAATTTGTCTTTGGACATGGTGTATTGTTTCCTTGTGACTGAGTTGAAGTGAGAGATTGTGTACTATACGCGAAAAACAGATAAAATCAAAGTAGAGTCGGCAGAGATGCTCAGCATTTGAGCGTTTTGTCCCAGATTCAGCGCAACAAAACACGATGCGTGTGTTAAAAACATAACTTGCTACGCCCCATGCACCGTCTCCCCTATCCCCATAGATTCATCTACATCGATCTTGCGCCACACACAATCCTCGTCAACTGCCATGATGGCATGAACCTTGAGCGGCACACGCGAGGTGCGCGGGTCAATCTCGTGTTGCGGAGGGAGATTGAAGTAGAGCAGCCGCGTCCCCCTACCAAATCGGAGACGGCACACCGGTGCGCCATCGAAGTTATCCGTGGCAAATTCTGAAAAACTTACCTGAGCCAAACGATGATTATGGTTGATCACTACATACGAACTGCCAAAAGCGTCCTTCTCGGGGGAACCTTCAATCGTTGTTTCGTCAGACGCGTTACCGAAGACGGTCACCGTTTCGCGTACACCCGGCGTATCCTCCAGGTATTCTCCGTAGAAGCCGCTGATTACATCGCGATAGGCATGGTGTTCCGGCTTGGGATTGCACTGAATCACGAACAGGGCATCCAACCCCTGCCGTGTAGTAAAGAAGAGCTGGTTTGAGTGGTCAATAATCTGCCGTATGTTGGATGTGTAGAGGTCACGGTACAGGTAATCCAGGCAGATAATCGCCATGAAGTTGAAGCAGGACGGACGACTACGGAACAGGTAGAAGTGCCTGCCACGATACAAATCATGAAACTTGTCTATGTACTCCTCACCGTGGAACGGATGGCTCTTGGCTTCAAGAAAGACCCGCAAGCGGCCATCTGCTTCCTTTATAGCGATGCAGCACCAGTTTACCGGCATATTCAGAACATCACCAGAATCAATATCATGATCAACCAGCGCAATCGCCTCGCCGTTATCCTCACGGAATCGCTCCAGCAAGGTGCGGTATTCAGACAGCCGGATATGCTCGACACCGAATACCGTTACCATATTCGGGCGGAAGCGTTGTCCGATTGTAGTCAGCATGTCATCGAAACGAGAGACGGGAAGACTCGATTCTGGAAACAGCAGGAAATGGAGCTTCTTCAGGTTACCTTCACCGGTTGCCACCAGATCCAGCACCGAACTGACCAAGCACCATTTTTCTTCCGGATCTACAAGGCAAAAACCGATATCCGCACGCTTGAGGTGGTTGGGAATCTGGGCGACCATACAGTGCAGGTTATGCCCTAGAGGAAATTCAAGGTTTACTTTTTTATCAATAATTTCAGGCATTGATGTTATTCGTGAGTTCGCGTAAATGGCTGTGCGGGAAAACCTTCTCCAATATGAAGCGTGCGCCAGCAGGCATAGAATAACCGATCAACTCGTTACTTGAGACCCAGGCGGCTTCGGCAACCTCATGTTCATTGTGAACGATATCGCAACTGAGCGGACGGCAACGGTAATAGAGAATCACGAAGTGGCAATTTTCATCTCCGGGGGTGAGATGTTCAAAGACATCGACCAAGCCTTCGACTTCAATCTCCAACCCCACCTCTTCATGTACTTCCCTCTTCAACGCCTCCAGGATCGGCTCGCCAAGGTCTATCTTACCCCCGGGCATAACCCACAAATCCAGAAAGGGCGGGATACTCCGTCTTGTCAGGAGCACCCGCCCGTCATCGTCCACAATCACCGCCACAACAGAGGTGACGATGTGTTCTTTCTTGAAGCGTTTCTTCGTCAATCCCTACTTCTTTCGGTTGGCCTGCATCAGCGACCTGATACGCAGCCGTAGAGAGTTGATTTTGATAAAGCCCTCAGCATCAGCCTGGTTGAAAACCTGATCCTTCTCGAAAGTAGCAAAATCAAGATTAAAAAGCGAGTCGGTCTCTGACTTGCGGCCAACTGTACGGCAGAGCCCTTTGTAAAGTTTGACACGAGCTACACCGTTCACGCATTTCTGCGAGTCGTCGATCAGCGTCTGAAGCATCTGACGCTCTGGTGAGAACCAGTAACCGGCATAAATCTGCTTGGCATATTCCGGAATCAGGCTGTCGCGAATGCGCATGACTTCACGATCCATGGTGATCTGCTCAACGGCCGAATGCGCTTCGCGCAGGATCGTGCCACCGGGGGTCTCATAGACACCGCGCGACTTCATACCAACCGAGCGATTCTCCAGTAGATCGACACGGCCAACGCCATGCTGACCGCCAAGAAAATTAAGGTGCGCCAGCAGCTTCGCCGGAGTCATCTTTTCGCCATCAACGGCCACGGCGTTGCCGTTCTTGAACTCGATTTCCACGTACTGTGCCTTGTTGGGCGCTTTTTCAGGTGGCTTGGTCAGCACGTACATCTCTTCCGGTGCCTCAGCCCAGGTATCTTCCAGGATGCCACCTTCAAAAGAGATATGCAGCAGATTGCGATCTGACGACCAAGGGCGCTTCTTGATGGTCGGAATGGGAATATCATTCTTCTTAGCGTAATCGATCAACGCCTGACGGCTGTTCAGATCCCACATCCTCCAGGGGGCAATAACCTTGATGGACGGATCAAAATGGTAGTAGGCCAGTTCGAAACGGACCTGGTCGTTCCCCTTGCCGGTAGCGCCATGGGAAACGGCGTCACACTTTTCCTTCGCAGCGATTTCCATCTGGCGCTTGGCGATCAGCGGACGGGCGATGGATGTGCCAAGCAGGTAGTGCCCCTCGTAGATAGCGTTAGCGCGGAACATCGGGAACACGAAGTCACGCACAAACTCCTCTTTCAAGTCGTCGATGTACACCTTGTCGGCGCCGGTAGCCAGTGCCTTCTCGCGAACCGGGTCAAGCTCCTCACCCTGCCCAAGATCAGCTGAAAAAGCGACGACCTTGCACCCGTACTCGTTTTTCAGCCATTTGAGGATAATAGAGGTGTCCAGTCCACCGGAATAGGCCAGAACGATCTTGCTGATTTCCTGTTTCTTTGCCATCTGCTTAGTCTCCTTTTGCTTGCAGCCGTTTTTATTTGATTAGCGTAACCATTATTGCCTTTTGAATGTGCAGTCTGTTCTCTGCTTCATCCCAGACTACGGAGTTCTTCCCCTCAATTACCGAATCAGAAATCTCTTCGCCACGGTGAGCCGGTAGACAGTGAAGAACAATAGCATCCGGCTTTGCATAAGCAAGCAGAGTGTCATTGAGGCAGTATCCGACAAAAACCTTTTCGCGCTCTTTCTGCTCAGCCTCCTGCCCCATGCTGGCCCAGACATCGGTGTTAATTACATCCGCTCCGGCAACGGCAACCCTCGGATCGTTTGTGAGAGAAATTAGTCCCGGAGCCTTGGCCTTGGCCCACGCCATGATCCTCAAGTCCGGCTCATACCCGACAGGACAGGCCAAGCGCAACTCGAAACCGAAGATTGCAGCCGCTTCGATCCATGTGTTGGCCATGTTGTTCCCATCCCCTACCCACGCAAATTTCAGCCCTTCATACCCTTTCTTGTGCTCGATAACGGTCTGCAGATCCGCCATAATCTGGCAGGGGTGAAAAAGATCCGTCAGACCGTTTATAACCGGCACATCCGAATATTTCGCAAATTCGTCAACGATCTCCTGCCCGAAGGTCCGGATCATTATCCCGTCGCAATAGCGAGACATCACACGGGCACTATCCTTGATCGGCTCGCCGCGCCCCATCTGCGAATTAGCAGACGATATGAACAGGCCGTGCCCTCCGAGCTGAAAGACGCCCACCTCAAAGGAAACTCTGGTACGTGTGGATGCCTTTTCAAAAATCAGCGCCACAGTCTTTCCGCCCAGATGTCTATGCTGAATACCGCGCTTCAGTTTATCCTTAAGGTCTGCAGCCAGTGCCAGCAGAGCATCCAGCTCACTCTTGGTATAATCGTGCAACGCCAGAAAATGTCGTGTCATCTATCTCTCCTGTACTTGCCAAAAAACTGGATAAGTGCGTTAACGAAGTTTATTCTGCAAGCAACCGCAGAATAAACTTCTAACTTACTAAATTTCAGCAAAAATCCCGTCGAGGATTACAATCATTGCATCTATTTCCTGCTTGGTAACCACTAGCGGCGGCACAAAACGAAGTACTGTGTCGTGAGTTACATTGAGTAGTATGCCGCGGCTGTGCCCTTTTTTAACGATCTCGGCACCAGGAATGCTCAGACTCATACCGATCATCAGCCCAACTCCGCGAACCTCCTTGAAAAATGAGTACTTTTTACCAAGAGTTTCAAGTTCACCGGTCAGGTATTCACCTATTTCCTCGCAGCGGCTTAGAAGACCATCCTCCAGAATTGCCCTGACCGTGGCGACAGCAGCAGCACAGACAAGCGGGTTACCACCGAAGGTTGAACCGTGAGTGCCTGGAACAAAGGCGGCTGCAAATTTATCTTTGGCAAGCATGGTACCGATAGGAGCTCCACCAGCCAGCGCCTTGGCTAATGTCATGATATCCGGGGTCACTCCGAAATGCTCATAAGCAAATAGTTTTCCGGTGCGCCCCATCCCCACCTGAACCTCGTCGAAGATCAGCAGCAGGCCGTGGCGATCACAAATCTCCCGTACCGCTTCAAAATATCCGGGTGACGGCATGTTGATCCCGCCTTCGCCCTGTATCGGCTCAAGCATGATCGCGCAGGTGGTGGCGGTTACGGCCGCTTCCAGCGCGGCGACATCATTGAAAGGGACATGCTTGAAGCCGTGCAGGAGCGGATCGAAAAAACGCTGCACCTTTTCCTGACCGGTAGCTGAAACTGTGGCCATAGTACGACCATGGAATGAATCAGCGGCAGTAATAATCTCGTAGCGTTCAGGACCGAACGTGTCGCGACTGTATTTACGCGCCAGCTTAATAGCCGCTTCGTTTGCCTCGGCACCGCTATTACAAAAAAATGCCTTATCGGCAAATGAGTTATTGCAGAGCAGCTCCGCCAGTTCAATCTGCTGGGGAATATGGTAGTAATTGGAGCAGTGGATCAGCTCGGCAGCCTGTTTCTGAAGTGCAGCAACAACCTTTGGGTGACAGTGTCCCAGGTTATTGACCGCAACACCTCCAAGAAAATCAAGGTACTCCTTGCCGTCTGCATCCCACAACCGGCACCCTTCTCCCCGGACAGGAACGATCGGATAGCGGCCATAGGTTTTCATAATGTATTTATCTGATTTTTCAATCCATTGTTGACTGTTCATTTGACTATCTCCGTGCCTATACCTACGTCGGTAAAGATTTCGAGCAAAACGGCATGTTCCATACGACCATCTATTATGTGTGCTTTTTTGACCCCTTCCTTCAGGGCATCAGCACAGCAGATCACCTTTGGAATCATGCCACCTGTAATCGCCTCTTCTTCAATCAGGCGGTGCAGATCAGCTACCGAAATACTCTCCAGCAGGGTGCCGCCTTTGTCCTTCACGCCATTAATATCAGTCAGCAGAATCAGCTTTTCAGCATTAAGAGCAGCCGCAACCCTGCCAGCAACGAGATCGGCATTGATGTTATAACTTTCCCCATCAAACCCGACACCGATCGGTGCGATAACCGGAATATATTTTCCCTGTTCCAGAGTCGCAATCAGATCGGTGTTGACTTTAACTACGTCGCCCACTAAACCGATATCGATCATTTCAACCGTGCCATCATCCCCCCTGACCTCCTGCAACAGCTTCTTCGCGAGCAACAGGGTGCCGTCCTTACCAGAGAGACCAACCGCGCGACCACCATGCTGATTGAGGTAGCCAACGACTTCTTTATTAACATGCCCCGCCAGCACCATTTCTACAACTTGCATTGTTTCGGCATCGGTTACACGCATGCCATGCACGAACTCGGAAACGATGCCGTAACGTTTCAAGGTATCGTTGATCTGGGGACCACCTCCGTGAACGATAACAGTGTTGATCCCCAGTGATTTTAGTAGAACTACGTCGAGTGCAAATGATTCTTTCAGCTTTTCGTCTGCCATAGCATGGCCGCCATACTTTATGACAAAGGTCTTTCCTGAAAAACGCCGAATGTAGGGCAGCGCCTCCATCAATGTGTTCGCTTTTTCGATTAACTGTTTCATTTTCTATCCAATTCTGTGAACGGTGAAATGTAAAATATATCTTCACTATTCACGTTTTTGAAAGCCGGGTAGTTTAAAGTAATTTGGTGGAAATCTCAAAAGGTTACTGCAACGGCAGACTTATCGTTACTGTCGTACCAAAATCATGTTTACTGGCGATACTTATGCTACCTCCATGCTGCCGGATAAAATCTCGCGCATAGAACAGACCTAGTCCGAAACCACGAATCTGGCCGGTATGGTTCGGATCAACTTGATAAAACTTTTCGAACACCTTTGGCAGCTCTGACTCCGGTATCCCGATTCCAGAGTCCGAAACAACAATGGATACTAAGTTATCTTGACGTTCCAGTTTGAGAGAGACGTTTCCTTTGCCGTATGAAAATTTTAAGGCATTATCGATCACCTGATAGAGTGCAAAGCTGATTTTTGAAGCGTCAAGCATCACCACTGCTGGCAGAGCTTCCGGGACAGCTTCAAGCTCAACATCGAAAGTACCATGCTCCTTTCGGCACTTGACCAGCACATCGGCAACAATTTCATTCAAGTTACAGGAGCTCATATTGACTCCAGTACCGCTCACCATCACCTGGCTGAATTCCAGCAGCTTTGCAACCAGTTGGGCAAGATAGCACGCCTCTTCGCTGGCCATGTCAACGCACTGTTGAAACAACTGATCCTCTTGCTTAAACACCCCCTTTCGCAGATTCTGCAGAAACAGGGAAATACCGGTTATTGGCGTGCGTAATTTATGTGACACAAGCGAGAGGAACATATTTTTCATCTCGTCGGAGCGTTTGATGTCTGCCAACTCCTGCTTAAGCGCTTTTCTTACAAGAGCTTTTTCAATAGAAGTTCTCAACTGAAGAATATTGAGGGGCTTGTTGATAAAATCATCCGCGTTTTCTTTAAGCGCACTCAGTATTATATCTTTGTTCACAAACCCGGTCATGATGATTACCGTTGCATTCGGGTCGAGCGTTTTGATATTTCTGAGCAGATCAATACCGGACCCTCCCGGCATCATTATATCAGTAAGAATCAGATCGGGGTGTTCCCTTTCGAACAGATGGAGTGCGTCATCACAGGTGGCAGCCTGGACTATCCGATAATTACGGAGAGCCTGAGCACACAATTCACGGATAACCTTGTCGTCGTCAACGATTAAAATAGTAGCCTGTAATGATTGTGACAAGTTCCCATTAATGTTCGTGGGTGATGTTGGCATACTGAGCCCCGTGGTCTCTATGTCTCGATTAACGTGCTAAAAGAATTCCTGCAACTGCAGCCAGCGCCTCGTCCAGCTTTTCCGGCTGACTTCCGCCCGCCTGGGCCAGTTCAGGCTTACCGCCACCACTACCGCCGACCAACGGCGCGATCTGTTTAATAATATCTCCAGCCTTGATTGAACCGCTCAAATCTTTGGTAACAGTTACCAGCAAATTCGCTTTGCCACTGATGGCTGCGCCTAGTGCAATCACGCCTTCGCCAATGCGATCCTTCAAAGTATCTGAAAGGTCACGCAGAGCCTTTATATCCTCCACCTGCACCTGCACGGCCAGCAATCTGACACCCGCAACTTCGACCGTCTGCGACAGCAGATCTCCGGAAGCGGCAACATTCAGCTTGGACTGCAGCGTCTCGATTTCTCTTTGCAACTCTCTCTGACGTGCCAGCAGTTTTTCAAGCCGGTCGCGTGAATTGCCGGCTTCCGCCTTGAGCAATGCCGCTATTTCCCTCTGTTCGTCCTCCATATGCCGGACAAAGTCTAGTGCCACGAGACCAGTCAACGCCTCAATACGCCGTACCCCGGCAGCAATCCCCGCTTCGGAAACAATCTTGAACAGACCAATATCACCGGCTGCCCGCACGTGGGTTCCGCCGCACAGCTCCATGCTGACATCCCCTATCCTCACAACACGAACCGAATCACCGTACTTCTCGTCGAAGAGTGCCGTAGCACCAGCTTCTATAGCTTCAGCAACATTCATTTCACGGGTTACTACCTGATCATTAGCCATGATGAACTTGTTCACAATCGTTTCAATCTGACGCAACTCTTCGTCTGTCACAGATGAAAAATGTGTAAAATCAAAACGGAGACGATCAAGCGACACCATTGAACCAGCCTGTTTGACATGATCACCAAGCACCTGACGCAGAGCGCTCTGTAGCAGGTGTGTAGACGTGTGATTGCGGCAAGTGGCATCGCGCTCACCTCGTGACACCTTCAAATCTGCCGCTTCGCCGATTTTTATGACCCCTTCTTTGACAACCGAGTGGTGTACAATCATATCGATAAAAGGGCGACTCGCAGTAATTACATCCAGATGAGCATTACCGGTAGAAAGCGTCCCGCAATCACCTTTCTGCCCACCGGAATCACCATAGAAAGGGGTCTTTTCCGTAATCACCACAACAGATTCACCGACGGCTGCAGATTGGACTGGAACTCCGTCCCTGATAATCGCCAAAACCGGAGCATAAGTTGACATTTCGTCATAGCCGACAAACTGGCCGCGCACTCCGCTGTTATGAAGTTCTTTATATACCGGGGCAATTCCCTCTCCACCGGAGCCTTTCCAATGTTCACGAGCCTGCGCCCGCTGCCGTCCCATGCAAAGATCAAAGCCGGCTTCGTCAATTGTAAATCCTTCACCCTCAACAATATCAGCGGTCAGATCAGTAGGAAAACCGTAGGTATCATAAAGCTTGAACAGAACGTCGCCCGGGATAACTTTTTTCCCGGCACTTCGCAAAGCAGCAACCTCATCATTGAGAATAGCCAGGCCCCGGTCCAGGGTTTCAATAAACCGCTGTTCCTCACCCAGAACAACCTTCTTGATGTACTCTTCGCGTTCCTGCAGTTCCGGATACGCATCTCCCATAACCTCACGCACCGCATCAACCATATTGTAAAGCATCGGCTCCGCACAGCCCAGCATCTTTGCATGGCGTGCAGCCCGGCGCATAATCCGCCGCAATACATAGCCGCGCCCTTCATTGGAGGGGAGCGCACCATCACAGATGAGAAACGTCACCGCCCGGGCATGGTCCGCAATAACCCGCATCGAGACACTGTCCTTTTCATCGACACCGTAGCGCTTGCCCACCAGTCGTTCAATATGGCGGATAATACCCTGCAGAATATCGATGTCGTAATTAGAGCTAACACCCTGCATAACCGCCGTAACACGTTCCAGACCCATTCCGGTATCAACCGACGGCTTCGGCAGCGGCGTCAGAGTGCCGTCACTTGACCGGTTGAACTGCATGAAGACGTTGTTCCAGATCTCCATGTAACGGTCACAATCACAGCCGACATTGCAATCAGGGCGATCACACCCGACTTCCGCCCCCTGATCATAAAATATTTCACTACAGGGACCGCAAGGACCGGTGTCACCCATTGACCAGAAATTGTCCTTCTCGCCAAAACGGAAGATACGATCACGCGGAATCCCTTCCTGGATGTGCCAGATATCGGCCGCCTCATCATCATCAGTGTAAACCGTAACATAAAGACGACTTTTGTCCAGCTTCAACTCTTCAGTCAGAAACTCCCAGGCATAGGCAATCGCCTCTTTTTTAAAATAATCACCGAATGAAAAATTTCCCAACATTTCAAAGAACGTATGGTGACGAGCCGTCCTGCCAACATTTTCCAGATCGTTATGTTTCCCACCCGCCCGAACACATTTTTGAGAACTTGCTGCCCGGCAATAGCCACGGTCCTCCAGCCCCAGAAAGCAATCCTTAAACTGATTCATACCGGCATTGGCAAACATCAAGGTCGGATCGTTCTTGGGGAGGATCCCCGAACTGGGAACTACCGTATGACCCCGGTCGGCAAAATATTGAAGAAAGCGTGCTCGAATTTCTGTACCTGTCATAATGTCCTCGTTAAAATAAAAATAAACCACAAAGAATTCGCCAAAAAACCGGGATCATTCCACTGTTCTCAAAGCCCGTATTATCGTGGGAAACCCGAATCCTCGCCGCTGCAGAAAACCGATCACACGTCGTTTGTCACTATCACTCGCCGCTGAATAGGAAAATCCGGGGTAGCGGCGTTCTGCCGCCGACCTGACCTCGGATACTTCATCTCTCTCCGCTAAGAGAGGCGCAAGGACTTCACTCACTATCTCTGCAGGAAACCCCCTGCGGTACATCTCCATACGAAGTCTAGCCCCGTAAAAACGGCCGGAGGAAAGCGCAGATTCTGCAAACCGTTCGGCATACCGTTTATCATTAAGCCACCCCTCACGCTGCAGGCGGTTTATCACAGCCTCAACATCCTGCCCGGAGATTTCCCGCGCCGACAGTTTTTGACTTATTCTAGTGGTTGAATAATCCCGACCGGTCAATAGCCGCAAAGCGTACTGGTAAATCTGGTCGGACGTTAACGGCTCAGTATTTTTCAATATCAAGTTTTTCCGGCTCCGCAGCAACGTCATCCGGCTTATTCTCAAAGCCTTCCCAGGAAGCGTCAGAGGTTGATGAGATGCCGGAGACCTTGAGGGCAAAGTCGTCAGGATTTGAGCTCTGGCGAATCGCTTCTTCATAGGTAATCAGCTTGCTTGAATAAAGCCTCATAAGCGACTGATCAAAGGTCTGCATGCCATAAGAAACAAAACCCTGCGAAATAGCGTCATTCAACTGCTTGGTCTTGTCTTTATCATCAATACATTCCCTGACACGGGCGGAGGCCAGCATGATTTCCACCGCCGGAACCCGCCCCTTGCCGTCAGCCTTAGGCACCAGCCTCTGAGATATGACCCCCTTGATGATACTTGCCAGCTGAATACGGACCTGGCGCTGGTGATAGGGCGGAAAAACGCCAATGATGCGATTGATGGTTTCCGCAGCGTCCATTGTATGCAGGGTGGACATGACCAGGTGACCGGTCTCTGCAGCGGTCATTGCTGTTTCGATTGTTTCGTAATCACGCATCTCGCCAACCAGAATGACATCAGGGTCCTGCCGCAGCGCCCCTTTCAAGGCGGCTGAAAAGGTAGGAGTGTCGGTGCCGACTTCGCGCTGACTGATAATGCTCTTGTTGTCTCGATGCAGGAATTCAACCGGATCTTCGATAGTAATGATATTACAGGTACGCTGACTGTTGATGTAGTCAACCATGGCCGCAAGCGTACTGGATTTACCGGAACCGGTTGTCCCGGTCACCAGAATCAGTCCCCGCTCTTCCTGGCAGATTTTCTTCATAATCGGCGGCAGATTCAGTCCTTCCAGCGTTGGAATAATAAATGCTATCGAACGGAAGACCATTGCCACCGTACCACGTTGACGGTAGACACTGACCCTAAATCGGCCAAGGCCCGGTACGGCATACGCCAGATCTATTTCAGAATTTTCCTCGAATATACGCCGTTGACGATCATTCATCATCGACTGCGCAGTGTCGGAAACAAAATCAGGCGACAAGCGCGCTGCATTCGGGATCGGGTGCAGCCGGCCGTCAATCCTTACAATAGGAGGAAGCCCGGTCTTGATGTGAATATCAGAACCTTTGGCCTTAAACGCAATGGTGAGTATCTCGTTCAAATCCACAGCATACCTCCGTTACTACGCAGCTTTAACTACCTTGTCAGGTACCGGTACCGGTTTGAGCAGGTCCATCAGCTTGCCTTCAATCTCAGCCAGCGTTTCTGGATGTTCAGTCAACCAGGTACGAGAATTTTCACGCCCCTGCCCAATCCTGTCTTTACCGTAGGAGTACCATGCGCCACTCTTTTCGACGATATTTTTGTCAACCGCCAGATCAAGAACGTCGCCGGTGCGCGAAATGCCTTCACCGTAGAGTATATCGAACTCAACCTCTTTGAAAGGGGGAGCAACCTTGTTTTTGACGACCTTGACCCTCGTGCGGGAGCCGATGATCTGATCGCCCTGTTTCAGTGTGGCGATCTTGCGAATATCCATACGAACCGAAGCGTAAAATTTGAGGGCGTTACCGCCGGTTGTTGTCTCTGGATTACCGAACATGACACCTATTTTCATACGTATCTGATTGATGAAAATCACGCAGCAGTTAGACTTACTGATAATTCCGGTCAGTTTGCGGAGCGCTTGGGACATCAGGCGTGCTTGAAGTCCCATATGGGAATCACCCATATCGCCTTCTATCTCAGCCTTGGGCACCAGGGCAGCAACAGAGTCAACAACAAGTATGTCAATGGCTCCACTCCTGACAAGGGTTTCGGTAATTTCCAACGCCTGCTCGCCAGTGTCCGGCTGCGACACAAGCAGGTCATCGGTCTTGACACCCAGCTTACGGGCATAGCCGATATCAAGCGCATGCTCGGCATCGACAAAAGCGGCAATCCCACCCGTTTTTTGTGCCTCGGCAATTATATGCAGCGCCAGCGTTGTCTTTCCTGATGACTCAGGGCCATATATCTCGATTACCCTGCCGCGCGGAACGCCACCGACCCCCAGAGCCATGTCCAGGGAAATGGAACCGGTAGAAATAGCCTCGACACCCGGGAGCGCCTCGTCATTGCCAAGCCGCATGATTGCGCCCTTGCCGAACTGTTTCTCGATCTGACTCAGGGCCAGCTCAATCGCCTTGTTTTTCTCCAGCGCGTTGTTTTTCTCAGCCATTGGTAGGTATCTCCTGAAGGATAAAGTATGCAGATTAAAGGGTAGAAAAATAACATATCAGGCGGAGATATCGCAAGGTTTTATCGGGCTGTTCTTATATCACTTTTCTCTCCACTGATTTATTTTTGGCAATCACGGCAGAACACCGTGCTCCGCCCCCCGAGCCTGGTTTCTTCAAGATGGCCTTTGCAACCGCGACAAGGCTTACCACCCCGTCCGTAGACTTCGAAGGTTTGCGGATAATAGGCAACTGTTTCCTCTGCAACCATAAAAGCAACTCCCTCCCCGATCGACACCTCCAGAACATTGCATATGGTCGCTGCAAGCTTGACACACTCCTTAAGAGCGAGATCCCCAGCAGGACGGTCCGGACGGATGCGGGCATGGAAAAGAGCCTCATTGGCGTAGATATTCCCCACTCCTGCCACGACAGCGCTATTCATAATCAACTGTTTAACCGCAACCTTACGCCCTCTGGTGACACCAAAAAGATACTCACCGTCAAAACCTCTTTCCAGAGGTTCAGGGCCGATTCCTGCAAGAAGCAGGTGCAGCTGCGGATCACCGGTAAACCAGTCAACTATGCCGAATTTGCGCGGATCGTGAAAACGGAGCAACTGACCATCGTCAAAAACAAAGTCGATATGATCATGTTTCTCAGGTGGCGGAGATCCCCGAAGCAACCTTAGAAAACCGGTCATCCCCAAATGTACTAATAACCAGCCGACCTCGCAGTCAAACAACAGGTACTTCCCACGACGCCCAATAGCCCGCACCATACGCCCAGACAGGGCCTGTTCCAGATCTGCCGGCACCGGAAGCCGGAGCTTCTTAACGCGTAACACCACCTGTTTAAATCGACTCCCAACCAACTCCCGCTCCAGTCGGCGGCGGGTTACTTCCACTTCCGGAAGTTCAGGCATATCGTCCTCTAAAAACCAATTTAGTCTTTACCTATTCCCTCTTCAACAGGTAACGCCGCATCCAGTCCAGAGCCGTCCATGCTGTCAGGGTGCGAATATCATTCCTGTTCCCGTTAAATTGGAATCGCTTGGTCCAGCAGCCATCTGGCGCCGCAAACGAAATAAATACCGTACCAACCGGCTTATCCTCACTACCGCCATCAGGCCCGGCAATTCCGGTAACCGCCAAACCAATGTCGCTCCCGGAAACCAGCCTGATCCCCTTGGCCATCGCCGAAGCGCACTCGGAACTGACTGCACCGAAGCTGTTCAATAGCTCGACAGGCACCCCAAGCAACCTGGTTTTGGCAACGTTAGAGTAGGTCACAGTGCCTTCGCAAAAATACGCGGAACTGCCGGGAATATCAGTGAGCCTCTTTGCTATCAGGCCGCCGCTGCACGACTCTGCCAAAGAAATAGTAAGACAACGATCTCTAAACAACTCAGAAACAACATCGTCCATACTGATATCGCCAGAGGAAAAGCAATACTCCTTCAATCGATCTCTCACGCTCCGAACAGCCGGCAGAAGAAGATCGGTTGCCGCATCATTATTATCCGCTTCAGCCCGCAGTGTCACTCTCATCCAGGGAAAGGTGACACAAATACCAAGAGTCAGGCCACGTTCCGGGCTGGCTATCCCAAGCAACAACTCATCAATTTCCGCCTCACACGGTCCGAACAGGTTCAGGCTGGCGGTACGGATAACCCGCTTGTGAGGCACACGTTCCATAATGAATGGCATAACAGTATTACGCAGCATGACAATCATCTCCGATGGCACACCCGGCATGAAAAACATAAAACAGCCGTTATGCATCAGATGAAAACCACACGCGGTGCCGCCAGGATTAGGAATAAGCGCAGACTTCGTAGGAATCATGGACTGCTTATCACTCAGGGGGCAAAAGATCAGGTTTTCCAGCTTACTTGACATCAGACGAACATGATTGCGCGCCTCGTCATTAATAACCAAGCGTCTGCCGGTTGCCCGCGCCGCAGCCCGCGACGTCATATCATCAGCTGTTGGTCCGAGGCCGCCAGTTACTATGACCGCATCGCTGACCCGCCCGAGGTCGCTCAGTGCACCGATGATATCCGACTCATTGTCACCGACCGTAAGGTGCCGCTGAATCCGCAAACCTTCCGCAAGCAGCACAGAAGCAATTGTGCCGGCATTCGTATCGGTCAACTGGCCGCAGATCAGCTCATCACCAATACTCAACGTTGAAATTTTCATGTTTCAATTGTTCCTCTGCACTGCAGTCGTTCCATTACCTCTCGGCAAGGGATTTCCTTTTCGCGGGCTATCCGGCGGCAGTCCTCGTATTCAGGGGATCTGCGCAGCATTTTTCCACTACCATCGATAATTTCCTTAAACCGCACGGGGCCAAACTCAGTCAGCTGTTCAACAACCCGCCGCTGCAGAACAATGCGATCGGCCGGATAATAACGCAGACCGATGGCTGACGTTTCAGTCAGCAGCAGCTGGGTCAGCAGATCAAGCTGTTCAGAGTGGCAGAGAAATGAGACCATCACACCAGGACGGTTCTTCTTCATCTGAATCGACGTAAAAAATACATCCAGCGCCCCTTCTTCAAGTAACCGTTCCATGGTGTACCCAAGAATTTCAGGCGTAGAGTCGTCAATGTTGGCCTCAACCACAATCACTTCATCAGCATGGCCAGCTTTCTTTTCAATATTCTTCCCAAGAAAGGCGCGCAGAATATTAGGGCAATCCGTAAAATTTTTCCCACCGGCACCGCAACCTGTTTTCTCCAGCAACATTGTCGGCTGTCCAAACCCGTTTACCAGCGCCACCAGAATGGCTGCTCCGGTCGGCGTAACACGCTCTCCTGAGCCACACTCGCCATGTACCGGCAAGCCTTTTAGAAGCTCTACCGTAGCCGGGACCGGTACAGATAGGCGGCCATGGGCGGTTTCGACAAAACCGCTCCCGAGCGGCAGAGCCGATGCATAAATCTGTTCCACCCGGAGATACTCCAGACAGATTGCGGTTGCGACAATATCGACGATGGAATCAATTGCACCAACTTCGTGAAAGTGAACATCTTCAATGGCCACGCCATGTACCTTGGCCTCAGCCTCGGCCAGACGACGGAAGATCAATAGTGATTTTCCCTTGACCTTATCAGACAACCCGCTTGAGGAGATCATGGCATCAATCCCGGAATAGTGCCGGTGGGTATGATGATCATGCACCGCTACATCGAATTTCAGAGCCGGCATCTGCTTCCGTTCGGTCCGGCCGGTTGAAAGCTCGTAGGAGCCTGACGGGAGTCCAAGCTTGTCCATCTCCGCACGCAAATATTCCAGCGGAACCCCAAGATCAAGCAGTGCCGCAACGGTCATATCTCCGGAAATTCCGGCATAACAGTCGAAATATAAAATTGTCATAGTGGTAGGCTCCCGCTATCCTCAATGAGTTTCCTGTCCTTCATCAATTCATTCCGGAGTTCATCTTCCGTCGGCAGGTAGAGCTTGTAGCGTGAAGCGAATATTTGGCTGTTCCCCTCCGGTAGGGTAAAGCGTACAACCGCTTCGCTCTTTGAGTCGCAAAGCAGGATACCGATGGGTGGGTTATCTCCCTCGTTCATCATCTCACGGGTGTAGTAATTGACATACATCTGCATCTGCCCCAGATCCTGATGGGCAAGTTTGCCGATCTTCAGGTCAATCAGCACAAAGCATTTGAGGATGTAGTTATAAAAAACAAGATCGATGTAGAAGTGGTCACCATCAAGTGTGATTCGTTTTTGCCGGGCGACGAATGAAAATCCCTTGCCCAGTTCCAACAGGAATTTTTGCAGATGCTCCAGCAGAGCTGTTTCCAGCTCTTTCTCGAACAGTACCTCCGACTGCGGCAGCCCAAGAAATTCCAGCACATATGGGTCTTTCACCATGTCCGAAGGCTCCCGCATTACCTGACCTTCACGGGCCAGGACCATGACACCTTCCTTGTCCAGTGAAAGGGCCAGCCGTTCGAACAGCATTGAGTTCATCTGTCGCTCCATTTCGCGGGTGGACCAGTTGCTGGAGGCGCATTCAACCTCGTAGAATGAGCGTTTATTGGGGTCGTCAATCCTTAACAGCTGGCGATAATGTGTCCATGACAATTCTCGACGCAGTGCGTCGAGAATTGGGAATGCCAAGTAAAATGAACGCATATTCCAAAGATTTGAACGGTCAAAACCCTTGCCATGTTTGGAACTTAGCGCACTAGCAAGACCCTCGATAATCGCCTTGCCATATTCAGCACGTTTTTCCCCTTTTTGCTCGTCCTCGACAATCTCACGACCTATATCCCAATAGGCGCGAACCATCTCATGATCGACAATCGACTGAACCCGTTTACGGGCGGTTTCGATGATGGTGGTGATGCGACCGGCAAGTTCGGTTACCGGGGATTGCGATGTTGCTGGTTGCTTAGGTCGAGTCATAGCACGTCCTTGATCCGCAGGGAAAAACATCTGAAAATGAAATAAATTAGACTTTGCGTCTAAACAAGAGAACTACTAAATTTCAACTTGTTAGCTGTTCAATGACGAGTTAATAACGGTTTCGTCTAAATAAACAGCTAAGCCCAAAATGGTACATAACTGCGATATCTGAGCGAAGTAATCGTTGGGGCAGCCACGGTAACGTCACAAGGCGCACCGGCGAAGCGCAACGAAGACCGCGTGCCGCCGCGGCTTAGACCTCGCCCTTAGCGCGGTTTGAATGTCGGAAAGAATTTCATCGGGTTCCGCAAACGACAAGCCCATCAAATAGCGGACAACCATTCATACAAGCCGAACGGTGGCTGCACATCCCACAGCGATCCGAGCTGAAATAACTTCGAAACGCGCCCATACTTCGAGACTTTATCCAAATGTCTAGGAGTGTTGTCTCGTTGTCCATCTGATCGCCTCCCGCCAAACTACTCTGGAAAGAACAGGGATATACTTTCAGATCCTCCGACACGTACATCGAGAATCTACCTGCGTCGCAAGCGTCAACCATTGAAGTGTTTATATTCGTGCGTGCAAACACTCCGCTCACGCAGCATGCGTCAAAACCAACTTTCAATTTCCTCTGAGGTGAGGTAGCTAATCTGAAAAACTCTTCCAGCCTTGTACTGTGTCGCAATAGCTTTTTCTCAAACACTTTTCGACCAGATAGTTTGTAGTTCAGAAAAATAATGGCGTTTATGCCCCTCAGGAATTCGGGTGGCTCATTGAGCCAGTCTATTGCGGTGTCGATGCTGACGGCGTCCAATATGAAATGAACGTTGGTCTTGATACCGTTGTGGATAAGTTTCTTGATTGCATTAGAAGTTTCATCGTACGGTGGGTATGCAGAGATAGCGACAGCACCGCAATGCTTGCGCGTGGTTTCGAGGATTTCATCACTCAGGCCACGACCGTTCGTACTGTAGTTCGGAACCAATCCTTTGGAAGCGGTGTACTCGAGGATTTCAACGAAGTCTGGATGTTGGTTAGGATTGCCTCCCCCCAACGCAACTTGAAACGTCCCCATATCTGCTGCCTGATCAATCACCCCCTTGTAGTCATCCAGCGCCATGTGTTCACCACACAAAGTCGAGGATCTGTAGCAAAATGAGCAGCCTTTATCGCACCAATTCGTGATTGAAATATCCATCAGCTCCGGCCCGTGTGGTGACCAGAACGGGTCTTTCTCACCCTTATCCGGAACACGGGCAAAGAAACCCGTATCTGGATTAAAAAAGGACGTATAACCTAAGTTTTTGTAGCGATTGGCTTTTAGCATACAATTACCAATAATTGTTGTAGGCGTTGATGTAGAAACGGTCCGACTCGATCTCAAACATGGCCATACAAAGAAGCGATTCCGCAAAAGCGCCGTCACTGCTCAGCGATGATGTGACGACATTTTTACCCTGTTCAATCGCATCCTTCATTTTCTCGATAACCTCCGGTGTGAACTCATGTGATCCTGCAAGGCTGTCAGCGGCCTCTTTTGTCGTGATTTGATCTCCGTGGTGCCGAATCGCAGTGCTGATCTCGTAGTGCATCTGACGAAACAAATCCGCAACCGGGCTGTCTCTATCCACCCCCGCAGCTTCGAGAAAAACCTCTTCGCTCAGCTCTTCGTCTGAGATGTACACAAAAGACGTCGATGAGCTGTTTGAAACGAAATCATATCTGATCTTCATTCTGCGCCTCTTCTAACTTTTTGATGCATTCCAGTACGATGTCTAGCTTATTATCCTCATATGTTTCGTCGATGACCTGTGGCAGCCAAGTCACCAAGAACACTCGATCTGCTTCCAAATTCTCTTCGCTTAAAGCTTTCCCATACCGAATTTCCAAATACTCCGCCAAGTTAGCATACTCGACTGAATAATATTTTTTGAACTCACCTTTGACTTCAATGGATGCGACAAACAGTGCGTCGTAGACGGTTCCGAAAAACTGCTCACCAAGACCTCCACGAGATACCCCCAATGCTGCGAGAAACTCTTCCCGATTGGGCACCCATGAAGTCGGGAGGATCAATTTTATCTTATCCCTCATGCGCCCCCCGTCCTTCTGCTATTTCTTTCAGGCAATTTTGCACCTTAACAGAGACGGCATTTTGGCAGGCCTCAATAGCACCGCCTACTTCCTGCGTAAGCTGAAACTTCGAAAAGAGATTAAGGGTGGTTTCCCGCTCCGCCCAGTGAGCATACGGTGCAAAATGCAGTGCAAGTGCTAACGCTGGAATACTCGATCCAACTATTTGCTCTTCTCTAAGGTCCTTCAAGCGATTTAACAGATTGCTGACTTGGCCCCGCCAACTACTGTCTCCAAAATCGGAAGAACGAGAGAACATCGATCTCATGAACCGCTCGGATTCTTCATCGTCTAAACTGCTAACATGATCGAGCAAAATTCGAATGTTCAGAAGTTCTGAGTCCTCTCTTTTTCTGAACAGGAACCAGGCAACATGTCGGAGATCGCGTTCTGCAGTGCTACCCTTCAAAACGGTCTCCACCCGTTTTACGTCTTCGGGCTTTTGAATGTCTGCTGACAGGAGCGATAGATTGTTCAGAAAATGCTTCTGGAAGTCTTCTGAAGCCTCACAAGTGGCCAAAACTGTATCGCTGTTTTGCTTTCGAGCCAGAACATAGGCGTAGCGGAAAAACCCTTCATAGATAGGCCATTTGGGGATTTTCTCAAAAATACTATTTACTTCTAATGGATTCGACGCTGCAAGCTTCACGACGGAATAGTAAGCAAGCAAGAAATCTCGCAGTTCGTCGTATGTAAATGAAATGTTTTCAATGCCCAACGATGCAAGCCCTGTAGACGGTACCTCCCTCCGCAAAATGATATCCTCTCCTATTAACTGTTCAAAAATTTGTCGCTCGGCGTCATCAAATCCCTCAACAGATATCTGAGAGAAGTTCTCGTCGCCCAACATTCGAGAGCAAATCTTGTACAGTGAGTTCAATACCTTCTGCCTTGAAGAAGTTGGAAATTCATTGACCTTCATAATCAGATATTGTTCGAAGATATCGCCTTTGTAGATGTCCGGCACATATCCAATATTCTTACCCTCATGAATCTCGGAGAAAATCCGCAGTAGAATAAGATCGTTTTCTAAGAACTCGGCTGCAACATTGGAAAACTGTGCTTTGATCTTGAAGTGGCGCAAGTAAGCATCCAGAAGTCGAGACTTATTTTCCTCCGACATCTTGTTGCGAAGGTCTTTCACACGATACAGATGGTCGGAGAACTGCGGTTCAAATACGCCGGCGAATTTGTGCTCAAAAAATTCGTTCCGACAGGTTAAGACGATTTTTACGAAGTCGTACTGACACAAGGCGTCAAGGAAGACTCGGAGCTCGGCAACAAACCCATCCAGGTCACCAACTTCGTTTATTCCGTCGATGGCTATAACAAACGGCTTATGGCACTCCTCAGCAACACTGTTTAGCAGTGTGAATAGGTCGTGGAGGCTCGCGACATCAGGTGCAAATCGGTTATTTGTGATGTATGACAGAATTCGATCGGGACCTGGATAGTCGTTCAATAAGCGCGCAGGGATAAAGATTGTGGGAACCTCAAATACCCTAAATTGGTTTTCGATCAAGTCACAAATGAAGTTTGTTTTTCCTTGCCCCGCCATGCCCGTAACTAAAAAAATCTTGGCTTGGGCAATTCCAACTTTTTTGGAGACCTTCTCAAGAGAACTGAACACTCCGCTCCCATTTGACTCAATGTTGTACCGGAATACTTCCCAGTAGCCGGTCGAGTAGTCGCTAGGCTCAAACCGCTCAGCACGGTCACCATGCCAAGAGAACGGAGAAACATGCTCTTGTAAAGCTTTAAGCGCTGTACTTTGTAGAACCAAACGCGCCAGAAGCTCAGACAGGTTATTTGGCGCTTTCAAAGTGGCGATTTCGCCTAAATTGTCTTCAACGGGTTCGATTTTGGCCATACCTAGGAGCTTATTGAAACGAGCCAGGTCAATTCGCCGTAGATCATCATCAATCTTTCTATAGAAGAACATGGGATTTGCGAAATACCGCATTTCCTCTTTAGTTTCAGAGGTCTCCACAAAGACCGAGGGAATATATTTTTTTGTTCGTTTCTCGTCCTCGATTTTTTGTTGGCTAACTGATAGAAACGCGTCCAAGTTGTTGTGGAATTTAAGACTGGCATCCGCTTGTCGGAACTCCTCTTCAAGATGCTCGTTGATGCATTCAATTTGCTTGTTAGTGAGCTCATTGAGCTTTTTCGCTAAATCTCGATAATCCAGAATGTTGCTCGATGTATCAAACTTAATAGACACCTTTTTTGCTGCCTCTGTCAGCTTTTGGGAGCTGTACGAATTCTGTCTCTCCGTAATGACATACACGTAGAGGCTGTCAAAATCACTGCTGAGGTTGTGAGATTCAAATTTCTCGAGCGTTTCGCACACTTTACTACTTGAAGAGTCAGAAGTGATTTGGATAGAGGTTCTGCTAGTTTTGCATCCTAGATCGACGGCTGGGAAATTCATTTGGATGCGATTCTGGTTGCACAGATCAGGGCAATCGAAAGCTATCTTGAAGACGGGGATAAGGAAGTCCTCCGCGATGGTGTTAATGTCGAATAGTCCCATCGCGTTCGCGACTTTCACCTCGTGCACAAAACGCCCTAAAAGAGTACTTGATCGTTGTAGGAGTTCTTGATGTGTCATATTTTAATCAATACACCTTGGTTTTTAGTTTTCATTCTGGCTCTAAAAGTTATTGGCCGGTTCATGCGCACGCGCGTGTGAACCGGTGCTCTTCCTAAATGGAACATTTATTCGTACACATTTTTTTGCTCAAACAACTGAAAGATAGGTCAGATTATTCCGCTTGCAAACCATCCACAATCACAAGACCTGGGACTGCCGCAAAATGGCGATCAACCGTCAATACGGCACAGCCATAGTTCATTGCTATGGTTGCAATGATGATGTCAGACAGTGGCAATATATGGCCGCTTTTGCGCAGAGAAGCCGAGAGCCGTCCGGCGCTGAACCATAGCTCACGGGTCATTTCAAGATGCGGCAACGCTTGCAGGGCATTTTGCACCAGCAAATCTTCACCCGGCTTTTTAACCCCTTGCAGCAGTTCGCAGAGAACAATGCCGCAGGTAACAACCTCTTGCTGTGCCAGAGATCGGACGAGTGCTTCGGCAAGCAGAGTCCGGCTTCCCTTAAAAAAATCGATCCAGGCGCAGGTATCGGGGAGAATCCTATCAGACGCCATAACGCTCCCTCTCTTCCGCAGCCTTCAGCTCAGCCTCTTCTTCCCGTTCCCAGTCATATTCAATAGCGATCTTGCCGCGCAAAGCCAGCAGATCTTCCATCTTTTTACGCCGAACATACTCTTCCATCACAGTAACAATAGCCTGGGTCTTGGTTTTTTCACCGGAAAGCCGCTGCACTTCATCAATAAGCTCATCAGGTATGTTTAAAGTAGCACGCATAAAATACACCTCCATAATATGCCAATATTGTATGTGCAACACATCATACCGTCAACACGCATCTCAAACCCGATTGATCAAACTCGCCGCGCAAGCCGCGCCGAAGCCGTTATCAATATTAACCACCGTAACCCCGGAGGCGCAGGAGTTGAGCATCCCCAAGAGCGCCGCGATGCCACCGAAGGAGGCGCCATACCCGACCGAAGTCGGCACCGCAATCACCGGCTTGTCAACGAGGCCGCCAACCACCGAGGGAAGCGCCCCTTCCATTCCGGCTACAACAATAATGACCGCAGCGGCCGCCAACTGTTCTTTCCGGGCCAGCAGCCGGTGAATACCCGCCACACCGACGTCATAGACATGTTCAACCTGGTTGCCGAGAAAGCGGGCCGTCACCAGGGCCTCGGCTGCAACCGGAATATCAGATGTACCGGCGGACAGAACCAGAATTGTCCCTTTGCCGCGCTGTTCCGGTGGCTGCTGTTCAAGCGTCAGACAACGCGCCTCGGCATGGTAGCACGCTGTCGGAAAGGCCGCTAACGTCCGTTCCGCCTTGTCGGCAGCGAGGCGGGTCACAAGGATGTTACTGCCGCGATTAGTCATCGCTGACATGATAGCGTCAATCTGCTCAACCGTTTTCCCTTCGCCAAAAATCATTTCCGGCATGCCCTGACGCAAGTGGCGATGGTGATCGACCTGGGCGCAACCGATATCCTGAGAGGGAAAATGACGGAGCTGTTGCAGCGCATCGTCCACTGCAAGAGTGCCCTGTTTGACGGAGTCCAGCATTATTTTAAGATCATCCGGTTTCATTACAATATCCTCAATTAAGTATGGATCGTTTATACACCACGCCGAAAATGCGTGCTACCTGAAAATACTGTTGCTGGATACCCGGACAGTATTGTAGTACCCTGTGAACACAAACAAATTGACTTGACTTCGAATTAGCGAGGCCACCATGATTATTGACCCGTTATCTCTCAAACTGTTCATCACAATTGTCGAAGAGGGCACCATCGCTGCTGCTGCGGAGCACGAGCACATTGCAGCATCAGCAGTCAGTAAGCGCATGAGTGAACTTGAAGAAAATTTTGGAACGCAATTGCTCAGACGTACCAACAAGGGGGTCGTGCCGACCGATGCGGGTATTACACTATTGCAGCTGGCGCGCGGAGTTCTGCATGACATGAACAACCTGTACCTGCAGATCAGCGAATACTCCAGCGGCGTGCGCGGTCATGTCCGACTGTCAGCCAATATTTCCTCCATAAATCAGTTTTTGCCGACCGAGCTGAGGTCATTCACGGACCTGCATCCTGGAATCCACGTGCAGCTGGAGGGGGAAATCAGCGAAACCATCATGAAGTCCGTTGCCGAGGGAACGGCAGATGTCGGCATCATCACCATGGCAACCTATCATCATGATCTGGAGTTTTTTCCGTATCACTCGGATCAACTGATCGTAATCACACCGAAGGATCATCCACTGTCACAACAGAAATACGTATCTTTCGCGGAAACCCTTGATTTTGACCTGGTCGGGCTTACCGTTGGAAGCGCGCTGCACAACCAGATACTCCGTTCCGCACAGGACCTGGGCAGAACGCCAAAATTGCGCATGCAGGTGAATAGCTTTGACGCCCTCTGCCTGATGGTAGAAGCCGGTCTTGGCATCGGCATAGTCCCGAAAGGGGCGGCAAAACCCTATTTCAAGGGGCTCCGCATCCGTCAGGTCATTTTGGACGAGCCATGGGCTAACCGGGAACTAAAGATATGCGTCAGATCTTACGAGGCATTGACCGCTGCCGCGAAGCTGCTTGTTGATCACCTCAAAAAGCCGGCAACATAATCCGTTGTCATCGCCGTTGGCGATGGCAACATCACGAGATACTGCTTTTATTGGTAAAAATAATAGGGTATACAGAGAACCATCACAGTATGAAGCGAGGTATAATGTATGGGTAAAACAACTGCAGAAAAGATATTTGATGCTCATCTGGTAAACGAGCCGTTTCCCGGCACCAAGGTGCTGCGCCTCGATGCGGTACTCTGCCATGAGATCACCACACCGATTGCCATTGACGACCTGATTCGTCGCAACAAGGATCGCGTTTTTGATCCGACGAAGATCAAGGCTGTCATCGACCACGTCACCCCCAGCAAGGACACCAAAACAGCAACCCAGGCCAAGATTCTGCGTGACTGGGCGCGGCGTCACAATATCAAGGATTTTTTTGACATCGGCGCCAACGGTGTCTGTCACGCCCTCTTCCCGGAGCGCGGTTTTATCCGCCCAGGCTACACGGTCATCATGGGTGATTCCCATACCTGCACCCACGGAGCCTTTGGTGCATTTGCCGCCGGCATCGGCACTACCGACCTGGAGGTCGGCATTCTGAAAGGGGTCTGCGCCTTTCGCCAGCCCAAAACCATTAAGTTCAATGTTAATGGTGCCCTGCCAAAGGGTGTCTACGCCAAGGATGTCATCCTGCATATCATCGGCAAGATCGGCGTTAACGGCGCCACCGACCGGGTAATGGAATTTCACGGCTCGACTATCGATGGCATGACAATGGAATCACGCATGACGCTCTGCAACATGGCCATCGAAGCCGGCGGCACATCAGGCATCTGTCAGCCTGACATGACTACTGTAAATTATCTCTGGCCATTTATTCAGGGAGAGTTTGCCAGCAAAGAAGCTGCTCTGGCTGATTATTCCCAATGGCGTGCTGACGCTGACGCGGACTATGACCAGACCATCGAAATTGATGTCGCCAACATGGAACCGACGATTACCTTCGGCTACAAACCGGATCAGGTAAAGACAGTATCCGAACTGGCCGGCACTCCGCTTGACCAGATCTACATCGGTTCCTGTACGAACGGTCGTCTGGAGGACCTGCGCATTGCTGCACGGATTCTGAAAGGACGAAAATTGGCCTCGAATGTACGCGGTATCCTTTCACCCGCTACACCGGCAATTTTCAAGGACGCAACTAGAGAGGGGCTAATCGATATTTTTATGGAGGCCGGTTTCTGTGTCACTAACCCGACCTGTGGCGCCTGCCTCGGGATGAGCAACGGGGTTCTGGCAGAGGGCGAAGTCTGCGCATCAACGACAAACCGCAACTTCATGGGACGTATGGGCAAGGGTGGCATGGTGCATCTGATGTCACCGGCCACCGCGGCCGCCAGTGCGATTGAGGGCATGATCGCAGATCCGAGAAAGTACCTGTGAGGGATTGATTTCTGTAGTGACGGCCCCACGTGGCCGCCCTAAACCGGGCAACCACTACAAACCATACATTTAAGGAGCAACCATATGAAAACATTCGGAGGCCCAGTCCTCTTTCTTGACCGCAGCGACATCAACACCGACGAGATCATCCCGGCCAAATACCTGACCGAGATAACCAAGGAAGACCTCAAACCGTACATCCTGGAAGATCTGAAGCTACCCGGCTTCGATCCGAACGGGCCTAAGACGAAGAATGCACGGGTGATCGTCTCTCGCGCTAACTTCGGCTGTGGTTCGTCACGCGAACATGCACCCTGGGTATTCGAGGTCAACGGCATTACAGCAGTAATAGCCGAATCCTTTGCCCGAATATTTCGCCAGAACATGTTCAACTGCGGCATGGCTGCCATCGAACTTCCCAAGGCAGATCTGGATCTGATTTTCTCCCACGCGGGCGAAGAGGACGCTTTCATGAGCATCAACATCGAGGCCGGAACCCTGACAATGAATGGTGGTGGCAAGCAAAAAACATTCCGCTTTGATATTTCACCATTCGACAAAGCGCTGGTACTGGCTGGTGGCTGGGTGGATTACGCAGATCTGAAATATTAATTCGTTAAATTCTGGATCAGTATACACAGAAAGAGGCGGGAAACAATTGTTTCCCGCCTCTTTCTGTATAATGAACGTTTTTTACAGCTTGAACTGTGCCATAAGTTGACGGAGCGTTTCCCCCATTTGCGACAGGCTTGACGAAGCCGCCGCTGTATCTTGAGCACCTTTTGAGGTCCCTTCGATAATTTCTGATATACGGTGGATATTGTTGGTGATCTCGCTGGTGGTAGCTGTCTGTTCTTCTGCTGCAGTAGCAATCTGGCTGACCTGCATCGTAACAGCGTTCACCTGCTCCATAATCTCCTGCAGGGCTGTTTCCAGCTGGGTCGCCTCAGCAGCCCCCTTTTCTGTCCCTTTGACACCCTCTTCCATCGAGACAATCGCCTGTCTGGTCTCACCCTGAATCGCCTTGATCATCTCACTGATCTCTTTGGTTGCTTTTGTTGTTCTCGTAGCGAGATTACGTACCTCGTCAGCAACAACAGCAAAACCCCGGCCCTGTTCACCGGCCCTGGCCGCCTCGATAGCAGCGTTAAGGGCCAACAGATTGGTCTGGTCAGCAATATCCTCGATAGTGGCTACAATGGCACCGATCTGGTCAGATCGTTCACCGAGAGATGACATAGCACGGGCATTCACTTTGGTACGTTCTCCACGGTCACGAATTCCAGTAACTGTGTGTTTGACAACGTCAAAACCTTTTTGGGTCGTATCAGCAGCCTGTTGTGCACTTTGAGCGGCGAGGTGGCAGTTGTTGGCAATATCATTACTTGTTGCTGCCATCTCTTCACTGGCGGTTGCAACCGTGCTTGCCTGATTAGCCACCTCTTCGGCACTATTGGCCATCTGGTCGGCAGTACTGTTCAACTCAAAGGTGGCAGATGACAGCGTGGAGGTTGTGCCGATAACATCAGAGATCGTGTGGGAGATCTTTTCAATAAACTCATTCAGCCAATGAGCCGCCTGGGCAAGTTCATCCTTCCCTTTGACTTCAAGCCGCTTGCTCAGGTCACCGTTACCGGAGGCAATATCCTTTAAACGTGCAACCATCTCATTGAAGGAACTCTGCATAATCCGCCAGAAAAGAATAAGCAGCATATTAATAACCAGCAAGGCAACCACCAGTATCGTCATGGTTTGGGTGAAACTGCGGTCAGTAAAATCATTAAGCGCCTTGTGTTCTGCCTTCATATCCTTCTTGAGGGCGGTCTGCATCTCAATGATCAGCGCCTTAACTTCACGCCACTTTGGAGTCTCTTTCTTGACAAGCATCTCAACTGCCTCAGACTGCTTACCGTCCTTGGCCAGCTTGATAATCTCCTCTTTGATGGCACCATTCTCCTGCCACATCGGAGGCAGTTTTTCCAACTGTTTGCCATACTCCTTGACTCCAGTGGCTATGACAACCGCCTCCTTCTGCAAGCCGAGAAACTCCTCAGAGGCTTTTTTATAGTTGGAGAGTGCCTTCTCGTCAGACGGATTCAGAATCACGTTACGGATCGCCTGTTCTGTCTGAATACCCTGGGTGTGCATTTCACTTACCGTCAAGGAGAGGGCAGAATATTTATCCGTAAAACGGTCGAAACGGTCATTGGTTCCCTTAACACCAAGATAGGAGACGGTGATCGCTACCAGCAACAGGGTACTGGCTAAAGCTCCGAAGATCCCGAACTTCCAAAACAGATTGATATTCCTAAAAAACGACATAACGACCTCCCCTTTAACTTACGTCATTTTCCTTCGTCAAATAGCAATCATGACTCGTATACTTTCTCATTAAGAGTACATTTTTAGCAATGAAAAAACTGCTGACACAGCTGTAGTGCAATAAAAGGCCCCGAAAGTTGGGGCCTTTTATTTAGAACCGTTTGCTCAATCCCAGATGGAAACTGACATCCGGGGCTGTGGCGACCGCAACATCTTCCGCGACACCAATATCAAGCAGATATTCTCCCGGCAACCTTAGCGCCCCACCAAAAACCAGCAACAGTGGGTTCTTTGACAATTCGTCAAGCGAACTGTCGCGATACAGTGAAGTATTGCCATTCAGTTGAGCTTTGAATGATATCCATGAAGCCGGCCCCCAGCCAAAACCAAGTGTGCCAAATCCGGCAAATTGGTTATGCTGATCGCGGAGTACATCACTTCTGGACATAGCAAGGACACCAACGGAGCCGTACACCCCCAGAGATCCCCAGTTGCTATAGTTAGTCCTGCTGCCACATAGTTGGATCATTAAATCTGTGCTACCACTGCCGTTCAGACTTGAACTGTCACCGGTTGGAAGTTTGACTGCGCCTTTAAGCGCCAGCCTATCCTGATGTCCAGTATCGAAAACATCATACAGGCTATATCCTCCCATCAAACTGACATCACCTATTCCTGAAACGGCTTGATCCATACGTAGTTTTTGCATACCGTCCTTGCGATAGCTGTAGTTGATGCGACCTTTGGGTGCACTGTCCCTGCCTCCTTGCGGCAGTCCAAAGGTGTTGTGCCAGTTGATGACAAAGGTGTCTAGGAAACCTCCTCCTTGAGAAAGGTATGGGATTTCTATACCGATCTCCCAGCGCGGAACTACGCCGTAACGCACCGCCAAGGCCAGTCGGTAAGTTTCACCATCGAGTGTTATCTGTTCGTGTGTAGTGTTATTGACCGTATAGTTGCTGGAAAGGTCCTGGTTCAGACTTACAAGAATCTTACCGGGTGGAACGATGTCAGCACCGGTGTCATGTGGGAGACCATAGATCTGCACCAGAGGGCTTTGATTAAAGGTTCTAAAAGGGATAATCTCGGACTCTGCTGCAAGAACAGCGAGAGGAGACAACAGTATATAAAACGGCAACATCAGGGAAATTGTCATCATAGACAGGCTCTTCATATGGCTCCGGAATTGTTTCAAATGTTTCGGTATTCTGTATACCTGAATAACATGTCACAACCCTTGATTTTTTTCTGCGTCAGTGAGATAGTACCAAGACTACTAACACACACTGCGGAGGGGGCACAATGTTTGGTTTTGGCATGCCGGAATTGATAGTTGTACTGGTCATAGTTCTGGTCGTTTTTGGAGCTGGAAAACTTCCGGAAATTGGCGGGGCATTTGGCAAAAGTATCCGTAACTTCAAGAAGGCGTCGGAGGGCAAGGACGAGATCGAAATCAAGCCTAAGAGTGAGGATAGTGACAAGAAAGTCTGATCAGACCACAGTTCTTGATAAACAAAAACGGGGAGAGAGACAACAGTCTCACTCCCCGTTTTTATTACATCATGATCACGCACTTCAAGAATTAAGATACTCCCCGATTTTCTCCGCCAAGGTGCTATAGATCCTGCGGCACTCGTTTTCATCCTTCTCCAGCAGCGTCACACGGAAACCCTGCAGCGGCGTAGAAAAGGAAGAAAGCGGCACTGTGCAAATACCGGTTGTTGCCAGTATCTGATAGACAAAACGTTTATCTGGTGAAACTCCAGGCTGATTGATCAGCCCCTCCACAAGCTCTTTAACCTCATGGTTAGCAATTGGAATCGACTGACGGTTGTTCAGCAAACCATCCTTGAATGCCACAGCCATGTAGAATGCACCATTGGTTCGATTCACCTGTAGAGAAGGAACCTTGCTGAGACAATCATAAGTGATATTGCTCATACGCTCATAACTGGCGATGCGCTGCGCCAGATAGGCCGAATATTCCGGATGACGGACGATTTCAGGGATAACCATCTGCGGCAGAGTGGTAGAACAAACCTCATTCATCTTACCGGTAAGGATCAGGTTGATATATTTTTGAAAGCGCTCGTCTTTCTGGCCGTTATACACTTCAATCCAGCCGCAGCGTGACCCTGGCCAAGGGAACTCCTTGGAAATACCTTTCAATGAAATTGCCGGGACATCCCCGATCACATCACTGATAGGCACCGTACTTTCACCGTTATACACGATGTTTATGTAAACCTCATCAGCGATGATAAACAGGTCGTTTTCACGGGCTACAGCAACAATCTCTTGCAGCAACTCTTTAGTGTAGACCATGCCGGTCGGGTTATCAGGATTGATCAGCATGATTGCACAGACGTTCGGATTGTAGCGGACATGGTTGCGCAGGTCCTCAATATCCGGGTACCAGTTATTTTCAGGCTTGAGACAATATAGTGATGGAGCCGAGTGGGCATGCCCGATTTCACCCAGAGTGTGAGTGGTGTATGATGGCGAAGGCATAAGCACCCGCGCCTCCGGACGCAGGCAACCGTAAATTTTGGCGATTGCGTCCCCAAGTCCATTAAAGAAAATGATATCATCAGGGGTGATCTGGGCGCCGCCGCGACTGTTGGTTGTGTCACAGATAAATTCGCGGGTTTCAAGCACACCGCGGGTATGGCAATATCCCCAGGTACGGTTATCCATTGCGGCCTTGGCCACAATTTCCTTCATCCACTTAGGAATATTCTCACCCTTGACAATCGGGTCGCCGATGTTTTCCCAGTTGATCTTAACGCCATGCTTCTGGAGTTTTTCAGCCACATTGACAATATTTCTGATTTCATAAGTCAACTCGCCAGTTCCTGGCGGCACCAGTTCGATTCTCATTCGTGCTCCCCCTCTATATGGTTATATACGCATCTATTCCCTGTCATACTTTGCAAATAAAAAAAAGCCGCGGACTCCTGCCCACGGCTTGCGATTATCTTTTAAAGCGGAACGACAATCAGCGGGCAACAGGCAAAAGTGCGGCACCACACGCCGCTGCGATAATAGCTCGTTCTGCTTTTGCCGTAATCATGATCATCATGGGTGTGTCAATATCATACCACGACAGTGACGTCAATGGTTTTTACAGCACCGCAAATGCATGTCAGGGATTGATCCCAACCAGCAACCTGCCATCCTCGTCACGCCAACGCAACCACCCGATCAGCGACTGATCGGTCAGCACCATACTCCAGTCATTCTCAAGCGTCAAAACCTTAAATACCTGCTTTGGTGAAAGCGTAGCGAGCAGTTTCCCGCCGGGATACTGTCGCAGCTTGTAATACTGCAACGGCAGGCCGGGAAGAATGTAGCCGGTCTGCCGTTTAAGAAGCTGTTCCCACGACTGAAAGCACCCCTTATTCTCTGGGTTAACCCAAGCTTCCCGACCGGCTTCGTCATAAGCAACCCGCAACCAATCGCCTTTGCGAGCAAAAACTATCAGCGGTAAAGTCCCCTCCTGGAGACCAAAGATCCACTCATTGCCTGACAATCTGGAATCATTCAGCATTCCAACCCGCGAAAGGCCAGGCTCTTCGTAAAGCTGTAACTGCAGATCCTGGGTCAGAGTCTTGCCTGACTGAGTAAAAATCAAGAGCCCAGCCCCTGTGTATGGACGCATTCGCGGAGGAGTCGCAGCAAATCCAACTGAACCGATAGTATTCAAGGCAAATAAAATCAGAAAAAATACAAGAGCCCGGCCTAACACTTGAATTAAACTAACTTCGCAGGCGCAGGAAAAATGTCTGAGCCTGCCGGTTTCAATCTTCACCTACCGATCCACCAGAGCGATCATATTACCGTCAAAATCCTGCACTACCGCCATCTTGCCCCACGGACTGGACTCAAGCGGCTCCACAAAATGAACTCCGCCATTTTTGAGGGTTTCGCACACTCCGACAATATTTTCCACCTTAAGGGTGATGCCAGTATGTCTTCCAACAAGAGTACGAGAATCTTCATGCAAAGCGAGTGAAACACCCATAGACGTAGATGCTCCGGGGAAAAACTCAATCAGCATCTCGCTCTGGCCGGCAACCGGCAACCCGAGAAGGTCAACATAGAAGGATCTTGCCTTAGCCAGGTCGGTGACAAATACTACGATATTTTTAAGTGCAATCGACACAAGTAGCCTCTTGAATTATTTTTGCGACAACCGGTGTACACACTCAACCATGAATTTGGCATTTTCAGGTGGAACCGTTGGCAGGATGCCGTGTCCCAGGTTAAAGATGTGCCCAGGACGACCAGCGTTCTCATCAAGTACCCGCTTGACTTCGCGCTCTATAATTTCCCGTGTTGCGTACAGCACGGTAGGGTCGAGATTGCCCTGAACCGCCATCTGTGGGCCGAGCAGATCCCTGGCTGCCCCCAGACTTACGTGCCAGTCCAGCCCCATAACATCGCCGCCAGCTTTTTGGACACTATCCAGCATGGATCCGGACCCCTTTACAAAATGGATAACCGGCGTTTCCATACGGTTCAGCCCATTGATCAGCCTGGCGGTATACGGCAACACATAGCGTTCATAATCTGCAGGAGACAGGATCCCACCCCACGTATCAAATATCTGAATACACTGCGCGCCAGCTGTAATCTGGGCGTTCAGATATTCTATGCTCATGGTGGTGATTTTCTCCATCAATGCAGCGTAGACATCAGGCGCAGCATACATCATCCGCTTGATCTGGGCAAAATCCTTGGAACCTTTGCCCTCAACCATATAACAGGCCAACGTAAACGGCGCTCCACCAAATCCGATCAGCGGCACTTTCCCGGCAAGCTCACGACGCAGTATTTTAATAGTTTCAAGCACGTATGGGACATCCTGTTCCATCTGCGGGATGCGCAATTTCTCCACATCTGCCATACTGCGGATCGGGCTTTCAAACACCGGCCCCGGAACAAAATCAAGCTTCATCCCCATCGGTTCAACCGGCGTCAGGATATCAGAAAACATGATCGCAGCATCTACGCCGAGAATATCAACCGGCTGAATAGTGACTTCAGCAGCCAGTTCCGGTGTTTTACACAGTTCAAGAAAAGTGCATTTGGAACGAACCGCCATGTATTCCGGCAGATAGCGACCGGCCTGACGCATAAGCCACACTGGAGTGCGATCTACAGGTTTACCCCAACAGGCATCTAGAAATCTCATATTCATTGCATTTGCTCCTTAACAGCCCACAAAGGCTTGGGAATTGGCTCAACAAGGGATGTATTCTAATTTCAAACAACGGGAGAAGTCAAATTATTTGAGTACCGCTATTGCTGGCGTCAGGCAAAGCAGTTCTTCTAACGACAGCCATACCGCTTTCATGCAGATTCGACCGTGAACTTTCTTTTTCCGTACACGACCCGGTCCCCTGGATACAACTTGCGACCACGCCGGAACTCAACTTCACCATTTACCGAAATGTACCCCTCTGCGATCATGGCCTTTGCCTCACCACCGGAAGAAACCGCATTTTCCGCTTTTAGAAGACAGTCCAGCTTTATGTAAGGTGTTGTTATTTGCATAGCCTAACCATTCTCCCCCTGCTTGACAGTATCGAGTGATTTCATTTTACCTGCAAGCTAATCACATGTTCCCACAATAAAAAAGGCGGTTAGCATATAAGAGCCAACCGCCGGTATCTAATTAATGGCGGAGAAGGTGAGATTCGAACTCACGGAAGTGTTACCTTCGGCGGTTTTCAAGACCGCTGCCTTAAACCACTCGGCCACCTCTCCGTTGTCATGCGTTTAACTTTATAGCACACCTGTTTCTGTTTTTCAAATGGTAACCATCACCAATAGCACGTTGCAAGGATATTACTGTTGATTAGTATCAAACTTTTTTTCACTTCTTATTGTTTGCAACGAATCTTCAACTGATTTACTCCAGAGGCCACCCCTTAAAAGAGCAAGCAAATCATTTAAAGACAAGCGTTCGGTCAGGTGTATGATTCTGCTGTTCCTAAAATCCCTGTCTTCAAACTTACTCTGTAGTTCCTTAAGTTCTTTGCCATAATAGCACGTAACATTCTTGCCCTTCTTGAACCTCGTACTAAACAGCAGGTATAAATCGAGAAAAAAGTTGCTGTTATCCTCCAATAAGGGGCTTACCTGGATACGCTCCATATTTTTGCTATTAAGCACCATCCCAAGTTGGCGGGAAAGGTCGCCAACCACATCATATAACTCTTCGATATATACCTGCTGCTTTTCGTAATGACGCTGATACCAGTCAAGCTTATCCTGCTGCCGCTTTATTTTGGCTTCCGCCTCTTTCAGCAACAACGCATTCTTTTTGCCAAACATTATATACCTCTCACAGCGTCATCTATTTGTACAGCAGAGAATAAAAACTGTCAGCTCTTTACCAGCTCTAAACCGCCCATATATGGTTGCAAAACGGTCGGGACCAACACTGAGCCGTCCTCCTGCTGGTAGTTTTCCAGGATTGCCACCAAGGTGCGCCCAACTGCCAAGCCGGAACCGTTCAACGTATGTACGAATTCAGGCTTGCCCTTTTCGTCTTCACGGAAGCGGATCGAAGCGCGGCGCGCCTGAAAGTCACCAAACGTACTGCATGAGGATATCTCACGATAGCAACTCTGCCCCGGCAACCAGACTTCGATGTCGTAGGTCTTGGCTGCGGAAAAGCCTATATCTCCGCTGCAAAGCGCCATGACACGGTAAGGGAGTTCCAACAACTGCAGTACCTTTTCGGCATGGCCGGTTAATGTTTCAAGAGCAGCGTCCGATTCCGACGGGTGAACAAATTTTACCAACTCCACCTTATTAAACTGATGCTGACGGATCAAACCGCGGGTATCTTTGCCGTAGGAACCGGCTTCACGACGGAAGCAGGGGGTGTAGGCACAATAGCTGATAGGCAGATCGCTTTTTTTAAGGATCTCATTACGGTGGATATTGGTTACCGGCACCTCGGCGGTCGGAATCAGGAAAAATTCGGGATCGACCAGTTTAAAAAGATCTTCTTCGAACTTGGGGAGCTGCCCGGTACCGGTCATGGAGTCACGATTGACCATGAAAGGGGGTAGAACCTCCTGATAGCCATGCTGGTCGGTGTGCAGGTCAAGCATCAAATTAATCAGGGCCCGCTCGAGTCGCGCTCCTGCACCACGGTACAAGGTGAAACGCGCACCTGTGATCTTGGCGCCTCGCTCAAAATCAAGGATACCAAGATCTTCTCCGAGGTCCCAGTGAGCCTTAGCTTCAAAAGGAAGCTTCTGTGGTTCTCCCCACGACCTGACAAGAACGTTGTCGTTCTCAGATGTACCAACAGGGGTCGTAATGTGTGGCAGATTCGGCACTGTCAACATGAATGAGTGCAGCTGATCATCAACCTGGTTCAACTCTTCATCCAAACCCTTTATTTTATGGGAGACCTCTCGCATCTCCAGGATCTTATCCTGAACCAGGCTTTTGTCCTTGGTACGTCCGATCTCATCAGAGACCGAATTACGCAGTGCCTTGAGAGTTTCGCACTCTATCAGTAGCGCACGCCGTTTTTCATCCAGTTCACAAAAGCCTGCCAGATAGGATTCTCCACCGCGAGTACGGAGTCGCCGATCTGTCTCCTCAAAATTTTCACGTATGTATTTCATGTCAAGCATCAGGAAACACCTTTATTTTTCAGTAGTAAGCGTGTATTTATTAGCACTTGCGCCCTTATACGTCAATGCAAAAGAGCCAGATGAAATCAATCATTACCAACATTCTTATAGCAGTAACACTACTCAGCCAGCCGCTATCCCTGCATGCAGAGGAGATTGTCATCAATGCAGTGGGTGACATCATGCTGGCCGGAAAATGGGCACCGATACTGAGGCAAAAAGGATATGATCACCCGTTTAATGGCGTCAAAAATGAATTGGCCCCGGGTGATATCAATATAGCCAATCTGGAATCGCCGATCGCTGAGGGTGGAGAGGAATATTCTGAAAAAAAATTCCGCTTCCGGGCCGAGCTACAGGCTGCAAAAGCCATTCGGGATGCCGGCTTCAATCTGGTAACACTCGCCAACAATCATAGTATGGATTTTGGTAGCGAAGCGCTGGCAGAGACACTACAGCATCTGAGCGACAATGGTATCGCCTGGATCGGTGCCGGTAAAAACCTGTCAGAGGCGCGTAAAATAGCGCTCTATACAATTAAAGGTAAAAGGATTGCTTTCCTTGGTTACTCGTTGACCCAGCCGGTCAAGTTTTTTGCCGGGCAGAATCGTCCTGGCACCGCCCCCGGCTACGAGAATATGGTGACTGCCGATATAGCAAACGCCCGCAGTCAGGCAGACTACGTCATCGTTTCATTTCACTGGGGAAAGGAGGCGATCAACACGGTACAACCTTACCAGCGCACTGCCGCCCACAAAGCCATCGAAGCGGGCGCGGACGTTATCATAGGCCACCACCCCCATATCCTGCAAGGGATCGAGCGCTACAAAAACAGCATCATCTTTTACAGCCTGGGCAATTTCACCTTTGCCAGCAAAAGCAAGACCGCAGACGTCAGCGCCATTATCCGTCTGAAGTTGAACGATGGTCACCGGGAAGCGGAGATACTGCCGCTTGATGTTCTGCACCGGCGGGTCGGTTTTCAGCCACAACTAATGACCGGTGATAAGGGTGCTGACGTTATAGAAAAATTGAACACCCTGTCAAAACCCTTCAAGACTGAGATTCAGAGCAAAGATGGCAAATATCTCCTTACATTCTGAGACCTCACTGATATGAAAATCCTCCTTACAACCCTGCACGCCAAATACTCGCACGCATCATTGGCCCTACCCTGTCTGGCGGCCTACTGCCTTGACCTCCCTGATGCCGAGATAGCAATTCGCGAATGGACCGTTAACGAACCTCGCGAACATATCCTGAGACTCGTCATGGCCGAAGCGGCCGATCTGGTTGCCTTCTCCTGCTATATCTGGAATATCGAGCAGACCCTGCGAATTGTTTCTGATATCAAAAAAATTTCTCCGCAGACCCGCATCGTCCTTGGCGGACCGGAGGTTTCCTTCGGGATCTTCGACCTTATGCACGATAATCCTGCAATTGACTTTGTGATCAAGGGGGAGGGAGAAGAGACCTTCAGGCGTCTGATTGCAACACTGACACAAGAGCATATAAGCATGCAGCAGGAAAGCTTGGCAGAGATTGACAACCTCTTTTTCCGGGACGGCAGCGACTCGGTATCAGGCCCACTCAGCAGAAAGGACCTGGAACTCGACAGGCTCCCTTCACCCTTTGAAACCGGGTTGGTAGATTTTTCAAAGCCGCTGATCTACTACGAAACCTCTCGTGGCTGCCCGTTCTCCTGCGCCTTCTGCCTTTCATCAACGGAGGGGGCGGTACGTTCCTTCAGCATGGAGAGGATAAAAAAAGATCTCCTCTTTTTGATGAACAGCAATGTTTCGCAAATAAAGCTGGTAGACCGTACGTTTAACTATGATGCGAGGCGGGCAGGTGAAATCTGGGAGTTCATCCTGGAACATAACCGCAGCAGCCATTTTCACTTTGAAATCGCCGCAGACCTGCTGACGGACAGCAATCTGCTGACCCTTGCGCGTGTTCCTAAGAGCACCTTCCGCTTTGAAATCGGCATTCAATCATCATCGGCAGCAACCCTCGAACAGGTGGGACGAACAGCTGATCTGTCATGCATCTTCTCTAATATCGTGCAGCTTGGAACCAAGACGCAGATTGAGCTACACCTTGACCTGGTGGCTGGACTGCCGGGAGAGGACTACGCCGGTTTTTTAAACTCCCTGCAAACCATTGCCGAACTGAAGCCGGACATGATCCAGATCGAACCGCTCAAAGTACTTAAAGGCGCCCCGATGCGGGCTATTGCAGCTCGTGAGGAATATGCTTTTTCAGATTCCCCTCCTTATACAATCTTGCACAACCCGTGGCTTTCCTTTGAGGACATCTGCCGCATCGAGACAATCGGACGTATGCTCGACCTTTTCAACAAGCATGGCGGATTTGCGGCGGCGTTCCAGGTTCTACAGCAAGACAGGCCATTTTCAGGGGTTCTTGACCATATGGCACGTCAGGCGGGCAACGAGAATCTCTCCAGCATGTCCTGCCGAAGGGTTTTCGAGCTTTTTGCGCGACTGGCTGAACCGCTGGCAGATGTTGCTATACTGCATGACGCTCTCTTCTTTGATTACTGCAGGGTCGAAATGCCGCTGATGGGCAAACTACCCACTTTTGCCGTTGCACAGCAGAGCGACTGTTCCTGGCCAACCATTCGGGATCTTCCGAAAAATATTAACCTGCCGCCAAATTGCAGGGTCAAATCCTTCCGTTATGAATTCAGGTATGATTATCGGGCAGGAGAGGAGAGCGGGGGACCGGCAACTATTACTTTTGTCTACATATCTGGTGCAGGGCGTGGCTTGCAGGTACTGATCTCTTCAGCCGCCAGCTGACCGGTTTCAGAACGTACAGAGTTCATCATGCCACTCTACCGGCTCCATGCCTACCTGCCGCCCAAGGTCAGCAAGCAGCCCATCCATATCGTCAACAAAGCCCGGCATTATGGCGATGCGGATGACACCTACCTTGTTGTCCACAGTACTCATGACATTCATCCCCTCATACGCCTCCAGGATAAACTTAAGGAAAACCATGTCACGGTGGGCGACTCTGAAATAGCGACAGATCATTGAATCATGTTCTTGTTCTCTGTTTTTATCCTTCATACGTCTTCCATTCGGCATATTTTGATCGACTGCAGAGTGTAACAGTTTTGAGTTGCGTGTAAACAGCAAAATCAATTTCAGACACCTGCTTCTTGATACTTTCTTGATGGCATTCTCTCCCATCTTGACACCCCCTTGATGTGAAATCGTCTACCGTAGTAATCGGTAGGAAGAACCATAGTGAAGGGGATGCTAAATGGAACACGGCACACCAAACGAAACGTCAACACTGCTACAAAAGATAGTTCGCGCCATCATCGGCGGCCCCAAACAGCTTAAAGATCCGCACCTGTTCCATAAAATGGCATTGATCCCGGTCCTGGCCTGGGTTGGATTGGGTGCCGACGGATTATCTTCTTCGGCGTACGGCCCCGAAGAGGCGTTCCGCGCCCTGGGTGAACACACCTATCTGGCGGTCTTTCTCGGTTTGGCTACAGCTCTGACGGTTTTCATTATCTCCTATGCCTATTCGCGCATTATCGAGCACTTTCCCAACGGCGGCGGAGGTTACATCGTGGCCAGCCACATGCTGGGGGAGAAGGCCGGAGTCGTTTCGGGCAGTGCCCTATTGGTAGATTATGTGATGACCATCACCATCTCCATCGCCTCCTGCTGTGATGCGGTCTTCAGCTACATCCCCAAGGGGTATCACCATTACAAGGTGCCGGTTGCCTGTGCCCTGACTGTGATCCTGATTATCCTCAACATCCGCGGCGTCAAGGAATCGATATCGGTCATGGCGCCGATCTTCATGACCTTCGTCCTCAGTCATATCCTGATGCTGGTTTACGGCGTTTTAACCCATGTTGACAAATGTGCCCCGCTGGTCTGCGATGTCCAGTCAGGCTTAAAACACGACCTTTCAAGCATTGGCGCCTTTGGCATCCTGTTGCTGTTTGTACGGGCTTACTCATTGGGCGGCGGGACATACACCGGCATTGAGGCGGTATCCAACGGTCTGCAGATCATGCGGGAGCCCAGGGTGCAGACCGGCAAACGCACTATGCTCTACATGGCGACCTCGCTGGCCTTCACCGCAGGGATTCTGTTTCTCTGCTATTCGTTGGTTGGCGTCAAACCGGTGGAGGGGAAAACCCTCAACGCCGTCCTGGCCGACTCTCTCTTCGGCAACTGGCCGATGGGAAACTGGATCTCATTCATTACCATCTTCTCGGAGGGCGCACTACTGCTGGTAGCGGCCCAAGCCGGTTTTGTGGATGGCCCACGGGTCATGTCCAATATGGCAATAGACTCATGGTTTCCTCACCGCTTCGCCGCCCTGTCGGTTCGACTGACCATGCGAAACGGCATCCTCCTGATGGGTATCGCCGCTATTGCCCTACTTTTCTACACCGGAGGTTCGGTCTCGGCTCTGGTAGTCATGTACTCTATCAATGTTTTCATCACCTTCTCCCTGTCGCAGCTCGGGATGTCGAAGTTCTTCATCCAGCGCCGGAAGGAAGACCCTCAGTGGATCCGGCACCTCTCAGTCCACCTGGTCGGACTTCTGCTCTGCGTAACCATTCTTGCAATCACGACCTACGAAAAGTTTGCCGAAGGGGGGTGGATGACGCTGGCGATCACCTCGGTGGTGGTTGGCTTGTGCTACATAATCAAGGGGCATTATGTCCGGGTCAGACAGGGGATGAAGGATCTGGACGAGACCTTGCTGGATGTGCCGCTATCATCTCACGGAGAACCACCGGCAATCGACCACAACTCCGCGACCGCGATCCAGCTGGTTTCAGGCTACAGCGGTTTCGGCGTGCATACGCTCTTCTCAATCTTGGCCACTTTTCCAAAGACCTACAAAAATATTATTTTCGTCTCGGTAGCCATGATCGATTCGGGTTCCTTCAAAGGCGCTGATGAGGTCAAAGCTTTGGAAGCATCGGTGAATGCTGGGTTGGAAAAGTATGTGGCGATGGCCCATAAACTCGGTTTCGCTGCCGAGTACCGCACCGCCCTGGCAACAGACGTGGTCGAGAGCGCCGTGGATCTTTGCAAACAGGTGGCCGAAGAGTTCCCCCGTTCCACCGTCTTTACCGGTCAGCTTACCTTCCGCCTGGAGAAGTTCTACCACCGTCTGCTGCACAATGAGACCGCCTTTGCCATTCAGCGCCGTCTTCAATGGGACGGCCTGACCACGGTGATCATGCCCATTCGGGTCAGAGCCTGATGCCATCACAGATTTAAACCGAATCTTTTTCGCAAAGGGAGTTCCGTGATGGAACTCCCTTTTTATTCATCTTGACATAAAATTGACTTTCTCCACCCTCATTTTGACACTCATTTTATATCCCCCCTGCTACCATAAGATCGTAAACATTACACAAGCAAGGTGGTGAGCAATCATGAAAGCGTATCTGTTCAATGAAGAAAACGGACTGTACGAGGGTGAAACTTTCGAAGAAGCTGATATGCTTAAGTACGAAGAGGGGATCACGCCTGTCCCGCCTCCCGATTATGAGCATGGACAAGTACCGGTGTTTGACCGCCGGGAGAATGTATGGGCCGTAATACCGGTCTCCATCGCCAGGCAGTTGCTCAATATCAGCACGTCAGAATCAACGGAGAGAAAATCATGAACAGTTATGAATGGCTGCAAACAATTCTCTTTTTTGTCGTATTACTGACCCTGGTCAAGCCCCTGGGCGGCTTCATGGCCAAGGTATTCCAGGGGGAGCGCACCATCCTGTATCCCGTCATAGCTCCCTGCGAAAAGTTGATCTACCGCTTCAGCGGAGTAAAACCGGAAGATGAGATGGGGTGGAAACGCTACGCCGGTTCCATGCTGCTCTTCAACCTGATGCTGTTTGTTGGGCTCTTTGTCATGCTGATGACCCAGCACCTGCTACCGCTCAACCCGCAGAAGCTTCCTCCCTTCACCTGGCAACTGGCGCTCAACACGGCTGTCAGCTTCACGACCAACACCAACTGGCAGGCCTATGTTGGAGAGCAAGCGGCCAGCTATTTCACCCAGATGGTGGGCCTCGCGGTGCATAACTTCGTCTCCGCCGCCACCGGCATAGTGATAGCTATTGCCGTGATCCGCGGCTTCGTGCGGCGCAAGACCTCTATGCTTGGCAACTTCTGGGTCGACACGACCCGCTGTACTCTCTATATTCTGCTGCCAATCTCCATCATCCTCTCACTTCTCCTGGTTTCCCAAGGGGTGATCCAGAACTTCAGCGCGTACAAAGCAGTGCCGCTGGTCCAGTCCACCAACTATGACAAGCCCAAAATGGACGACAAAGGGAACCAGATCAAGGATGGCAAGGGCAACCCGGTAACCGAAAACATGATCGTCAAGGAAGTCACTATCCCGATGGGACCGGTCGCCTCCCAGGAGGCCATCAAGGAGCTGGGCACCAACGGCGGCGGCTTCTTCAACGCCAATTCGGCTCATCCCTTTGAAAACCCGACACCACTCTCCAACTTTATTGAAATCCTGCTGATTCTGCTGATCCCTGGCGCATTGACCCACACTTTTGGGGTCATGGTGGGCAACAGCCGCCAGGGGTGGATGCTGCTGGGAGTTATGCTCTTCATCCTGATCACCTCCTTCGGCGTTCTGCAATGGGCCGAGAGTAGCGGTAATCCGCTGGTGGCCAAACTGGGTGTACAGAGTATCAACATGGAAGGGAAGGAGGTCCGTTTCGGCATGGCGGGGAGCAACCTCTTTACCGTCGCCACCACCGGCACCTCCTGCGGCGCGGTCAACAGCATGCACGACTCCCTGACCCCCATCGGCGGCATGATGCCGCTCAGCCTGATTCTGTTGGGCGAAATCATCTTCGGCGGGGTCGGTTCCGGTCTCTACACCATGCTCTCCTTCGCCATCATCGCGGTGTTCGTCTCCGGACTGATGATCGGCAGAACGCCGGAATACCTGGGCAAGAAGATCGAGGTGCGGGAGATGTGGATGTCGATCCTCGTTATCCTGACCGCCGGGGTTACGGTACTGATCCTGTCAGGGATCGCCATGATCACCCCACAAGCTGTAACATCAATGGCCAATCCGGGCGCCCACGGCCTCTCCGAGGTGCTCTATGCTTTTGCTTCCATGGCCAACAACAACGGCAGCGCCTTTGCCGGACTGAACGCCAACGTCAATTTCTACAACCTGTTCGGCTCCCTGGCTATGACACTTGGGCGCTATGTCCCGGCCATCGCCGTGCTGGCCATGGCCGGTTCACTGGCGGAGAAGAAATATGTTCCCCCAAGCCTTGGCACCCTGCCGACCGACAAGGCTCCTTTTGCGCTCTGGCTGACGCTGGTCATCCTGATCGTTGGGGCACTGACCTTTTTCCCTGCTCTGGCCTTGGGACCGATTGTTGAACATCTAATGATGGTATCGTAGGGGCGAATATTGTATTCGCCCAGATGAAATTGCCATCAACGTCAAAGGCGGGCGATCACAAGGATCGCCCCTACGGAGAAAATACAATGTCGAAACATATACAACAGCCGAAATCGGTATTCGATGCAGCGCTTTTGCAGGGCGCGCTGTTCGACTCCCTCAAAAAACTTGATCCCCGCACCCTCTGGCGCAACCCGGTCATGTTGTGCGTCGAAATCGCCAGCATCATCACCCTGGTAACCTTCGTCATGTCTCTGACCGGCGCCAACAAGGAACCGATCTGGTTTACCGGCACCGTAACTGCCTGGCTCTGGCTGACGGTCATATTCTCAACCTTTGCCGAGGCGCTGGCCGAGGGACGCGGCAAAGCCCGCGCCGCATCACTGCGCAAGAACCGTACCGACGTAACAGCTAAACTCGTTGCCAAACCCGAGCTCAAAAGCGCCTTCACCACTGTCGGCGCCAGCCAGCTCCGCAAAGGGGATCTGATACTGGTTGAAGCGGGTGAGATGATCGCCGGTGACGGCGATGTTGTGACGGGTGCAGCCCTGGTTAATGAATCGGCGGTGACCGGCGAGTCGGCCCCGGTAATCCGCGAATCCGGAGGAGACCGGAGCGCCGTCACAGGCGGCACCATGGTCATCGCCAACAGCTTCATCGTCCGCATCACCGCCAATCCGGGTGAGACCTTTCTTGACCGGATGATCGGCCTGATTGAGGGGGCCAAGCGGCGCAAGACCCCCAACGAGGTAGCCCTGGAGGTGCTGCTGATCGCCCTGACTCTGGTCTTCCTGCTGGTCTGCGCCAACATCAGCCCGCTCTCGATCTACAGTGTCAAGGTGGCCGGTCATGGCACGCCGGTGTCGCTGACAATTCTTGTCGCGCTCTTCGTCTGC